>CAJFFD010000006.1 GCA_904373255.1 uncultured Clostridia bacterium | reverse complement strand
ACGGCAGATCGTAACCGTCCTCCCCAAATTTTTCCAGCGATAAATTTTTCACGCAGCGAAGTCCCGCCCGTTCTTTTTGTTTCATCTCTTTCCAATGCAGAGCCTGCTCCCGCACAAGTAAGAATTCATATTCACGCTTGAATTCCTCCGTGACCTCCACTTCTTCCGAATGTCCGTCTGCAAACACATACTTGATTTTCGCCATCTACCCTGTCCTCCTGTTTCAAATTTTGAAATTTATGTTTTTCAAAATCCGAACAGGGGGCGCTCGTATTGGCATTAAACTACATTTTTCGAAAGCGTAAGAAAAAAGGCACCTGTCAAGCGAGCTCTCACATCGCTTTACAAGTGCCTTATATACTACTATATATTTTCTATTTCCTTGCGCCGCTTTTTGCTTTATTTTCTGTCGCTGCTTTTGATCAGCAGCGATACGCAGTCATTTCTCCAACGCATTTTTTCACTTCCCTCCCTTTCTATGTCGCACTGCATATGCTATTTAAACATGGAATTCTTAATCTATTTAATTCCTGCCGAAAACATCTCCTTTCATAATTTACAAATTATCTCCGTTTGTCTTGATAATATCGCGGAACGTATAAGCAGAATCTTTGATAATTCTTTTTTGCGTACGGTAATCGACATAGACAAGTCCGAAGCGTTTTCCGTACCCTTCCGCCCACTCAAAGTTGTCCATAAAACTCCAACACGAATATCCGATTACGGGTATCCCCTCATCTGCCGCGCGCTTTAAGTTTTTAATATGCGTGCGCAGATATTCGCTGCGCTGCGGATCGTGTACCTTGCCGTCCTCATACACGAAATCGGTATTCGCCATGCCGTTTTCCGTTATCATGATCGGCAACCCATAACGACGGTACATGAATTTTGCCGAATAATACATACATTCGGGCGTAATCGTCCATTCCATCGTCGTAAACGGATTTCCGGTATATCTGTAATCGAATCCTTCCGCAACGTCCGCACGATAGATATTGTAAGCGCAAAAATCGAGCGGTTCGTAAATCTCTTTCAAATCCTCTTCCGAAAGCCATTCGCAACCGTTCGGCGCTTTGCCCGAAAGCATGGGATCGCACCACCATGAGGGCGTATATACTCCGTTGCGCGTACTATCAAACGTAGCAAGATACGCCTTTTCTTCGTCGCCGTCCACAGGTAACAGCATATCACAGGTGGAAGCAAATCCGACTTTCGGCGGCAACTTGGCATATTTATGAATGTTACGAACGGCTTTACCGTGCGCAAGCATAACGTTGCGCGAAATGTTTTGTATTTCCTTTTGGGATAACTTTTCAAACGGAGCGTGTTCCCCGATCTGATAACCGTGTCCCACGAAAATCTGCGGCTCGTTGAATGTCAGCCAATACTTAACCTTATCCGAAATCGCGTCCACGATTGTTTTTGTAAACCGCTCAAACCACTCCACTGCCAAAGAAGTTTTCCAACCGCCTCTTTCATGCAGCCAAAGCGGCAGATCCCAATGATAAAGCGTGCAGATCGGCTCGATTCCGAGCCGATCGAGTTCAGCGACCAAATCCATATAAAATTTAACCCCTTCTTCGTTGACGGTAAATTCGTCTTCGGGATAAATTCTTGCAAGGGAGATAGAAAAGCGATAACTGTTTACGCCCAATTCTTTCAAAAGCCGCAAATCCTCTTTCCACCGATGAAAATGATCGCACGCAACGTGGCAGACGTCACCGTTTTTCACACGTCCGTCCGAGAGAGCGTCCCAAATATTCAAGCCCTTACCGCCGTCCAAGTATCCGCCGTCCTGTTGTGCTGCCGCACCGCCTACACACCATAAAAAATCTTTTTGAAATGACATATAAAAAGCTCCTGTTTTATTATTTTTTTACCGAAATACCGTTAATTTTTATCCCCGAAGGCGCATTGACGATAATTTTGTATTCTCCGTTTTCTTGCAAAAGGTACTCTGCTTCTATATTCCCGTATGTCGTGGGATACGCGCCTTTTACGTGTTTCAAATGCGACAAATGCGCGTCGATGGCAAAAACCGTACCGTCATTCCCGATTTCTTTAATACCCAATACCATTTCCGCCAAATACGGAATCACACCGCTCGACCAACCGTGGCACAAACTATGGCGAAAACCCTTGTAACAAAACTTTCCGAACGTTCTATGAAAATCTTTTTCTTGCGTTGCGGGTAATTTGTCGATCCCGCACACATTTTCAGCCGCAGCAATGTCAAAATCTTCCCAAAACGTAGTTGCGCCCAATTCGAGCATTTTTCCGTAGTATTCTTTTATGTTTCGCAAGTTGAAATCGTATTCCGCATATGCCGTCAGCGCAGTAAAAATCGGATACGACATAAATGTGGAAACGCCTTTTGCTCCGCCGTCTTTAAGCACAGTACGCATCCCTTCGCTTTTCGCCCCCGATAAAACGGAAAGCGCCGCCGCTTGTTTGTACGAATGAACGGAAAGCGCTTTACGGTTGAGCCGCGCAAGAATTTGCTCGCACAACGAAAAATCCTCTCCGAGCGTTTTTAATAATAGTTCGGTTTTCGTAAGCGCGATACGCAGTAATGCGTTTACGCCGACAAGCTCGTCTTGTTTTTTTTCTACGGATTCGCCGTCTTGATGGTGCATCACCCAATCGATAAAATTAAAATCAAAATGCGTTTCGCCGTTTTCGTTTACATATTTTTCCGTTTCGTTCAGAATTGCGCGAATAAACGGAAGTTTGTCGCGCGCAAATTCCTTATCGCCTGTATGAAAACAATTTTCGGCAAGATTGATAAGCCACCAAAAGGAATACATCGGAATATTATTCATCCATTTTGGCGGTATCCCTTCTTGCTGCGCAAACGAAAGGGAATTTCTGATTTCCGGCAAATCACCGTACAAACAGTATGCGGCACGAATCATCGGATATAAATCCCCTACCCATACAAGACGGTCGCGCTTAACTCCGTCCCATAAATAACCGTTTTGAATGCACAGCCTCAGCGTATATGCCGCTGTATCCCAAATTTCGTTTAACAAAGGATCGTCACATTCAAACCGCCCGATTTGCTCCCGCGAGTCGATATTCGTCGCGGCGACGATTGCTTGAAACCGTATGACGCTTTCCGGCGCCGTATCGATGCGAACAAACCGAAAGCCCGTATTCCCGAACATCATATCCGACCAATCGGTAAGCTCGACATAAAAATCACGGAGTGCGTGGTCATTCGTCGCATTATCCTCTCCGAGATCGGCACAGCATTCGCTTACCGATTCTCCGAAACGCAACCGTATTTTTTTATTTCCGATTGTATCGCGCGTCAATATTCTGACACCGCCCGATAATTCTTTTCCGAAATCCAAAATCAGATAAGCGTTTCCCTCCGTAACGGCGGCTACGCTCTCTGCAAACCCGATTTGCAACGTCCGATTTTGCATAAGCGATTCCGCAGTTTTGACGGTATCGCTTTTATCGATAATTTTTTTGGGAAAAATATAATTCGTCACAACAACTTTTTCCTTTTGTTTTTCAACCTTAATTTACGTTTGTCCAAACCGTGATACGATTGCGAGACGATGCCCAATTCTTTCCGCATGAGGCGTAATCGGTCAATAAAATATCGCCGTTCTTCGTTTTTAAGTTCAAACGCAGCTGTTCTCCTCGTACAGGTGCAACGCGCTTATACAACAATTTGTTTTCTTCCAAAACAATCCTTTCCGTTATATCACCGTTTTCTTTTGCCTCGTCGCGCGCAAGCACGAGCGCGCCGTATGTAAACGCCGTTTTTCCGTTCAAAACGATTTTTTGTAAATCGATCGGAAACGATAAAACAACCTCGTCGCCGTCATTCCATTCCTTTTCCAAGCGTGCATAACCGTTTTTCGCAGGAAACGTTTTTCCACCGCAAGTTACCGTAGCTTTTTCACACCATCTCGGAATATGCACGGCAAGCGTGAACTTTTCCGCTTGTTCGATATGCACAATCAGTTTTATATTTCCGTCGGCGGGATATTCTGATACACATTCCACGCGAACTTTATATCCGCCGTCCAAAATTATTTCCGCCGCTCCGTTCAAAAAGAAATTGCAATAAACGGTATTCTCGCCTCCGACAAACGCATAAAGCGGATATAAAGCAGTACCCGCCGCGCCGATACAGGCGCAACAACCGTAATTTCCGCCTTGTGCAAATTCTTTGAACCCGCCCACGCCGCGTCCGCGCACGTTGTTATAGAGCGGAGAATAGCTATCGAACGGCAGCGGCGGCACTTCCTTTTGTTTCTCGAAGCTGAACATTTTCAAACGCCCCGTATTGATGCTGCCGTAAAGCGCATTGAGCGCGGACTGTTCGATATAATCGAGATAACGCGCATTGTGCGTATTCTCCCAAAGTCGGGCGAGCAAGCGCATCCACGTTACCGTTACGCACGTTTCCTGCATAATCGTTTCGGAATACTCCGTCTGCTTTTCCGCCGAATGATCGAACAGCTCATGCGTACACCCCGCGCAACCGATAATCGTAATATCGCTCTCGATTACCGCCTGCGCAAATTTTACAACCGTATCGAGATATTTTTTCTTTTTCGTTGTTTCGTAATAGGCAAGCAATCCCTCAAAAAACGACATCAATTCATAGGCTTTCGTTACGGGAAATTCAAACGGTTTTTTCCCTTGCGCCACAAGCTCGATTAAATCTGCATTCCTGCATCCGCCCGTGGAAATGATATACTCCGCAAAGGAAAGATATTCGGGGGTATCCGTCAAACGATAAAGCGTAACGATCGGCTCTAAAATCGAACAGGAATTAACCCCGCCCCACCATTCGCTCGTTTCCGTAATCGCGATTTGTCCTTTTTCCGTTCCGATTTTTTGCACCAAATAATCGGCGTGGCGGCACATAGCGCCTACTATCTTCGTTTTCAACGCCACGTCGCGGCAAATATCGTAAAAGTATTCCAGTCCGACAAGAACATACTTTCTGCCCCAGATATCCCAACCGTGAAATTCGTGCTCTATATCGTAAGAGGAAAATCTTCCGTATTCGTCTTGCACTGAAAGTAAATTTTTCACCGCAGTTTCCAAAACCGTATAAAGCGCCTCGTTTCGCGTATAGGAATACGTCATGCACGCGCCGCGCATCATCTTACCCCAATACTCGCTTCTCCACCCTTCGTCCGCAACGTCGGCACAATCGGGAAAAACCCGCACAAATTTTTTCCAAAGCGATTCGTCTAAAAGCTGTTCTTGCTCGATAAAACGCGCGTAGTCGTCGGCAAGTCCGTAAAATCTGAGTTTATTTTTCATATCTGCCTCGTGTTTAAGGTTAGGCACGCAACACAACCGCATCGCGTGCCTTTCCCTTTTTTTGTAATCTGTTTATGCCGTTGCTTCCGTCTGCGTAAGAGATACCGCATACAACGTCACGCCGCCGCTGTCGTGATTCGCAAGAACGTTTACGGGACCGGACAGAGTCAAGTCTTTGAACAGATCTTTGTTTGCCGTACTATAAACTTCGGTAGCGCCGTCCCCGATGTAGAGCTTCAACACGCCGCCCGTGCGCACGACCTTAAACGTAACACCCGTTTCTGCTATCGCCGATCCAAGCGAATCATTCGTCGGAACGGTATAGAGCGTAGGCCAATCAGTAATCAAACTATTCGGCGCATTGCCTTTAATATCCAAACGGAAAGCACCGTCATTGTTATCATCGACATTCGTCAAGTTAAATTCGATGCAACCACCTTTGTACACCAACCGAACGCCGCCGCGGAAATCATTGATATTGCTGACTTTTACGGAAAATTCCGCCGTGAAATCGCCCGCTACACCCTCTGCGATGGATACATCCGTCCAACCCGCAAGCGCAACCTTGGAAAACTCTGTAATATTTTCGTCGATTTTCGGGCAAACGGTTGCGCCGTCTACCGTATTGTTAAACGTGCAAGAAGTAAAATCACCCGTAATATTTTCGAAGGTATTAATCAAAACCCCGTCCAAAATCAACCTGACTTGACTTCCCACTCTTACGATTTGCAGATATACGCCGTTTTTCAAATCGGGCGAACAGGAAACATTCAATCCTTGTTTGCCGCCGTTGCCGCTCATATAAATATACTTTTCAAAGCCACTGCCTTTTAGAAGGTTATTCAAATCCCAATGCGGCGTATCCAACCGCCAACCCTTATCTTGTTCCCTGTGAATGCGAAGGCTGAGATACTTTCCGTCCGCCATCGTCAACGTCATGGTAAACGCCGTCAGATGACTCGAATTGTCATCCAGATTGATGTCTTTGGGAAGCTGATAGAATGCACCGAAGTCGAAGTTTCCGCTCAATCCTTTGTAATATGCCTTCGTCGCTCCCTGTCCGAGATTCAGCGTTCCGTCAAACGTGATTTCCTGCCCGTTGATCGTTTTTTCCACGACGGTATTTGCAGCAACCGCGTCGGCATACGAATCGCCCGGATACGCCGACCATGCGGCGTTCAATGCTGCATCTTCAATCGGTTCCGTTCCGACGGTTACAGTCGCATTTTCAAAAACATAACGTTCTTCGCCTTTTACCGTAACGGTATAAACGCCCGTATAAAGTTCTCCCTTTAACTGCGAATCCTTGAAATCTATTTCGTAACAAGTCCCCGTCGCATCGGTGAATACAAGCGTGCCGTTTGCACTCTCTTGCCCATGTTTCAAAAGGTTCACGCTCGCGGAATAGCCGTATTTTTGCGCTTCTTCAAACGTAGCTGCAATCGTAAGCGTTTCCGACATATATTTGTCGGCAAGCTTCAGCGAACCGCCGCTCAAATCGTCTTTTCTTTCGATTCCGTTGATCAACAACGACGTCAAGTTATAATGTTTGTTCGGATTACTATTATCGAGCGTAACGGTGATCGTAATTTCGTCGCCAATGTTCTCTCCTTTAACCGTTACCGTTCCGTGAACCTTATCAACATCATTCGCCGTCGCGTTGTTGGTAATTGTAATCGCTCCGTCGGATAATCCAAAGGCTTCCGCGAGCGTTGTTCCGTAACGGATATCCGAGAAGTTTACGCTGTACGCGGTATTACCTTCGCCCTCTTTATAAACGCCGAATTTGCATATCGACTGCGTATTGGTCTCTCCGCCATATTGCTTTTTCGAGGTAAACTTGGCAACCTGCATCAAATTTTCGGGGGTCGTTCCGAGATATACCGTAATCGTTCCGTCCACGCTCCGATGCAGCGCAAAGTAAACGTCGTTCCAATCTTTCGCGATCGGAAGCGAACCTTGATCCCACGAACCGCCGACTTCTTGCAATATCCATCCGCTGTCTTTCTTCCAATCGATTGCGACGGCGCGATTTCCTGCTATTCCTTCGTATTCGAAATAGAACCCGAACCGAGCGGAATCGTCGAGATTTTTGTCCCAACCAGACACGCCGCTCAATTTTACGGCAAACCAACCATCGCTAATATTCACGTTACAGGCAACCGACTGCATGCCGCTGGTCGCAGGCACATTCCAAACGCCGCTTACAAAGACGTCTGCATTCTCTATCGTACAAGTAACTTCCGCGCCGTTGCCGTCCACTGCGAAAATTGAATCGGTGTCCGCCCATACCCCGAACGCTTTCATCTGAATCCGATACCAACCCAAATTGAGATTTTGGAAAACAACTTTTCCGTCGGCAACCGTTTTCGTTGAATTTTCAACGACTGTCCCGCCTTTTACAAGTCTGACTTCCAAACCGTCCGCATCCGGGAAATTGACAGTTTTATCTTCTGTTTTCGAGTTTTCGTCGATGAACACCGCCGTGATATTCAAAACTTTTCGATCGAAGTTAACCGTCAACCGATCGTTTACAATCTCCGAACCGTAGCTTACGCCGTTAATTATAATATCGATGCAAACGTAACCGCTATCCGGATTCGCCGTGATAACGACCGAATCATCAAGCTGATAACTATCTTGATCCACGGAAATCATTCCGTGTTCGAGATCCTTATCGAGCTTCACGTAACCCGTATTCCACTCGTCTTTATTTAAGACCGTCGTAAACGACCAATCGAAGAAACGCGCGGATTGTTTGCTGTCGTCAACGAAGACGAACGCAGGGAATACCTTTGCCGTATCCGCACCGTCAATGCTGACAGTATAATCGGCAACGGGAATTCCGTTCAGGAACATCGTAAATTTTTTGCCGTCGCGGGCAATAGCGATTTCGATTCCTTCTTCCGATCTTACGGAGTTGATTTGGGACTCGTTTAAGGTATATACATCGATCCAATTTCCTGCGACGCAATTGTCGTTTCGGTTGGGAATTTGAACTTTCCAAACAACGTCGTTTCCGCTATGTGTGCGGTATAAATCAAACCCGAAATATTTTCCCGCCAAAGATCCGGACTCCGCGTCGTAAATCGCCCACAGTTCATAGCGCAAATCGCCGTTCCTGCGATCGAGGCGTTCTTCCGCTTCCAGCGAAATACTTACTTTCGTCTTCAAAATAAAGTTATTCTGCGACTCTTTCATCTGCAAGGGCGTTTCTCCGCTTGCAATCATAAAGCCCTCGTTTACGTCGGTTAAATCCCAATCGGCATTGCCAACAAACGTCTCCGCCTCGAAAAGCAGTGTCTTGTTGCGGTCGCGGTTGACTAAAACCGTCTCCGATAACTCGCCGCAACCTTCCAAGCTGCCACTAAGCACGTAAAAACCCTGCGGCAAATTTTCTATGGAGAATTTACCTTGACCGTCGGTCGTAACCTTTTGTATCGTTTCGTCCGATTGCGTCAATGTAAGGGTTACACTACTCGCCGGAGTTTTTTTGGCGTCTTTATGCAAATATACCGTACCGGAAAGCGTTTTATTTCCCTCGGAAATCGACTCGGTCGTAACGGTAAAATTCAAATCTTCCGAAACCGCGCTCAAATCAAGCCGAACGCCGTTTTCCGTATCCTTTACCCGATTGTCGATATTCTGCCCGTTGCAAGAAACAGCCGTGATCGCATACCCCTCTTCCGCCGCAATGAGCGCGGTATAATTGGAGTTTTTAATGCCCATAGGCTTGCTTTCGAGCACTGCGTGATCGCCCGTAACTTTTACCTGAAAACCGCTCGCGAAACCGTTTCCGTCAAACACAAACCACGTAACGGGTTCCATCCAAACGCCGCCGTATTCTTTCCACGCGAACGGATACCACTCGCGGCTTCCGTCTGCTTCGGCGTCCGTCGTCGTAATTACCGCGACGTCGGCATAAACAGATTCGGGCGCGCTTCCGCCGAACAAATGATTGGGTAAAAATGCTTCGATTACATATCCTTTACATTCGGTCGTGTTTACCGCGCCGCCTTTCGTCTTAACGCCGCTCGCAACGCGCGCCTGCCACTCCACCAACTCGCCCCTTACGTTGTACACTTTTACGCCACACCTTCCGTCGGCTGTAAAATCGATTTCGTAAGCATTGTTTCGCGCGTCGGCATACGCGCTGATATACAGTTCGATTGCGCTGTTCAACGCCGTATATTTAGGATTGAGACAAGTAACGGCGGTATCGTCCACGTCGAACGCCATATATACGCCTTTTTCACCGATATAAGAAGTCGCCCGCACGTTTACGGTGGGATCGGTTGCTTTGGCTGCGTCGAACCATCTGCGGTCGGCGTCCTGCCAGATAGTCTCGTCGAGTATTCCGTCGAGTGTGATTTCCGCATCCGTTACAAGAGGTTCTTCGTTTCGATCGGGATTCTCGTACGAATACGGCGGGAATTTATAAGGATTCCCGCCGCAGGCGACAGCGAGCATTGTGAATACCGCCATAATAATGGCAAACGGGATGATTAACTTTATCTTTCTTTTCATATTTTCACCTCATCCTTTTCTTATTTTCCGATCACTTTGATTTCGCTGAACGCTACCGAACTTTGGTAAATATAGTACCCCTCATCGTCTTGATCAATCGCTCGCTTATCCGGAACGCTTACCGTTACTTCGATTTTATTTACATAGACGGGCTCAAATACGGCAATCGCCGCACCGCCCGGTCGCATTCCGCCCTCATAAGCATATTTTTCCATATCGAATGGAATATCTTTCAGCTGCCCCGTATATTGTTTTTCGCCGTCTTTGAAATAAATTTTCACCGAAGCAATCTTGTCGAACGCCAGCGTATAATCCTTACTGTTGTAAATCATAACGCCCGTAATTTCCCGATAATCTTCAAACGACAGCGTAATCGTAACCTGCTTTTCCGTCTTGAATTCTTTTACGTAATCGATATAGGAATACAAAGATACGAGTCTGTCGTTTAATATGCTTGCATCTTGCTTGTCGGAAGAAGCAATCGTTGCTTCGGGCGCGATATTCTTATATTCGCTCACAAACGAAGGCAGGAGCTGGACGGAATCTCTCGTAGGCCCGTTGACGTACAGCACTTCCTGTCCTTGATTATTTTTCGTAAACTCCACTTCGTCCAAAGAAACCGCTCGATCGTCGCCCGCCAAGATCACGTCCATGTGCTGATGATATAAAATATAAAGTTCGCCGTTCTCTTCCACAAAGCAGTGATGTCCGGGCCCGGAAATATGATCCCAAGTTTGGTCGTCCGTTCCGATTAAAATTCCGCCTTCCGCTTTCTGCAACTTCGTAAACGGTCCCATAGGCGAATCGCCGATCGCCTGCACAACGGAATACGTTTTATCCTTAGAGTCATTTACGGAAAGCGTCAAATAATACTTATAGCTTCCGTCCGCCTGCTTTCTCGGATAGACAAACGGGCCTTCGTTGATCCAATTGCCGTTCGTTTCGCAGTCGCATTGCTCCGTTCCGTCAACGGTTGTATAACCCGCAGTCGTAAGCCGCGTGACCGTTTCGTATTTGGGCGTAACCCAATCTTCCATTTCCATTACGAAAATAGCGCTTGCGCCGCCCTCGTCGGTGTACGTTCCCTATGTTTTCCCGTTGCCGAATCGGCGACGGGATCTACGAACGGGTGCGGATCGATTGCCGAAACGTACTTATAATTTTTGCCGAATCGATCGGGATATTTTTCGCGTAAAACGGGCGCAAGCTCCTTCATATCGAAAAAGTAATTCTCCGCTCCGAATGTAAGCTTATCCTGCACGGAAGCATCCGGATCGCTCGGCAGCGGATTGCCTTCCGGCGCGGGACGAACGTTTACGAACGGACCGTAAGGATTTTCCGATTTCGCGCAGATTATGGTGGGATTCAGTCCGTCTCCGTTCCGCGGCTCCATCGAAAAATACATATAATACATTTGATCCTCGTTGTTATACAATACCTCGGGCGCCCACCAGCAGTATGCGTTTCCGTTTCCGAAATCGTTCTCGGTGAGCGTATAGGCGTTGTACCCCACTTTGCGCGACATATTTTCCCAATGGCTCAAATCTTTACTGCGATACACGGTCAAACTGTTCGTCGCATACAGATAATAATATCCCGCTTCTTCGCCTTCCGTGATTTTCAATACCTGACAGTCGGGCGCAAGAATTTCGCAATCGTTGCGGTAAAAAATATTTTCGTCGTAACATCCGTCCTCGTGAATCATATCGTCGTAAGGAACGGTTACGGCTTGTTCTCCGCCGCAAGCCGTAAGCCCCGTTCCCGCTAAACAAACACAACAGGCAAGAACAATGCCTATCCATCTTTTTTTCATTACTACCTCCTTATCGGCATCAATCGTTTATTGATTATTTTAATCCCGTCACCGCAACGCCTTGAATAAAAAACTTTTGACATACAAGGAAAACCGCGATCGGCGGCAACAGGCCGAGTACCGCAAACGCGCAAATAACGGGCGAACCCAAACTTGCAAACTGTTTTTGCAAATTCGTCATCACGAGCTGCATCGGATACATTTCTTCCACGCCGTTCAAAAACAAAAGCGGCGTTGCGTAATTGTTGTAACCGTTCACAAACAAAAAGATAAACTGCGCCAAGAATGCGGGAACGGTAAGCGGCAGCATAATTTGGATATACATTCTGAAATGCCCCATACCGTCAAGCTTTCCCGCCTCAAACAGTTCTTTGGGAATGCCCGAGAAAAACTGTCGTAAAAAGAACATCGTCGCTGCGCTGCCGAACAAACCCGGAATGATCAGCGGCAACGCCGTACCCGTCCATTGCAGTTTATCGTACATCAAATATCCTACGACGTTCAGACACGCGCCGGGAATCAACATCGTTGCAAGCGTAACATAGAATAACACATTCTTGCCCCAAAAGTTCATTTGGCAAAACGCATAAGCAGAAAGTCCCGATACAAACAGTCCGACGCAGGCAGTAGGAATTACCTGCCACAGCGTATTGCCGAATCCGAGCAAAATTTTTAACGAATGGCTTTGCAACGTATAGGAAAGCGGATTGGTAAACGCTTCGGTATATGCTTGCCCCGTAAACTCCTTCGGCCACCAAATAAATTTCATGCTGCTCATGATTTCGGTGTTGGGCGTTAAAGAAGTGATGACTATGACGTAAAACGGAATGATCAGCGCCAACGTAAAAAGCGTCAGCCAGACTGCGGCAATCACGCTGAAAACGATCGACCGCTTTTTCGCCTTTCCGCTCTTCGTTCCCTTTGCATGCGCAAATAAGCTTTCTTTTGCTTTAATCATAACTCACCCACTTATCCTGTAATTTGAAATTGACAATCGCCACGATTAACATCACTGCAAATAAGCCGTAACTCATGATTGCCGCAACGGGCATACCCCGCGTCGGATCGTAAGTCGCAATACCTATCTGATAAATATAAACCGACGTCGTCAAACCGATATTGTCGGGACCGAACTCGGACGTCCAACTGTCGCCGCCTCCTCCGAGAATATGCGGCAAGTCGAATGTTTGCATACCCGCATTGATGCCTGCAATCACGAGGAAAAACGTCGTGGGCGAAATCGCCGGCAGCGTAATATGAAGAAACTGCCGAAATCGATTCGCGCCGTCAAGGCTTGACGCCTCATATAAGCTTTCATTCACGTTAGTGAAAGCCGCCTTATACATTAAAATACCGTATCCCGGACCTTGCCAGACGGTAATAAAAAACATTACTGCCAAGAACGAACCCTGCTCGTTCAGCCAATTTACCCGCGCTTCTTCGCCGAATACTGCCGTAAGGACGGAATTGATAATGCCGAAATTCGTATCGAACATATTCTGCCACATCAACGTAATCGCAACCGAAGAACAAATCTGCGGCACGAAAAACAGTACCGTAAATATTTTACCCGCTTTCGGCAACTGCGCCAAAATCGCCGCCGTAATAATCGCAACCAAAAGAGAGGCAAATTGTGATGCAACAAAGAACAAATCGATTCCGAACGACTTCCAAAACAACGGATCGGAAAACACCGTATTAAACGAAGCAAAATTGTTCCACGTCATCGTGCCCAAATCAAATCCGTCCATCGCTGTAAACTGCGCGGCAAACGCAATAAGCGCCGGCGTCAGCGTAAACAAACAAAACCCGATAAGCGGCAGACAGGCAAAGCATAACCCTTGAATATTTTCGACGGCATTCAGCTTTTTCTTGTTGTTTGGTTGTTTGGCTTTTTTGTGAACAGGTGCGGAATTTTCCGCAAGAACTATCGTTTCCTCTTGCATAATTACACCCTGATTATCTGCCCGTATATTTTTCTTTCGCTTTATAGTCTTTCAGTATCGTATCCGTCGCCAAAACTTTTTTGTCTTGAAAAAATTGCGTAAGCGTCATGTTTCCGTCGCGAACGGACGAATTAAGGATATTAGACCAATCTTTGATCCAATTTCCGTTTTCCACATAGCTCCAATCGCCGGGCGTATTGAACGCCATAGACTGCAACACGATATCCTTGTTCGGAACGCTGAACTCGACTTCCGTTTTGCCCGATTGAATGATGATCGGCAACAACGCCTTATAGCTTTCCGTATGCGTCGTATAAATCGGCACATAACCCGTCGCTTGCATATATGCTTCGCGCGCCGCTTTTCCTTCATAATATTTAATGAAATCGACGGCCAGCTGTTTTCTCTTGTCGCTCTTTACCTTTTTCGGAACTGCCAGACATTGGCTTAAACTGTGCCCTGCTTCTTTTCCGACAACGGGCGTGCCGTTTTTGATTAAAACGTCACCCTTATCGTCGTATGCTCTCCACTGATACAGCGGAGCAATGCCCCATTCGACGCCGGTCACATTCATAGTCGTGCTGAACGTATTGCGCATCACGTTATATTCGTCAACAAGCATTGCTACGCTTTGCGCCGTGAAATACTTTGTCTTACCCGTTTTAGAAAGCGTGGTCGGACTGGGTGAAATTCCGTAGCCGACCTTATCGCCGTCCACGGTCTTCCCCTTTACTTGCGAAAGCTGACAAAATTCGGTAAACGCATCACGCGTGGAAGGAAGTTCGTATAATTTTTCGCTTTGCAGATATGCCGCGACGTCGGCATCCTTCTTATGTTCGAGTACATAGTGCTTCCCCTCATAATCGAGTACATCGCCCTCGGCATAAGTACGAGTTCCCAACGTTACACCCTCCGATCCCGTTACAAGATAACCGGGCGCGGTATCGCCGAGAGCGAAAAAAAATTGCCCTTCGCCGCCGTTCATTTCATCGCTCCATTCCAGACAGTCGCCGCCGACAGACCAACCGTGCGAGAACCACCATTCGTTCATAAAGCCGTATTTCGGATTGCTTTTATCGGACAAATCGGTCAAGAGTTCGGATAGAGTAACAAGTTCTTCCCAATTCATGGGAATACGGTCGTTAAATACGTGATATTTCCCGTCGCGCCGCAAAGTTGCTTCCGCCGTAGGCGCGGTATCGTAAACATAATATCCGTGCGGTTTCACGCTTGCATTCGCACCCTTTCCGCAGTCGGATTCATCCACGGAGATTACGTTGATATTTTCGCGCTTGAACCAGCTCTTATTATAAAAAAGATGCGTCGTCGCGGCGCCGTCCGGAATGCCGAGTATGGGTTTTCCGGGACCGCCCGCGCCGGTCGAAATATCAAGACGATACCGATTTACCAAAGTAGGATACATGTCGGCAAGCGAAAAATCGCCGTGTCCCGTAATATCTTCTTCCGTCAAAAAAGGCGTCAGATCCGTCAATAAATTTTGGAAAGCATATCCCTTAAAATATTTTTCCCCGATCTGCAATATGTCGGGAACGCGGCTGCCTTGCAATGTCGAAGCAAGATTATCGGCATAACCCGCACTTTGCCCGATGTAGTCGATATAAACGGAACCCTTATGGGCCGCATTATAATCATCTACGATTTTTTGATTGATTTCGCTGTTTACCACGTCGGCCGTCGTCCAAAAGGTTAATTTTATTGCACCTTTTTCGCCGCCGCCTCCGCCGCACCCCACCGCCACAAAGAGCAGCATCGTCACGCACAGCCCCAATGCCAAAATGCCTTTTATTCTCTTCATAAAGTTCCTCCTCGTCTATTAAGACTATATGTATATTTTAACATTAAATTTTCCTTATTTCTATATAGATATTGACTTCTTTTATTCTATTATATACTATTGTTGACCTTTCACTTTTGCTTGACAAATAATAAAAGCATTGTTATACTGTAAAAAACAGTGAAAACACTTGTCAATGTACAAAATAATAGTGTAGTTTTGATGATATCCACAATTGATTATACCAGTGTTCCCATTAAACTATGTTTTCGAAAGGCAAAGAAGTTTAGAATTTAATTTAGGCAAAAGTTGATGCTATGCGTATTGCAAAAAATTTATCGGAAATACCTTGCTATATCCTTAAACGGCTCAATGATAATTTCGATTACTCTTTAACAATCGATAACGGATTTAAATTCGTTTTAAAAAGCAATTATTTAACCAATACCGTTTGGCATGTTACGCAGGAATATCACCGCCATAATTTTTGGGAAATTTGCCTCGTGATCCGCGGAAATAGTTTACAGCGTTTCCCTTACAGCCAACCGATAAAAATGGGTCGGGGAAGCGTCTGCATTCTCCGCCCTGACGATGTTCACTGCGTCTCGCCCCTACAGGAAAAAGAACCGCGAGATTTGGAGTCCTCCGCCTATCTTCACCGAGACATTTATATTCCGCTGGAAAAAATGCAGCGGCTTTGCAACGCCATTAAGGAAAATTTATATAGCGACCTGTCGGCAAGCGAACTCCCTCTTTTCTTTAGTCTTTCTAAAAGCGAAACGCATCGTTTAGAATCGCTCCTTAATTCCTACGCTGGTCGAAACGAAGATTTCGATTATATGCACTCCGTAATTGTCACACATATATTATGTGCAGCTTTGGAACATCAAACTTACAACACTACCGAATATCCGGATTGGCTGAACAAACTACTCGTCAATCTAAACCGTGAAAATTTTATGACTATGAGCATTCCCGATATTATTGAAACGGTTGGCTATACCCAAAGCTATATCTGCCGTCAATTCAAAAAGTACACCCAAAAAACGCTGACGGATTACATTCATTTCCGTAAATGTAGTTATTCGACAACGTTGCTATCTAATTTCGATATTCCCATTTCTCAAATCGCCCATCGACTCAACTTCGCCGACCAAAGCGCTTATACTCGTCTTTTCAAACAGTTTTATCATATTACACCGAATAAATGGCGCAAACAATTATTAGAAGACTAAGTAAATAATCACGAACATAAAAATACCGCCCTCATACAAGAGCGGGCATTTACAGGATAAACAACTTATTCCGCAAAGCATTTTTAATTATTGGGTAGAAGAGTATAAAAAGATTTACTCAGAAAACGGGATTATCATTACTAAATACAATTATATCTTTTTCTCGTGGGATAATGGCGTTTTGGCATTGAAAATCCCTTGTTTTAGCCTATATTTGCTTAAAACAGGGGTTATATTCAGACTTAAAATTCTTTGCGTTTCTGTTCGATTTTTAATCTTATATTATTACAACACATCCAACACTTTCTATTTCTATCTAAACCTATCCCTTTCTCTATAAATTGCAAACAATTGCATACTATTTCAGAAAAATATGTTTGCAGTTTTTTAGTAATTGTATGGAATGCAAAATTTTTTTATAAAACCCACAACATATAGCGGTTATTTCTTTATCTAAATTGTAGAGTTATTCTCTTTCAAAAATAGACCTTTTCCTTGGTAAGGACGAATTTATATTGCCCTAAAAGTTGCCCTAAATTTTCTAAAAATCAAAAAATTTTAGCCTAAAATATGCAAAATCTACGCATATTTTAGGCTTTTTTACCGTTTTTTATGAAATTTTATACTTTCGAGATAATCGCGTCTCCCCTGCCACAGGTTCCCGACCACAGTATTTGTGGTCGGGTTTTCTTTTTGCTTCGAACCGAGTAACTTCCTCAACTACCCCGCCGAACGATACCAAGCTCCCGAAGAAGCACATTCCTGCCAAATTTTTGCGTTTTTCTGTGATCTTTATTATTTTAGCGTAAACGCCTGATAAAGTCAATTCAATCACATCTGTTTTACCGATTTGCCCGTTAAACTCAGGCAGCCCGCCCGCATACGTTCGGCAACTTTAAAATTCTACGCTCGTCTATAGAAAAAAGTGCTGACCTTATAAAAAACCCCGACGCTTCAATAAACACCGGGGTTTTTATACACTTCAAAATAACCTGACGGGCAAAAATTCGACGCAGCATACTATGTGGGTCACGGTTTCAAACAAAAATTTTTTGACTGCGCCATCCGTTCCTCTCCTCACAGCAACCGGACATTATTGATCATGAGTCCGAATTTCCGATCCAAAAAATCTGCAGCGCGGCGGCAAAGCTGCATCCGCTTAAAGTAGATCTCAAAATAATCCATGACGGGACACAAGTCCGTATTGATCGTTATATTCAAAATAATCTCGTTTGTCTTTTCGTCAACGTGAACGAACGACTTTTCCGCCGCCAGATTGACGCGGTCATGAATATTCAGATTTCCCATACTCATCCGCGTTATATTCGTGCGAACTCTGCTTTTGTGAACGTCTGCCTTATCCGCAATAATGAGCGCCGCGGTAATATCGCTGACGGGGAGACCTTGCTGTTCGTCATGATTGCCGATCGCCATCATGATTTCTGCAGCCTCTTTATACGGCATTCCCATACGCGTCAGAATATTATAAGCGAGCAGCGCGCCGCTCTGCGCGTGGTCTTCGCGGTTGACGCTGTTGCCGATGTCATGCAAATATCCCGCGATCTGCGCAAGCTCTACGCGCCTCTGTTCCGCTCCGATCGAATCCAGAATTTCACCCGCCCATTTGCTGACAATGCTCGAATGCCGCACGGAATGTTCGGTAAATCCCAACGCCTCGATCTGGCTCTCGGCAATGGACATGATGACTTTTACTTCTTCGTCGTTTTTAATTTCCACTACGGTGATCAAACGAATTAAAACTCCTCTACCTTGATATTGGCATATATTTCGTCAAATTTTTCCTTCGTAAACGAAATCTGCCCGAAGGTGGTAACCGTCGCCGTTCCGGCGGCGACCCCGGCGCGCAAGATTTCGTCCAGCGGCGCGCCCTGTTCCATCCGCATCGCCGCGGCTGCGACCATGCCGTCACCTGCGCCGAGTGTGGAATTGATTGCAACGTTGATACTTTTGCAATAATAATTTTTCGTACCGTCTGTAATGATCGCTCCGCGCTTGCCCAAAGACAGAAGAACCCGCTTTGCTCCTTTATCCAAAAGGGAATAGCAGCCTTTCAGCAAATCCTCGCGCGTTTTGAACTCCTGCTGCAATGTATTTTGCAACTCATCTTTGTTCGGTTTTACCAAATCGAGACCGGTTTTTAGTGCAGCAAGCAGCTTCGCTCCTTCCGTATCCGCAATTTTCAGGGTCTGCGGCGCCGCCACGCTGAAAAGTTTTGTATAATAGTCGCTTTCCACACCTTGCGGCAGGCTTCCCGAAATGATCATCACATCGCTCGTTTTGGATAAATTGGAAACCAGTTCAACCAATTCTGCCTGTTTGTTTTCATTGATACATTCGCCCACATCGTTGACTTCCGTCAGCATGGATTTGTTGTCAATGAACTTATAATTCTCACGGACGCGACCCTTGTTCCAGATAAAGACGCTCGGCACGCCTTCGCGATCCAGAGCCTGTTCAAAGAGCGAACCGTTTTCGTTATACATAAACCCGGTCGCGTAGCTCTTCCCTTTAAGCCTGGATACACCGATCGCGACATTGAGCGCCGCGCCCGTAAAGCTGAGCGTTTTATTCTTTACATGATTCAGTTTGCCGATGTTTAAAGAATCGACTTCGATCGTTACGTCTGTACAAGGATTCAAACAAACCGTCAGAATCATTTTAGATCTCCATAATTAGCGTGAATTGTGCTTTCCCGAGCGTATCACACAATACCCGGGCGAGCGGAACAATAAACAAACCGCTCTTATCTAATATATTATAATATAGAATCCTCGCAATTTCAAGATATAATTTGAAATTTTTTGTAATTTTTTATAACTTTTTATAAAAAAACCGCCGCTTTTCGCGACGGCAATATATTGTCTTACATGGAAATCATTTGCAATGTTTCATACAGCTCGTAATTGAATTTTTTCTTCATGCTGACCGCTTCGATGATGTCCATATCGATGATCTCATTTTTATGGATACCGACGACGCGGTTACCGATACCGTCCTTCAAAAGACGCACCGCCTTGTTGCCGAACTGCGCCGCCAGCATTCTGTCCGCCATGGACGGCGATCCGCCGCGCTGGACATGCCCGATCGTCGTGCCGCGCACGGAATAGGTCGTCATCGCCTGCAAACGCTTGGAAAATTCGTCTGCCGTAGAAACACCTTCCGCAAGGACGATAATATTGGAATGCTTCCCGTTCGCACGGCTGCGGTTGATGCGGCGCACCACGTCCTCCATATCATAGGCGATTTCGGGAACAATAATGATCTCCGCGCCGCTCGCAATACCCGAATACAGAGCAATATCGCCGCAGCGACGCCCCATGACTTCCACGACGCTGATGCGCTCGTGCGAGGTCATCGTGTCGCGCAGCTTATTGATGATGTCGAGACAGGTGTTCACGGCGGTATCGAAGCCGAGCGTGTAATCGGTATATTCGAGGTCGTTGTCGATCGTGCCGGGAATGCCGATCGTGGGAATGCCGTACTCGTCGCTGAGGCATTTCGCCCCTTTGAACGAACCGTCGCCGCCGATGACGACAAGCCCCTCGATGCCGTGCTTGTTCAGCGTGTCTACCGCCTGCTTCTGCCCTTCGACGGTGTACATTTCGACGCAGCGCGCCGTCCGAAGCATGGTGCCGCCGCGCTGCACGATATCGGAAACACTGCGCATTTCCATAGGAACCATATCGTCCGAAATCAGCCCGGAATAACCCTGCCTGATTCCATAGATCTCCATTCCGAAATACTTTGCCGTACGCACAACCGCACGGATACAGGCATTCATGCCGGGCGCATCGCCGCCGCTCGTTAAAACGCCGATTCTCTTCATTGTGAACCTCCGATAAGCCTATCGTTTAAACAAATCGTTAACTTCCCATTTATTATAGCAAATATCGTACAAAATTGAAAGAAAAAGATACACTTGCCGCAGACGGCCCGCAAAAATAGAAAGATTGAACATTTTTTGTATCTTTTTATGATTTTTATACCTGCACTATATCAGAATCTTCCAAATAAAGATATAATTCATCCCGCAAACCTCGGCAGTCGTTGACATTGTTCATGCGGAACAGCTTTTCTCCGCGCTTGATCTTTACCGTCGTCCGCCCGTTCATATAATGCGAAAAAAGTGCGGTAAAATCGTCAAATTCTTCTTCGGTAAGGGCGCTGGCATTCAGCCACAGCGCATGTTCGGTCGGTTTGCGGGTCTGCTGCGAAGCGGCATGCCCGACGCCCGCACCCGCTTCAACGGAAGTGCCCGTTTCGGAATACTCCTGCATTTTATCCAGAATAATGACAGGCGCCTTTTCCTCGTCAAGCTGCAATTTTCCCGTAAGGCGGACGATTTTATCGGCGGATACAATCCCTTTGATCCGGTCGTACACGTTCGGGAATGCCACGCATTCGATTGAACCGTATAAATCTTCCACCGAAATGAACGCCATCGTCGAACCGGAACGCGTATTGATGCGCTTATACGAACCAATAATGCCGCCCATCGTGACCGTAGCGCCGTCCGTAAGATCGGGGTACGTCCTGCGACCTTCTTCGTCTTCCTCATAATTTTGCATCATCAGGCAATTGAACGAACAATCTTTGAAGGAGGAGGCGTATTTTTCGAACGGGTGCCCGCTGACGTAGACGCCAAGCACCTGTTTCTCCCGGGATAGCTTTTCGCTCATTTCCAGTTCCGATATGTCGGGATATTTAATATCCTCGACGTCTTCTTCGATCAGGTCGCCGAACAGACTCATCTGCATGCTTTGCTTTTGTTTGGCGATTTTGTTTGCGCGATCGAGAACGCTGTCGTACACAGCCAGAAGCTGGGCGCGGTTCACGCCGAAACAATCGAAAGCACCCGCGCAGATCAAACCTTCGAGCATGCGCTTATTCAGAAACGGCGCGCAGCGGAATACGAAATCGGGGAAACTTTTAAACTCGCCGTGCTCCTCGCGCTCGTCGATGATCGACTGCGTCGCCCCGACGCCGACACCCTTAAGCGCACTCAAACCGAAGCGCACACCCTCGCCCTGCACCGAAAAATAGGTCTTGCTCTTGTTGACGTCCGGCTGCAGGACAAGGAAATTTTTCTCCTTCAGATAGACGATGTATTTGGAAACCTCGTCGATTTTTTCGATGCGGTTGTTCAAGATCGCCGCGAGGAACTCTTTGGGATAAAATCTCTTCAGATATGCCGTGCGGTATGCGAGAACCGCGTAGCAGGTCGCGTGCGCTTTATTGAAGGCATAGCTCGCAAAACTCTCCATATCGCCGAATATCTTTTCGGCTACTTCCTTCGGTACGCCGCGGGCGACTGCCCCCTCGATGTTTCCGCCCTGCTCGATGTTGCCGAAGATAAACTTATCCTTCTGCGCCATCAGCTCCGCCTTGTTTTTCTTGCCCATCGCGCGGCGGACGAGGTCTGCCTGCCCGAGAGAGAACCCCGCAAGATCCTGGAAGATCTGCATGACCTGTTCCTGATAGATGATAACGCCGTAGGTGACTTTTAATATATGTTCCAGCAGCGGGGTATCATATTTAACCTTGGACGGGTTAAGTTTGTTTTCGATATAGGTCGGAATATACGCCATAGGCCCCGGGCGATAGAGCGCAACGCCCGCGATAATGTCTTCCAGACAGTCGGGCTTGAGATCCTTCATGAACCTCTTCATGCCCCCTTGTTCGAGCTGGAACACGGCGTCGGTATCCCCTTCGGAAATCAGTCCGTACGCCTCCTTGTTTTCGTATCCGATCTTGTCCCAGTCGATGACGGTACCCGTGTCTTCGAGGATATAGTCGCACGCCTTTTTTATATCGGTGAGGGTCGTCAGGGCAAGGAAGTCCATCTTGAGCATGCCGATCGACTCAACCTCTTTCATATCGAACTGGGTGGTGATGTCCTCGCCGTTTCGCGAGAGCGGCACCGCTTCCGCGATCGGCTTGCGACAGATGACGACGCCCGCCGCATGCATGGAAGTATTGCGCGGCATGCCCTCCAATTTGAGCGCCATGTCGATGACGCGGTGCAGCTGCTCGTCCGTCTCGTACAGCTCGATAAATTCGTTGTTCCGCTTCTTTTCCTGCTCGTCGAGGTTTTTGCGCACATCCTCGCGTTTTTCCTCGGAAAGGTTCGGATCGTTGAGCTTCTCTTTTAACCCCTGTATCTTTCTGCCCAAAAGTTCGGAGATCGTGGACTTGCCGTCCATGATCTTCGTAACGCGGTCTGTTTCGGAATATGGCACGCGCAGTACTCTGCCAACGTCTTTAATCGCCGCTTTCGACGCCAGAGTACCGAATGTAACGATCTGTGCGACGTTTTCGGGATGGTATTTCTGCCGCACATATTCGATGGTTTCGGGGCGGCGTTCGTTACAGAAGTCGACGTCGAAGTCCGGCATCGTAACGCGGTCGGGGTTCAGGAATCGCTCGAAGAACAGGTCGTACTTGAGGGGGTCGATGTCCGTGATGCCGATGGCGTAGGCGACGATACTCGCAGCGCCGCTGCCGCGCCCGGGGCCGACGGGGATTCCCCTCTTTTTTGACCACTGGATAAAGTCCATGACGATGAGGTAGTATTCCGCAAATCCCATGCCGAGGATAATGCCGAGCTCGTAGTCGGCGCGCTTTTTTACCGCCTCGGTGATTTCGCCGTAGCGGCGCTCGAGTCCCTCCCAGGTAAGTTTGGTCAGGTAATCTTTCGGGTCGGAACCGTCCTCGGGGGTATAACCGGGAATGAGCGACTTATCCTTGATCGGATCGCCGTTGTCCTTTAAGTCGAAGCAGGGCTCTTCGGCACACTTTTCTGCAATGACGAGGGTATTGGAGATCGCCTCGGGAACATACGAGAATAACTCCGCCATTTCGTCCGCCGATTTCATATAGAACTCGTGCGTTTCAAACTTCATTCGCTTGGGATCGTCGATGGTCTTTTTCATCTGGATGCACATGAGTACATCCTGCATCTCCCAATCCTCTTTATTGATATAATGCACGTCGTTCGTGGCGACCGGCTGAATATCCAACTCCTTTGCCAGCTGCAACAGGAGCGGCAGGATGCGCCTCTGCTCCTCCAGACCGTGATCCTGTATCTCAATATAAAAATCCGCGCCGAAGATCTCTTTAAGTTCAAGCGCCGTCTTTTTGGCACCCTCGTAATCGCCGCGCAGCAAAAGTTTGGGGATGCGCCCCGCAAGGCATGCAGAAAGACACACGAGCCCTTCGCTGTGCTCGCGCAAGAGTTTGTAGTCGATGCGCGGCTTATAATAAAACCCGTCGACGAACGCGGCGGAGTCGAGCTTGACGAGATTTTTATATCCCGTTTTATTTTTCGCCAGCAGAATGAGATGCTCGAAATCGCCGCTGCCGTCCTTGACGTGCATGTCCTGCGTCATGTACAGTTCGCAGCCGATGATCGCCTGTATTTTGTTTTTTTTGCAAAGTTCTGCAAAGTACAGCGTCGCATACATATTGCCGTGGTCGGTGATTGCGCACGCCTTGATGTTGTTTTTGACGCAATGATCGACCAGATCGTCCACCTTGCAGGCGCCGTCGAGCAAACTATATTCGGTATGTAGATGTAAATGTACGAAATCCGCCATGTGTTTCCCGCCGTGTGTTTCTTTATAATTTGGCGATAAATTCAGCCAAAGCCTTTACCGCTTTCTTCGCATCCGGGCCTTCCGCCATCAGGGTATACTCATCCCCCTTCAGAAATTTCATAGACAGCAGACCGATAATGCTCTTTGCGTTGCCCCGTTTGTTTCCGTCCGCAAAGATAATTTCGCTTTTATATTTGCACGCTTCAAAAACGATCCTCTGCGCGTCATATGCATTGTATGTGTCTTTATTATAGATAAAGGTCGATTTTTCCATGACTTTACTCCCCTTCTAAATTTTCCGCAATTTTCAGCAGCTTTCGCAGCCGATGGTTCAGACAGCTTTTGGAAACCCCCATCCTCTCTGCCAATTCTTTCAGCGATGCTTCCTTATCCGCCAGCCGAGCCTGCGCCGTTTCCCGCAAAGAAGGTTCCAACCCCTCCATGCCGACCGTACTTTCGATTGTTTCGATTGCACGGATTTGCCTGACCGAGGCGACGACGCTTTTATCGAAATTCATCTGCATGCAGTTTGCCACGCGGTTCAGCTGGTTCCGCTCATCCTTTCTGTCCGCAAGCTGCGCCAGTTTTTTCAAAGCGCCTTCCGCCCCGACCAACGCAAGGAAATCGGAAATGCTCTCGCGGCTCTTCAGATACACCACCCGCGAATTTTTTCTCTCCACGCTCTTGGCAAGTATCTCGCACTCCGCCAACAATTCACAGTACCCGTCTGCCAGCAACTTATTGAAAAACACGACCTCAAGGTGATAACCCGAGCGGGCGTCATCCAGTTTCGGAAGCATACAGCTTCCGCTGCCCAGGAACGCACCTTTGATATAGGCGAGTTTGCAGCAGTCGTTTTCGACGAGATAGCGATCCATCTCCAATTTCAGGGAAACGGAATTCCCGTTCCGCTCCACAATACCGAGCTGCGACAAAATGTACAGGGACTTATCCGACAAACACTGAAAAGCAAGCCTGTCCTTTCCGTTGCGGTTGTCCGTAGACGCCTGCACGATTTTAAGTTCTGCCCCGTACAGATCTTCAAGCAGATCGATAAAAAATGCCGCAACGGACTCGCTTTCGGTTATGAATTCGAAGCCGATTTGCTGCCCGCTGCGGATAATGCTGCCCGTGGCACGCAAAAACGCGGAGAGCGCCGCCGTCTTGCAACAAGCGTTTTCGAACCCCGCCTTCATGATCTCTCTTTTGATCTCTCCGGTAAAATTTTGGCTTGCGTATTTCACAGATGTTTCTCTTTATATTCTTTGAATCGGAAATGCGGGTACCTGCCGTCAATGTTGTCGATGCGGTCAAACGGAAATTCTACGCGGGAGAGCATGTCCTCCACGAGTTTCGTATCCCCCACCCGCTCGGGCGAATGCGCGTCTGAATCGATGACGAAGCGGACGCCTGTATCGCAGACTTTCATGAGCTGCTCATCCGACAGATGCACCTTTTTGGAATTGAGTTCGATATATGTTCCGTAATCGCGAGCCGCCTTTGCCACCTCGACGACATCGCAGAAACTCTGAAAATTCAGGTGCGTGATAATGTCGATCGGATTTTTTTCGATACTGCGGATGAGCGCCTGCGTGTTGAAGCGGATAAGGCTTTCGGGAACATGGTTTTTCAAGACCATATGAATTGAATTGCGGATCAACAAATTCCACAGATCGCGGAAGGCAGAGAACTTTACGAAGCGGTGAATCCCCATTAAAAATATGTCGAAATCGGGATAATCCGATTCGAGCATATCCGTTCGTCCGTTCTCGTCGCAAAGGTTTGCCTCCATGCCGACATATACGTTAATCCCGGTGCGCTCCGCCGCCGCGCGGCAATCTTTGATCAGCTGCGGGAATTCCTTGCGCTTCAGACCCCACGCCATTTGCTCGAAGCCATGGTCTGTAATGGCGATTTCCTTTAAGCCCAGCTCTTTCGCTTTTTGCACGTTCTGCAACACCGTACCTTTGCCGTGCCGGATACCGCCCCCGTGACTATATATGGTATGCGTATGGTAATCGCCCGTGAGCAACATTCAAAACTCTCCTATGCGCCGTATTTCCTCCGTAAGCACTATGCCTGTTTCGGATAAAACGGCATCTTTCATTCTTTTGATGAGGCGGGAAACATCTTCGCTTGTCGCCCCGCCGCGGTTTATAATAAAATTGGCGTGTTCCTCTGCAACAGCGGCGCCGCCGCACGTTTCGCCCTTCATTCCCGCCCGTTCCAGCAGCGCGCCAGCCGAAAAGCCTTTCGGGTTTTTAAAAACACATCCCATGCTGTAACCCTTCGGGAGGCTGCCCCGCGCAGCTTTTGCCGCCGCGTATTCCGCCCCGATTGCAGCCGGCGCACGGCGTTCCAGCCGCAGCTTCACAGACACAATAGCGCACTCCTCCTCCATAAAACGGGTGCGCTTGTAAGAAAAGCAACATTCCTTTGCCGGGAGAGTGCGCAATTCACCGCCGAGCACGGCATCGACGGAGATGATGCGCTCTCCGATATAGCCGCTACGGACGCCCGCATTCATAAACACCGCCCCGCCGACCGAAGCGGGAATACCGCAGAGAAAGGATATGCCGCCCAACCCGTTGCGCTTTGCGGCAGACAAAACTTTTTCCACGCCCGCGCCGCATTCCGCCGTAAGAACGGCTCCGCGCGTACGGACGGCGGTGGCTCGCGACGTATGCACCACGACCCCGCCGAACCCTGCATCGGAGGCAAGCACGTTCGAGCCGCGGCCGAGGAGAAGATACGGAACGCCGCGCGCGTTAAGCGCCGAAACAAGAGCGCAAATGCGCTCTGCGCTTTCGGGATAAAGCGCAAGGGGCGCCTCTCCTCCGATCCGGACAGTCGTATTTTTCTGAAAGGAAAAGGGCGCCGCATACGGCATTCCGGAAAAATCCGACAAAAGCGTTTGAAAAATTCTGTCCACTTTCTTATTCTCCAATATTATACAGCAAAATGCCGATTTTTACAATTCTATAGAAGATAATTTTCCAAGTTTTTTGCGCCGATTTTGTCTCCGTTCAAAGCGAGCCGCGCACTGGCACGCAAATCTTCGAGCGAGGATGCGGACAGGAAGGCATTGACCGAGCGGAGCGGGTGCGCAGCTTCACCATCCTGCATTGCGGGAACGGAAGAATCGTACACCGATCGTTCCTCGCTCATCATGCCGATCTGCGGCAGCATACCCTGCACTTCATCGGAAAGGAGGCAATCCAAAAAAGCAAGGCATGTATTATACTTTTTTGCATCGTCCGTGCAGACAGAGATATATTGCCACAGGTCGGAAAAACCCTCCAGCGGCTTCGCCCGAAACGAAAACTGACGCGTCGTGAAGCGATACACGTCCCTCTGCGTGCCGAGCATATATTCGTACTTTCCGTTGATCAGGCTCACATACGCACTGACGGAACTTTCAAACTCAAAATCGCCCGTCATGCCGGCGCAGTATGCCGCAATTTCCGGCAGACTGCCGCCCTGCGAAATGACGGTATTTTCCGCCGAAACATCCGAAAAATCCCCCTCCGCCGTAAATAAAAAATATCCGCCGCGGCACCAGGGGTAGGCGTGCGTTTTTCCGCCGACCTGCGCATACGAAAAATCGTAGCCGTCCAACGGCAGGGCGATATCTCCCGCGAACTCTGCGCCGACTCCGTAGGACACCATGTCGGGGATGTTTCCCTCGGCGACGGCGTTCGCAGCGCTCTGCACGGAATGCGCCGTAACGAGGATGAGCGTCCCCTCGTTTTTTTCCTCGAAAATGCGCGCCGCGCGGTTCAAAAAGGAGGCGCGGCTGCCCCTGCCGCCTTCAAACGAATCGATCTGCCATACGCGCAGGATGCCGCTGTATCCGGCAGAGCCGTGTTCCGCCCGCGACGTAAGGGCGGGATAGGCAGCAAAACACCCGACGGCGATCACGACGGCAAGAACGCTGTACAGGAGAAGAACTTTCAGTTTGCGGCAGAATCTGTTCATAGAGCTATTATATTGCCCGTTTGCCGCTGTTAGAAACAAAAATTTTGAAAATCCATCCGGCAGCGGCAATTTTCCGGCAGGACAAAAAAGCGCCGCCCGAAGCCGAGGCTTCGGGCGGCGCCCTTTGCATTCAGATATCTTCCGTATTAACGACCGATCGTGCGACCGATAAGTTCCTGCGCCGCGTCGTATCCCATGCTTTTCAGGCGGAAGTTACGCGCCGCAACTTCGATGATGATGGAGAGGTTGCGCCCCGGCTTGACGGGAATAACGTGCTTCATCACCTTCACTCCCAAAATCGTTTCATACAGCGTTCCCTCGCCCAGCCGGTCGTACGTTTTGCCCTCTTCCCAATTTTCCAGTTCCATGACAAGTTCGATCTCTTTTTCGTTGAGGATCGATCCCGAACCGTACATATTTTTGATATTGATGATACCGATGCCGCGAAGCTCCATAAAATAGCGAATCATCTCGGGAGAAGTTCCGACGAGCGACTCGGAGACCTTTTTGATGATGACACTGTCGTCCGCAACAAGCCTGTGTCCGCGTTTGATCAGCTCCATCGCCGTTTCGCTCTTACCGACGCCGCTGTGCCCCGTGAGCAGAATGCCCACGCCCGAAACGTCCATTAAAACGCCGTGCATCGTAGTCTGCGGAGCGAGTTTCTTGTTCAGATAGAAAAACAGGTCGTTCATGATCGCCGTCGTGATGCGGTCGGTGCGCAGAATGGGAACGCCCGTCAGGCGCGCCTCCTCGATCAGTTCCTGCAACACCGGCAGATCGCGCGAGAGGATGATGCAAGGTATATCGTGATATGACAAAAGCTTTTTGATGCGCTCGCGGCGGGTCTTTTGCGGAAGATCGCGCAAGAACTCATATTCGGAATTGCCAAGCACCAAAATTCGGGAAGAATCGAAATACTTGAAAAAACCCGCAAGCTGAAGTCCCGGACGGCTGACGCTGTACGAGGACAGCGTAACGCGTCCTTTCCCCGCGAATACGATTTCCAAACCTAAATCGCCGCAAAAACTGTCGAGCAAAACCGTTTCCTGTTCGTTCATAATTCCTCCCCCAAACCGAATTTCCGAATAACATACGCGACGCCGTCTTCGTCACAGGTACGGGTAATGAACCCCGCCGCCTCTTTCAATTCTTTTTCGCCGTTCTCCACGGCAACGCCGAGCCCCGCTTTGCGGATCATCGGCAGATCGTTGATATTGTCGCCGATGGCAACCGACTGCGAAAGCGGGATACCGTAATGCTCCGACAGATATTCAAGCGCACCGCCCTTGTCGCTCCCCTTGCGGACGATTTCCACCAGGAACTCCGAGCTCGTCGTAACATACAGCTCCCCGCCGAACTCTTTTTTTGCGAAAGCATATGCCTTATCGCGCTCCTCGGGCGGACACATGACCAAAACTTTATGCGGACGGATACGCTCCCTTGCAACCGTTCCGGTAATATCCGGCGCTATCTCCGCCTTTACGCCGCAGATGCGCTCATATTCGCGCAGCAACCCGTCTGCCTTATTCGACCAGAACTTGTCGCCGTCGTAAACGTGAATATGATAGTCTCTGCTTTCCAGCCGGCGGCAGATCTCCGCCGCTTTTTCGCAAGGGATGCGCATGTCGCGCACCGTCTTCCCGCTCTCGATATCCTCGATGATCGCGCCCTGATACGCGGCGAGCAGCCCCTTTAAGCCGAGTTCCTTCGCGTACGGGCGGATGGACGATGCCATGCGCCCCGTGCAAAGGGCGAACACTCCGCCCGCTTCCACATATTCGGAGATCGCACGGATGTTCCCATCCGAAATACCGCCCTCCGTGCGGCGAAGCGTGCCGTCGAAATCGGACACGATCAGTCGGTATTGCATCTTCATTAAAGCTCTTCCTCGAAGTATTTTTTTATGACGTTCGCAAGGTTCTCTCCGATGCCGTCTACGGCGGCGAGTTCCTTGATGTCGGCGCGCATCATCCGGTCGATGCTGCCGAATTTTTCCAACAGCGCGCGGCGCTTGATCTTGCCCACGCCCGGTATCTCCGCCAGCAGCGAAGTGAGCGAACGCTTGCTGTGGATATTGCGGAAAAAGGTGATCGCAAAGCGGTGCGCCTCGTCGCGGATGCGCTGGAGCATCTGCAGGCAGTAATCCCTCTTATCCAAAAGGATACTGTCCTTTGCGTTTAAGGTGAATATCTCTTCCTCACGCTTGGCAAGGGAAATGAGGTCAATGTTTTCGACGCCCGTGCGGTCGAAAATTTCCTTGACCGCGGACAGCTGCCCCTTGCCGCCGTCGATAATGACGAGGTCGGGTTTGGGGAAATTTTCCTCTTCCTCCGTTCCCAGCTTGGCAAGGCGGCGGGTGAGCACCTCCTGCAAACTCGCGAAGTCGTTCGCTCCCTCCACCGTTTTGATACGGAAGCGCCGATAGCTCGAGCGATCCGCCTCGCCGTCGATGAACACGACCATCGAACCGACCTTGTCCACGCCGCTGATGTTGGATATATCGTAGCACTCCATGCGGCGGGGGTAGCGGGAAAGCCCCAAGATCTCCTGCAAGCGCTTGCAGGCGTTGACCGTCATGTCCTCTTTATGCCGTATTTTATCGATCGACTTTTCGAGGTATTCGGTTGCATTGCTCTCCGCCATGTCCAAAAGCTGCCTGCGCACCCCCTGCTTGGGCGTGAGAACGGTGACGTTCTTATTATATGTGGTTCGGAAAAATTCTTCCAACAGCGCGCTCTCGCAGAAATCCTGCACGATGAGCTCGTCGGGGATCTGATGGCGGGAATAGTACTGCGACAGAAAGGACGTGAGCGCGTCGCCGTCCGACTGCGCGTTTTCGAGTGCGAAGGTACTCGCCCCCTGCATGATGCCGCGGCGGGTGATGAGCACGTTGACCGCCGCATACATATTGTTGCTGACGTACGCGACGACGTCGGCATTGATGTCGCGGTTGAGCGCCGTGATGCGCTTCAAAGCGATTTTGGAGAGCATCTCCAGCTTGTTGCGGCAGTCGAGCGCGAGTTCGAACTCCTCCGCCCCCGCATACTGCGCCATTTTCTCGCGCAGCAAATTTTCGACGCCGCTGTCGTCGCCGTCCAAAAAGCGCATCGCCGCCTTGACACGCTCGTTGTACTCCTCGGGGGTAATATAATGCGCGCAGGGCGCGGGGCAGCGGTGAATGTGGTAATTCAGGCAGGGCTTTTTCGGCTTTGCCCCGATCGCCGTCGTACAGGTGCGCACCCCGAAGGCGATGTTGACGATTTCCAATACATCGGACACGCGCACCCCGCCCATATACGGCCCGAAATACTTGCTCCCTTTTTTCAGCTTGCGCGAAACGGTGAAGGTCGGATACTGTTCGGTGACGGAAACCTTGATGTAGGGATACGTCTTGTCGTCCTTGAGCAGAATATTGTATTTCGGCTTGTACTTTTTGATGAGGTTGTTTTCGAGGGAAAGCGCGTCGATCTCCGACTTGGTGATAATGTAGTAAAAGTCCGCGATGTTGGAAACCATCGCCGCGACCTTTTCCGTCTTCAGCGTGGAATGAAAGTACTGCCGCACGCGGTTTTTCAGCACGCGCGCCTTGCCGACATAGATGACGTTGCCGTCCTTGTCGAGCATGATATAGACGCCGGGGTCGTCCGGCAAAAGTTTTAACTTTTCCTGTATTTCATTCATATACTGTATTGAATCGACAAATTTGCTTCCTCTATTATACAATACCTCGGCGCAATTTGCAATAAAAAAGAGCAACTTGCCCGTCGCTCTTTTTTTGCTCAATAACCCAAAAACTCGACGCCTTTGAGCAGTACATCGTTTACGGTATCGTTTTTCAGGCTGTAAAAGATAACCTTGCCGAACCGGCTGCACTTGACGATGCCGATGTTTTTCAGAAACCGCAGCTGGTGCGAAACGGTCGTCTGGTTGATGTCGAGCACGCGCGAAATGTCTGTGACGCACATTTCGGTTATTGCGAGCGCCGACAGGATGCGCACCCGCGTACTGTCTGCAAACACCGAAAAAAAGCTGACGATACCCTCCAAAATCTCGCCCTCGGGGACATAATTTTCCACCAACGACTGCGTGCGCCTGTCCAGCAACAGCGTATCCGCTTCTGCTTCCATATCCGCCTCCCGTACTTTTTTGTGTACTTTCATTGTATAACTTCAGCGGCTGATATGTCAATATGCGCATATCGCAAAGATGATCGCTTTCCCTGTTCTTTTGCCATATTTTGTCGAAAGGAGGTTTTTCAGTGAATCAGGACTGCATTTTATGGCTTGCACTTCTGTACTTACTCAAGAGAAGCGGTTGCTTCAGCAACTGCGAACTGCTCTGCTTCCTCGGGATGATCGCCTGCCGGAACTTTTCTTTCCTGACCGCGAACAACGGCAACTCCTGCAACTGCTGCAGCAACAACTGCTGCGGCAATTAGAAGCAACCCTTTTCGCAAAGAAATCCCCGCTTGCATGAGCGGGGATTTCTTTTACTACTTAATTTTTACGACCTTATAGCCCGCGTCTTCGACCGCCTTGACGAGAACCTCGTCCGCGACGTCCGTTTCGACGATTGCGCGCTTCTTTTTCAGCTCGACCGTCGCCTTGACGCCCTCGATGGCGTTGAGCGCGTTCTCCACGCGCGCGCTGCAATGCCCGCAGCTCATTCCGTCGATCATGAGAATTTTTTGCATCTTTTCCTCTCCTTTGCCCGCAGGGGCGTTGACTTTATGTTTCGGGCGGAAGCGCATCAAGCGGAGTGCGTTCCCGACCACGAATATCGAACTCAAACTCATCGCCGCCGCGCCGATCATCGGATTGAGCGTGATGCCGATCGCATACAGCGCGCCCGCGGCGATGGGAATGCCGATGACGTTGTAAATAAACGCCCAGAACAGGTTTTCGCGGATGTTGCGCACCGTCGCGCGGCTCAACCCCACGGCACTGCCCAGCGCGCGCAGGTCGCCCCCGACGAGCACCACGTCCGCCGAGTCGATGGCGACGTCCGTCCCGTTGCCCATGGCGATGCCGACGTCCGCCTCTTTCAGCGCGGGCGAATCGTTGATGCCGTCGCCGACCATCGCGGTCATGCCCGTCTTTTTGTTGGCAATGACGATGTTCAGCTTATCCTCGGGCAGAACCTCCGAATACACGTCGGAAATGCCGACCTCGGCGGCGATTGCCTGCGCGGCGCCCGCCGCGTCGCCCGTGAGCATCGCGGGGCGTATCCCCTCCGCCTTGAGCATCTCCACAGCCTCGCGGCTGCCCTCTTTGAGCGTATCTGCTACGGCGATGAGGGCGGCGATCTTCTCCCCGACGGAGAGATACAGCACCGTTTTGCCCTGCGCCGAAAGCTTTTCCGCCTCCGCGGCGCATTCCGACAAATCGACGCCGTTTTCCTCCATCAGCTTTCGGTTGCCGATGCGGCAGGCGCCCTGCGCACACACGGCGGAGGCGCCCGCACCGCTCTTATAGGTAAAATCCGTCACCTGTTCGAAGGAGATTTTCTCTTCCTTCGCCTGCCCGACGATGCACTCCGCGAGCGGATGGTTGGAATTGAGCTCGATGCCGCCCGCCACGGCGAGCGCCGCATTTCTGTCAAAGCCGTTGAATAAGAGCACGTCCGTAACGCGCGGCTTGCCCTCGGTAAGGGTCGCCGTCTTATCCAACAGGACGTTTTTGATGCCGCACGCCTTTTGCAGCGCCTCGGCGTCCTTGAATAGAATGCCCATCGCCGCGCCGCGACCCGTTGCCGCCATGACAGCCACGGGCGTCGCCAGCCCGAGTGCGCACGGGCAGGAGATGACGAGTACGCTGATTGCCATGTTCAATGCGCGGGAGATCTGCACGTCGCCGCCGACCGCGCCGACGATGATCCACACGATGAGCGTAACGAGCGCGATGAGCAGGACGACGGGCACAAAGACCGCCGCAATTTTATCCACCGTCTTTTCGATGGGCGCCTTGGACGCGCCCGCGTTTTTGACGAGCTTGATGATTTTGGAAAGGACAGTGTCTTCCCCGACCTTTTCCGCGCGGATTTTTATGATGTTGCCCTTGTTGACCGTCGCGCTGGTGACGGTATCCCCCACGCCGATTTCGACGGGAAGGCTTTCGCCCGTGATCGCCGACTTATCGACAAAGGAGCTGCCGAATACGACCTGCCCGTCCGCGGGGACACTGTCCCCCTGCTTGACGACGACGATGTCGCCCACGCGCATCTCGCGCATCGGAATGACGGTCTGCTCGCCGTTCCGCTCCACAGTGACCGTATCGGGCGCGAGTTTCAAGAGCTTTTCCACCTCTTCGCCCGTCTTTTTCTTGGAGCGCGCCTCCAGCCACTTGCCGAGCGTGACGAGGGTCAGAATCATTGCGGCGGACTCGAAAAACAGGTTGTTCATCGCAAGGTCTGCCGCCCGTTCGCCGTCCGACACGCCGATGATAAACATGACGACGAGGCTATATAGGTAAGATGCCGCCGAGCCGAGGCTGACGAGCGTATCCATATTGGGGACACGCTTGAACGCCGCTTTGATTCCGCTCTTAAAAAAGGCGATATTGATAAATAAAACGGGCGTGGTGAGAACCAGCTGCACCAGGGCAAAGTTCATTGCGCTGGTGTGCGGATTCCAAAAATACGGCAGCGGCGCGCCGAACATGTGCCCCATCGTGAAATACATAAGCGGCACTAAAAAGCAAAGGGACACCAGAAAGCGCGTTTTCAGATTTTTCGCCGCCGCGGCAAAACCTGACTCGCTCTTCTCCGCTGCGTTTTCCTGCGGCTTGGGAAGCGCGCTCCCGTCGTCGATACTCGCGCCGTAGCCGAGGCTCTCGACCGCCGCGATGATCTGCTCCGCGGAAACGGTGTTTTCGTCAAAATCCACCGCCATGCTCTCGCCCATCAGGCTGACCTCCGCCCTGTTCACGCCCTTCATTTTCCCGACGGTCTTCTGAATGCCCGCCGAGCAGGCGGCGCACGTCATGCCCGTCACTTTGAAATGCTGTTCCATAAAACCCCACCGAATCTCTACCCGAATAGTTGCAATTATTATAATATACCCGCCGCGCACTGTCAAGAAATTCCCCGAACGGAATACCGAGAAAAATTTGTTTTCGCTTGCCCTGCGGCGCATCCCATGGTATAATAGCTGCAACGGAGGAAGGTATGTATCAACACCACATCGATTCGATTGAAAGGCTGAAAGAATATTATCGGGATTGGGAGGGCATAATCGCCATCGTGCTGGACGGTTCCGTCGTCAAGGGAAATGCACGGCCGGATTCGGACATCGACGCGATCGTCGTCGTCACCGAGGAAAAATTCGCCGAACTGAAAAGGGAAAACCGCATGACGGAGGTCATAGGCGGCTGCTGCACCTACGAGGGCGGCTACTTTGACATCAAATACAAGACGAAGGCGCTCTTGCGGGAGGCGGCGGAGCGGGCGAGCGAACCGACGCGCAACGCCTATGTGAAGGCGCAGGTCGTGTATTCGGCGGACGAGGAGATCGCGCCGCTCGTCGAAAAGATTGCGGCATACCCCGAGCGCGAGCGGGAGGCGAAGATACGGTGCTTTCAGGCAAACCTGGCGCTCAACCAAAATTATTTTCTGAACTGCGTGCCCGAGAGCAACGCCTATATGCGCGCGCACCTTGCCCAGGAGATCGTGTACAGCGTGTACCGCCTCATTTTGGCGGAGAACCGCGTGCTGTTCCCCTGCAACCGCAGGCTGGAGAACGCGGTGGCTTCCTGCCCGCACCGCCCCGCCGATATACTGCAGCTCGGCGCAAAATTTTTGCAGGATGTCAACCCCGAAACATGCGCGGCGTTCGTTTCCGCCTTTACCGCGCAGACGCGGCTGCATATGGAGCAGAATCTCAACCGCCTGCTCTCCGATTATACCCTCTATTATGAAGATTGGTGGCGCGAAGAAAACCCGCCCTTCCCCAACGAATGGTAAACCGACATACGAAAAATGACGTCAGACTGTAAATCTGACGTCATTTTAAAATATTCGTTATTTGCTCTCTTCTACCTTGATAACTTCCTTATCCTTGTAGAACCCGCACTTCGGGCAAGCCTTATGCGGCTGTTTAAGTTCATGGCAATGCGGGCACTCGACGAGCGAGGGAGCCGCTGCCTTGAAGTTTGCATATCTCGTATTCGTTCTCTGCTTGGATTGTTTCGACTTGGGTACCGCCATTTTTACACCTCTTTTCTATATTTCCGTGAAATATCGTTTTAGACTTTTCGATTATATACTATCCGCAAATTTTTGTCAACTTATTTTTTCGGCAAATTGAGCCGAATTAAAAAAGTTTACAAAAATTGCCGTGCTTCTTAAGCACCTGCCCGAATCTTCCTCTTTTTGACGCTATACAGCCCGACCGAGCCCCTGCAAACGCTTTCTTTTTTTACGGAAACAGTGTATAATCAAAGAGCTTTGCGCAAAACTACGCACGCGATAACTGCTATCATTATAATATATCCGACAAAAAAAGTAAAGGTTTTCTGAAGTCTGAAATGAAAATTTGCGGTATAATTTGCGAATATAATCCCTTCCATAACGGGCATGCCTACCTCATCGAACGGGCAAAAAAAGAGAGTGACTGCGACGCCGTCGTCTGTGTCATGAGCGGAAACTTTACCCAGCGCGGCGAAATCGCCCTTCTCGGCAAATATACCCGCGCGCGGCACGCACTTTTAGCCGGAGCCGACGCCGTTCTCGAGCTTCCCGCCGTTTTCGCGCTTTCACCCGCCGAAATCTTTGCTCGGGGAGCCGTTAAAATTCTTTCCTCCATTCCCGCATTTGAAGCGCTCGCTTTCGGCTGCGAAACGGACAGCAAAACACTGTTGCATGAAGCCGCGCGGATAACGGCGGCAGAACCGGAGCAACACCGCGCCGCCCTGCGCGGACAGTTGCGGGCGGGCGTCAGCCTTACGCGCGCACGCACCGAAGCGCTCATGCAAACGGGACGGGCAGACCTTGCCGCGTTTCTGCGTTCGCCGAACAATATTCTGGGAACCGAATATAAAAAATCTCTCGATTTTTATGAATGTCGCGCAAATATTTTGCCGATCCTTCGGAAAGGCGCGGCGCATACGGACGCTCTGCCTCGAGGGAACATCGCTTCCGCTTCGGCGATACGCGCCGCCGTGCGCAGCGGTCAGCAGGAAAGCATCGCTCCGTGCGTCCCCCCTTATGTGCTCAATGACCTGCAATATTTTGCGGATGATGCGATTTTCAAAAAATTTGCACATCTGACGGCACTGACGGCAGACGCAGATATGCTTTCCCGAATTATCGACTGCACGGAGGGACTGGAAAACCGCATCAAGTCCTGCGCAAGAGAAGCTGACGGCTTTGACTCTCTGATCGGCGCGGTGACGACAAAACGGTACATCTCCTCGCGCATACGCCGTATCCTTGCGTCCGCCGTGCTGGGCATCGGCGCCTCGCTTGTGCGCGCGGCGCTGGAAGAACCTCTCTATCTGAAAATATTGGCTCTTCGTAAAAGCCGCGCCGAAGAACTGCTCCGCGAATTCGGCAGGAGCAAATTCCCCATTCTTGCAAGGCAAAACGAAATCAAATCTCTCAAAGGAGCTGCAGCCGAAGCGTACCGGAAAGATCTTCTCGCCGGACATGTTTACAGGCTCTGCTGCAAAGCGCCGGAAAAAGAACAGCTTCTGCCCGTAATGGGAGACGACAAACTCTGAATTTCATCCTTTATGAATGAGCATAGAGGGGCACCCGCCGGGTGCCCCTCTGCTTTTGCGTCGCCGCGTTTTTTCGATTGCTTCCGAGCTTGACCTGTAAGCCGAGTTCTGTCGTGTACGGTCATCTATCTGGCCGCATCGTCGCCGATGCGTTCAAGCGATATTCACGGCGCACATCGGGCGAGCAACCCTATGCGACATGCGCCCAATCTTGCACCGGACGGGGTTTACACGGCACGCCCAGATTGCTCTGCGGTCTGTTTCTGTTGCACTATCCTTGGAGTCGCCTCCACCGGACGTTATCCGGCGTCCTGCTCTGCGGTGCTCGGACTTTCCTCATAGCGCGAAGCGCCACGCGACCGTATGATCAACTCGGAAGTCTTTATATTATACAAGATTGCCGGCTCGTTTGTCAAGCGGGGATAATACGGAAGTACTATTTTGCCGCGATTCGCTTGTGTTTTGACAAAAAAAATATTATAATATATTTGTGAGAAATTTGGATTTTGTCAAAAATTTTCATTTGGAGATAATATATGAAAAAAACGAAAATCGTATGTACCATAGGCCCCGCCTGCCGCAACGAAGAGACTCTGACGCAGATGGCTTTGGCGGGCATGAACGTCGCGCGGCTGAATTTTTCCCACGGCGATTATGAGGAACACAAAACAAATATAGACCTCATCAAAAAGGTGCGCGAAAAGCTGAATATCCCCCTGCCCATCATGTTGGATACCAAGGGGCCGGAGCTGCGTATCCGCACTTTTAAAAACCATAAAATCTTTTTAAAAGAGGGCGACGATTTTACCTTTACCACCGAAGAAATCGAAGGAGACCAGACGAAAGTCGCCGTTTCCTATAAGGGCATCGTCAATGACCTGGAACCGGGCGACACCATTCTGCTCAACAACGGACTGCTCGTGTTCCGCGTTACCGATGTCGACAAAAAGAGCGTGCGCACGAAAGTCGAGATCGGCGGCGAATTGTCCGACAAAAAGAGTATGTTCTTCCCCGACAAAACGCTCAGCCTGCAATATCTGAGCGAGCAGGACAAAAAGGATATCCTGTTCGGCATTGAGCAGGGCATCGACTTTATTGCCTGTTCTTTCACCTCCAAGGCACAGGACATCATCGACATCCGCAAACTCCTTGAGGCGAACGGCAACCCGGATATTGACCTTATTGCCAAAATCGAGAGCCGCAGCGGCGTGAACAATATCGACGAAATCCTCAACGTCGCAAACGGCATTATGGTCGCGCGCGGAGACCTCGGCGTGGAAGTACCCTATGAAGAACTTCCCCAGATCCAAAAAATGCTCATCGATAAATGCCGCCTCGCCAGCAAGCGTTGCATCACGGCAACGGAGATGCTCGAATCGATGATCAATCAGCCCCGTCCCACCCGCGCGGAAATTTCCGACGTGGCAAATGCAGTGTACGACGGCACGAGCGCCGTCATGCTTTCGGGCGAAACGGCGGGCGGCAAATATCCCGTTCAGGCGGTCGAGGCGATGGCTCGCATCTGTTTGGAAACAGAAAAGCATCTGGAAAACAAATACAGCGACAAAAAGTTCTCTATCCAAAGCCCTGCGGACGCGCTCTCGCATTCCGCATGCGTGCTTGCCGAGGATATAGGCGCAAAGGCAATTGTCGTGTGTTCCCGTTCGGGCGGCACGGCACGGCTCGTTTCCCGCTTCCGCCCCAACATCGACATCGTAGGCATGACCATCGAACCGATGTCTTATCGCAAACTCGCCCTCTCCTGGGGCGTCATCCCGGTTCTGTCGGAAGAATTTACTTCGATGGACGTCCTGTTCTACCACGCGAAACGCGCCGCGATCAATCTCGGACTCGTCAAAAAGGGCGACCGCATCGTTATCACGGGAGGTAATCCGAACGGGAAGTCGGGCAATTCCAACGTCATCAATATTGAACAAATTTAAAATTTTCGAGGCAGGCAATTTCGTATCGCCTGCCTTTTTTGCGCCCACAAAACCAGCGCCAATTTTTTGCGCCCATAGACATAACATAGCGACCCGCTCGCGCGGGCCGCTATGTTATAGTGAGAGAATATGAAAAAAGTTTGTGTGGTCTTTTGTTTTGTATGGCTACATTATAAAGGATAATTATGATTATTTTATGAAAAGAAAATGAATCAATTATAAAAAAATCAGCTCAGATATACTTTTCGCAAATTTTTTCCGCCACAAGGATGCCGTCGGCTGCGGAACTTGTGATCCCGCCCGAATACCCGCACCCCTCGCCGCACGGATAAACACCCGCCGCACTCACGCTCTCACAGTGGTCATTGCGCAAAATGCGCACGGGGGAAGAGAAGCGCGTTTCCGCACCCGTTAAAACCGCATCGGGCGAGGCAAAACCATGCAGGCGCCTGTCCATATCTATAATTCCGGCTCTCATCGATTCGGAAATGTACGAGGGAAAGATCCTGTTTAAATCGAACATCGCCGTGCCTGCTGCATAGGTAGGCACGACCTCGCCGAAGCGGCTACTTTCACGCCCCGCAAAAAAATCCTCCAGCCGCTGGACGGGCGCCGCGTAAGAGCTGCCGCCCGCCTCGTACGCCGCGCGCTCGATCTTTCTCTGAAACTCCACCCCGTCCAAAACATCTCCGTTGTCGAAATCTTCCCGCCGGATCTGCACCAACAAAGCACTGTTGGCATTGCTGCCGTCACGCGAATAATTACTCATGCCATTGGTAACGACACCGCCTTCTTCGCTGGCTGCCGGAATTACATACCCGCCCGGGCACATGCAAAATGTAAACGAAGTTCTCGCGCCTGCATGACTTACAAGCTTATAATCAGCCGGAGGAAGCAGTTTATGTGTGACAGAGTACTGTGCAAAACTGATTTTTTCCTGCAAATGCTCAATCCGGACGCCAACAGCGAACTCACGAGCCTGCATTGCAAATCCCCGATTTTTCAACATAGAAAAGGTATCGCGCGCGCTATGCCCGACCGCGAGAACCAGTTCGCTCGGTTCCTCCTCCCGGGCAACTCCCGTTCGTACATCCCGAAGCAGCACGGAACGGAGCGCCCCGTCGGCAATACGAACATCCTCCAACCGCGTATGAAACAAAAATTCGCCGCCGAACGCATAGATAAACTTGCGCATGTTGACGAGTACGGTTCGCAGCCGATCGCTGCCGATATGCGGTTTGTTCAGGTATGCGATTTCCTGCGGCGCACCGAATTGAACAAAAGTTTCCAAAACTTCTCTGTTGCGGAGATCTTTTGTTTGTGTGTTGAGTTTTCCGTCAGAAAACGTTCCGGCACCGCCCTCGCCGAACTGAACATTGCAGTCTGCATCCAAAATATGTTCATTAAAAAACCTGTCGTTCTGCGCGGCTCGCTCCTCAACCGTGCCGCCGCGTTCAACGATGACCGGTCGTATTCCCGCGCGGATCAGACGAATTGCGCAGAATAGCCCGGCAGGGCCGCTCCCCACAACAATCACCCGCCGCGGATGCCTTCTGACCTGGCGCCAAGTTCGCTCCGGCAAAACGATCGGCTTTCTGTCCGCCTCAATAGTATATACCCAATGTATGTCCGATTTATCGCGCGCATCCAAGGACTTTTTTATAATTTGTATATGCGCCGCGGCGTGCAGTTTGCGCGATGCAATATCGAGAAGTTTATTTTCGCTTTCGCCGGGCTTCAGCCTGATATTATCTATTTTCATTCTTCGCTCCCAGAATTCCGCCCGCCGCAACCCAACCGGACGAGAACGCCCATTGCAGATTATAGCCGCCGCAATCTCCGTCCACATCGGCTAGTTCCCCGACAATATACAGGCAGCCTGTCTTTTTGCTCATCAGACACTCATCGAGTTCGGTGACCGGAACCCCTCCCTGCGTGACCTGCGCAGAGTCGAATCCCAGGCTTCCGCACAGTTTCAGTCGATAACCTTTTGCGCTCTTTGCCAATTCCCCCAGCTTTTCAGACACTTCTCCGACCGGACGCACCTCGTCCACGCCGCAGCGCCTGAGTACGCATTTCCCGACGGCGCTGTTCACAATGCAGCGAAACAAGTCCGCCGCACGCATACCGGGCTCTTTTTCCGTTTTGCAAAGCAGGGCGCTCTGTAATTCGCCCACATCAGAATCCGGAAGAAAATCAATCATAACCGTGTCGGCGCGGCGCGCCAGCGGCGAAAGCCTGAACACGGCGTTTCCGCTGACCCCATAATCGGTAAAGATCACGTCGCCGCGCGATTCACCTATGACTTCCCTGCCGTTCAAAAGCTGAACGCGGCAATCGCACCGAACGCCCTTCAGTCCGCGGATATGCGCCGTTTCCGTTTTCAGTTGAACCAAAGACGGAAACAACGGCGTTACGGTATGCCCAAAAGAGCGCGCCAATTCGTAGCCGTTTCCGTCTGTACCGAAATGCGGGGAGGCTTTTCCTCCGCATGCAAGAACCAGCACGGAGCAAGAATATTCGGCTCGATCCGTTGTGACGATAAAGCATCCGCCGGATTTGTGCGCCGACAACACTTTTTCTCCCGTATTCAGGTGAATTCCCAAGGCTGCAAGGCGATAGCGCAGTAAATCGGTGACCGAAGCGGCCTGCCTGGATGCAGGATACACCCGCCCCTCCCCGTCACTGACGAACATTCCGCCCAACGAACGCAGATACCGCAGCAACTCCTCTCTCCCGAAGCGACGCAAAACGGAGGATACAAGACGCATATCCGAGGAACGGTAATGCGATGATGCAAGATCGGTATTCGTAACATTCCCCTGCCCGTTGCCCGTAGCCGAAAGTTTGCGCCCCGCGCGGTCGTTCCTTTCCAGCACGAGTACGTCTCTGCGCCCCGACTCACCCAGGTGTAATGCGGCAAACAACCCCGATGCACCCGCTCCGATTATGATCGTTCCAAACTTTTCCATGCTCTTCCGCCTGTCTGTTTTCTTAAAATATTGTAAATCATTTTCAAAAATTTGTCAAACCCGTACCAAAAAAAGACCGAATGCTTGACTTTTTTTCGTTTTTGTATTACCATTGAATTGACAAATAATTTGAGGTGATCTTATGTGGGAACAAATGCTTGAGTATTTCCGCAACAATCCTATCTATTTTTATATCGCCGTCGCGCTTGTCGCCGCGATACTGCTTGTGATCATCATCGCAATCGCTGTCGGCGTCAAACGCTCAAAAAAGCGGAAGGCAGCCGCCCGCGCCGCGAAAAGCGAGGCGGCATCGGCAGCAGTTCAGCCCAAGGAAACGGCAACCTCCGCACCGATTCAAACGACTGATCCCGTTGTCCAACAACCGGCTCCCACACCCATATCTCAACCGTCCGAAAATGCAGAAATCGGCGAAAAAGAGGCTGAACCCGTCTTCAACAGCACTTCTGCCTTTGAAGAAAAACCCGGCGAACTGAACAGCGAAGACAATACTCACGAAGCCCCCGCCCTTTCCGAAGTTCAGCCGACGGAAGACAGCGCGGCTGAAACCGCCCCCGTTCAGAACGAAGAACCCGCCGGGCAAGCAGAAGATGCCGAGCAGGCAAAACAGGAGCCCGCTGCAACCGCGCAGCCGGCGAAGGAATCACGCCCGCCGCAGCCGAACAGAAAAGCGACGCAAAAGAACAAACCTGCCCGCAAGAAAGAAGACGAGCGCAAACAAGCTCCCGCGGCGGCAGAGCAGAAACCCGACCTGCGTGGCGCGGAAACGCGCGTCGCCTCGCGTGCAGCCGCTGAAAAACTTTTGACCACCGAAGAGGACGAGCGGAAAACCGCTTACGCGGGGAAATGGGTCATCCTCAAAAATGACTCCGGGATGTATTACTTTGAATTACGCGCGTCCAACGGCGAAAAGCTGCTCAGCAGTATCGATTATACTTCCGTCAACGGCGCAAAAAACGGCATCAAGACGCACAAGACCAACATTCAGAAGAATAACATCGTTATTTCCCAGAGTAAAAACGGATCCTATTTCTTCCGGTTGCTCAACGGCTCGAAGCAGCTGCTTTGCACGGGTGAAAATTACCCCTCGAAATCGGGATGCGAAAGCGCCGTGGATTCGGTCAGGCGTTTTGCCGAAACCGCAGTTATTTCCGTTCAGGACGAAGAGAGTGAAAACTGATTCACAGCCTTCAAAAAAGCCACGCTTGACTGCGTGGCTTTTTTTATAACGTACACACCTGCCCGCCTTCCTTCTGCGTAGGCAAACCGCCCGACAGGCAGGATAAAAATTTGTCAGTTATCCGATCTTTTCAAACAGCCCGTCAATATAGTCGCCTTCATACAGTTCAATCAATCCGCGGTCAGCACATTTTGTAAGAGCACCGTCGAACGGTATCCGCGCGACGCCCTTTGCACCAAACTGCGCCGCGGTTTCCTCAACGCGGCTTTTCCCAAAAATTTCGATTTTCTTGCCGCAATCGGGACACTGCACATAACTCATATTTTCCACAAGACCCAGGACGGGAATATTCATCTTTTCCGCCATCACAACCGCTTTTTTCACGATCATGGAAACGAGTTCCTGCGGCGTCGTTATAACGACGATTCCGTCCAAAGGCAGCGACTGATAGATGCTCAACGGAACGTCGCCTGTTCCCGGCGGCATGTCGACAAACATATAATCGACATCGTTCCAGATTACGTCTGTCCAAAATTGCAATACAGTGCCCGCAATGATCGGCCCGCGCCAGATGACGGGATCTGTATCCTCTTCCAGCAAAAGGTTCATAGACATAACCTCGATGCCGGTTTTGGTGATCGCCGGAAGGATTCCCATTTCCGTCCCCATCGCCTTATCGGTGATACCGAACATACGGGGTATGGAAGGCCCGGTAATATCCGCATCGAGAATCGCCGTTTTATACCCGTTGCGCTGCGCCGTAACGGCAAGCATTGCCGTGGTGAGAGATTTGCCTACACCGCCCTTGCCGCTGACAATGCCGATGACCTTTTTGATTTTACTTAATTCGTGCGGCGCTTTCTGCATATCGCGGCGAGAGCATTCCTCTCCGCAGCTGCCGCAGTCGTGCGTACATTCTGCCATTATAATGTGCCTCCGTGTTCTGAATTACAGCAGATCCTTCGGATCGTACTCCGCTTTTTTGAATACTTTATCGGCGGGTTTGTCGGAAATTTCTTCCTTGAATACCTTCTGCCATTCAGCGGCAGAGTAATCCTCGATCGTGCAAGTAACGTAATGCCCCGAACAATGCAATTCCGCGGTGAGCGTTTTTACAAGCGCATCAGCAAGTCGCTTTTTTTGTTCCTCGCTTCTGCCTTCCAACATTTTTACCGATATGTGCGGCATACTCCTTTTAACTCCTTTCTGTAAATTGGGCGCTATTTCAGGCTCTTATATAGATTATAATACAAACCCTGCTTTTTAAGCAACTGTTCGTGTGTACCTTCTTCCGCAATTCCCTTGTTTGCTATAAATAAAATCCTGTCCGAATTGCGGATCGTGGAAAGTCTGTGCGCCACAATAAAGGAGGTACGACCTTTGAGAAGCACTTCAAGCGCATTCTGGATAAGTTTTTCCATATCGGAGGAAATAGAGCTTGTAGCCTCGTCCAAAATAACTACGGAAGGATTTTTGACGATGATGCGGGCAAAGCTGATGAGTTGCTTTTCGCCCGACGAAAGACCTTCCCCGCGCTCTGCCAGTTCTTCATAATAACCGTGAGGCAAACGCTCGATGCACTTATCCGCAAAAATCGTTTTTGCCGCGGCGATGCACTCTTCGTCCGTCGCGTCAGGTCTGCCGTATCGTATATTATCGATGACTGTACCCTTAAAGATGAACGGATCCTGCATGAGGACGCCCACTTTACTGCGCAACGATTTCAGTTTAATGTCCCGCACGTCGATGCCGTCGATCGTGACAGAGCCTTCTTTGACGTCGTAGAAGCGCGTCAGAAGATTGATGACAGTCGTCTTGCCTGCACCTGTAGGCCCCACGAGAGCTATGCTTTCGCCCGGAGAAACGTGCAGATTGAAATGCTCGAGAATATTGACGCCTTCCTCGTAACAGAAAGTTACGTCGTTAAAATCGATCTTCCCGGCGACATCGCCGAGTTCTATGCTGCTGTCGCTGTCGGCAATGCTTGCAGGAGCGTCGATCGTTTCGAAAATTCGTTCAAGGTTCGCCGATACCTGCGCGAGGTTTTGGATGATGGCAGAAAGCTGGGTAAGCGGCGTGGAAAACAGGCTCATATAACTTAAAAAGGCAATCGTTATGCCTGTCGTGACGCCGAAGGCTCCGCCCATTTGCATTAGCAGAAAGGCAATCGCATACAACATGATCGTGCCGTAATTCCAGAAAACGCCGACGACCGGCGAATTCAGCTCGTTACGGCGGACGATCTGCATCCATGTATCGGAACATTCTTTCTGAAGATCGTGGTAAATCTTTTCATTGTATTCCGTGCGGTTGTAGTTCTGGATGATCTTTTCGCCCATGATCGATTCGACGATATAGGCGGTGCGGTTGGAGTCTTTGGCGCGCTGTTTGCGGAACAATTTGCGGATTGCCTTCCGGATCAGAAAAACGCCGACGGTCAGCGGAATAATCGCCGAATAGACGACCGCCGTGAGGAGCGGACTGAGGCAAAGCATGAATACCGTGACGACAATGATCTTCACGATGTTCAAAATGAAGTTCATCAGATAGTTCGTGAAGAAATCGGCAAGTTCCGTTATATAGTTTGTCACACGAACGACAATTTTACCGGCGGGACGGTTGTCGAAGTAGTCGAACGGGAGCGACTGCAGCTTATAGAAAATATCCTTGCGGATGTCGGCAATGATGCCATGCCCCATCCGACCCAAACTTCTCTGCTGGTAAAACGTAATTATAATTTCCGCCAAGCCCGCAAGCAGAAATCCTCCCAACGCAAGGAAATACAGCCGATAATTCTCGTCAGGGATTACTGTATCGATGATGAACTTGAGCAGGAGCGGGGTTACCATCGACGAAGCTACGGCGATCAGCATGATAATGAGTACAAAGATCAACAGCTTTTTATGCGGCAAAGCGTAGCGCAAAAGCCGCTTCAGGTTTTTGATGTCGATTTTATCCTTTTCGACCGCTTCATCCTGAAAATAGGTATTTCTCTGTGCCATGCGCTTATGCCTCCCCGCCCGCCAGAGACGTAGCGTCTTCGATCGCAGTCAGCGACTCGTCGTCGTTTTCAGCCATCTGCATTCGGCAGATCTCGGCAAAAGTGCCGTTCCGTTGGATCAGTTCGTCGTACGTTCCGCGCTCGATGATCTCGCCGTCCTTTCCTTGATGCTCGCCATCAGCTTGCGCTCGGTAATTACGTCCAACGCGCTGGATGCGTCGTCCAGAACGAGAACGGGAGCATTTTTCAGAAGCGCCCGAGCGATAGACACGCGCTGTTTCTGCCCGCCGGAAAGACCCAACCCGCGCTCGCCGACAATCGTGCGAAACCCCTGCGGCAGACCCTTTATGAAACGGCTCGCCTGCGCCTGCTCTGCAACGCGGTGGATGATTTCCCTGTCGATATCGGGAGCGTAAAAGGCTATATTTGCATCGATCGTGTCAGAAAACAGAAACACATCCTGGAACACATAGGCAAATTCGTTGCGCAAATCGTCGAGATCGTAGTCACGAATATCCTTGCCGTTGATCTCAATGCAGCCTTCCGTAACATCGTAGATGCGGACGAGCGATTTGAGAAGTACGCTCTTGCCCGATCCCGTGCCGCCCATAATGCCGATCTTTTTCCCGCACGGGATACTCAGGTTGATGTGCTTCAGGAGCGGCTTTCCGTCTTCGGTGACGGATACGTTTTTATTCCGCCTGCGGGATTTTCGTTTTCTTTTCGAGAAAATCCATAATCCTGCCCATGGAGACGATACCGTACTGCATCTGATAAACACAGTTGTTGATCTGCGTCAAAAAGTCCATAATGCGGAGGACATATGTCACGCACGCAGTCATAACGCCGACCTTGAACTGACCGATGAAAACCATCAAAGTACCGATCGCGATCGTGGCAATATAAGCGATCTGACGGATGACATTGAATATCAAACCATATTTGGCGGATACGTCCACCTGCTCGAGATAAGCGTTTTTCAGATTCCCGTTGACGCGGTCGAATTTATGCTCCTCCAGCTCCTCGTTCGCGAAGGAACGGATAAGCCGTACCGCATCGATGTTTTCCTGCACATTCAGGTTCATATCCGCATTGCAGTTCCGGATATTTGTGGAAACTCTGCGGGCGGCACGGGAATACCGTATAAGAGCAAACAGCAGTATCGGAGCAATTGCGGCAGGCAAAAGGAGCATCCACGAGCTGTATGTCGCGAGCAGAACGCATGTCACCGCAATGACAAAAAAGCTGTCTCCCATCATCAGAAGAATGCGGCAATACATTTCCTTTGCCGTGATGATATCGGCAGAAAGCGTCGTCAGAAGCTCGCCGGCATTATAGGACGACACGGTGGAACTGTCCAGGTCGACCAACTTTTTATATGTTATGTCGCGAAGTTCGTTCTCCATCCAGATGCCGTTCTGCTGAAACAGCACGTTGCGCAGATAAATGAGCGCCTCGCGGATGATTTCAAGCACGGCAAAAACGGCAGTTATACTGAAGAATAACTGCCATGTTTTAGGTTCACCGAACCGTCCGTTTATTAGGAACGAGAAAATGCCCGCACCGGAAGCGAGCTGATCGGCGGGATTATAGTCGAGTATGTAATCGACAAACATCGCGCTCAACAAGGGCAGGAGCAAATCGATCGACAAGCCGATGTAACCGATCAGCTGGCAAAACACCGCGCAAGGCAATCGCTTTTTCCAATAGCGCATACCGTAACCGAAAGCATTCATAATCGTTTTTCCGCTATTCTCTCCGTTGTTTGCTTTCATATAATTTTAACTTTTAATTCGGATTTGTCAACGCTTTTCATTCAAATTTTTTATATTTTTTTCGACAAAAAATTTATATAAAATCGGTTGCAAAAAAATGTATTTTAGTATACAATAGAATAGCTGTGCTAGGTGGGGAGTTAGCGGTGCCCTGTATCTGCAATCCGCTATAGCAGAACCGAATGCCTCTTTAGGGTCTGCGCGTGGAAGGCCGCGCTCCGTAAGGGATGTTGATAACAAGGTCTTATGCAACGGACTGCCGTGAACCGTGTCAGGATAGGGATATAGCAGCACTAAGCGGATTTGTTCGTGTGCCATAAGGAAGCTTTGAGGGAGTTACCTGCGGTTTTAACGCTTCGGCGCGTATTTTCGACGGAGGATGCACAGTTTTTCCGATAATTTCAGCCCCGCGTATTTACGCGGGGCTGTTCCCTTTTATTCCCTGCGCGCACTTCTCTGCGCCCTTTCCGCCGACATTCCCCCGCCTGCACCAAAGCGCCCGCCCCGTATGATAACGGGGCGGGCGCTTTTTGTTAATCCTCCGCAGCCGAAGCCTTCTCCCTGCGGAAAAATTCGTGATAAATGGCACGTATGCACTTTTCATAATCGGCATTGTCGATCCCGACGATGATGTTGATTTCGCTGGAACCTTGGTCGATCATGCGCACGTTGATGCCCGCCTCTGACAGCGCCGAAAAAAGGCGCGCCGACGTACCGACGTTTGATGCCATGCCATGCCCGACCGTCGCAACAAGTGCAATATTTTCCAAAACGCGCATATAATCGGGGCGGACTGCTGCATCGATCTGCCTGAGGAGTTTTTCGAGCATTCCTCCGGCGAGAAATTTACTTTCGATAACGAGGGAGAGCGTATCGATTCCGGAAGGCATATGCTCGAAATTGATGCCGTCCTGCTCCAATACAGACAGAACTTTGCGGGCAAAACCAACCTCGGAGTTCATCATTGACTTTTCCAGAAAAATGACCGTGAAATCCCTTTTCCCCGCAATGCCCGTTACGATGTTTCCGCTCTTGACATATTTTTTTGACGGCAGAATAATCGTGCCGGGATCCTCCGGGCGGAACGTGTTTTTAATCCGAATGGGAATATCCCCCTTTCGCACGGGGAAAATGGAGTCGGCATGCAAAACGTTCGCCCCCATATACGAAAGCTCGCGCAGCTCCTTGAAGGAGATCGTTTCGATTTTTTCGGGTTTTTCGACGATACGCGGGTCGCACGCGAGGAATCCGCTCACATCCGTCCAGTTCTCGTACACGTCCGCATTCATCGCGCGCGCCACGATAGAGCCGCTGATGTCGCTGCCGCCGCGGGAAAAAGTTCTGATTTTTCCGTCTGCTCCCGTACCGTAAAATCCCGGGACAACGGCACTCCCCGCAGCGGAGAGTTTTTCCGAAATCAGCGGATAGGAACGCGACTCGTCGAAGCGACCGTTATCATCGAAAAAGATAATGTCTTTCGCATCGATAAACGTGCGTCCGAGTTTTGCCGCAACGACGCGAGCGTTGAGATATTCGCCGCGCGAGGCGGTAAAATCCGCGCTCTTGTTTTCCTCTATTGCACGTTCGGTTTCGTCAAGAATGCCGTCAATATCGAACGAATCCATTCCGAGCTCGGTAACGATGGAACGGAAACGCTTGCGGATTTTCTGAAAAGTTTCGGCACAGCTTCCCTTTTCTACGCTCTCCCGGTAGCAGGCATACAGAAGGTCTGTGACCTTAATATCATCTGAATACCGCTTCCCGGGGGCAGATACGACCACGAACCGGCGTGCGGGGTCGCTGCCGATGATTTCCGTTACGCGGGAAATGTTGTTGCCGTCCGCCAAAGACGAACCGCCGAATTTGCAGACCGATAAACTCATTTTACAATGCTCCTGCCTTCGATATAATATCGTTTCTCCTCGCTTTCCCCCAGCGAAAAGGTCTTGCGCGGCAGACTGCCGTGTTTTTTGACCAACGGAAACAAATCCGCTTTATCCATCTTCGGCAAGGCGATGCCGACCGAGGAAGAATCTTCCGTCAGGCGGCGCAGATCCTCTTCGCCGTGTATATAATCGACTTCGCCGCCGAATTTACTTATGTATTCCGCGATATATTTGTCCGCTTCGCCAACGGCATCGGGCGCATCGCTTCCGAGCATAAACGGACGTTTTTTGCCGCGCACATACAGCGCGCAGACGCACTTCCCGTTCTTTGCAGCCAACCCTGACGCAAATTTCTCCGCATCGACATTTTTGACGATGCGGTGGATCGCCTCGAAACGGATTCCCTCGTCATAGAGGTTGACAGCCTCGCACAGGGCGTACCTTGCGGGATGCGCTTTCCGCTCCTCCGCAGACAGTCCCTGTTTGATTTTTTCCCACGCCGCCTTCGCCGTTGCCAGCGAATGGTTTCCGTCGCCGACCATAAACAGGAGATTGTCTCTGACCAATGCGCCGAACGCATCGAGCATCGGCTCCACGTTCTGCAAAAACTTCCCGCGGATGTGTCCTCCGCCCATATTCAGATCAAAGTCGTACAGCGTTTCAAGCGGAGCATTTCGGTACGGGCCGAGAACGGTATCCTGCGGATCGTTGTACAATACCATGATATGCGGGAATTCAAAAAGTGCGCTCTCGCGGATTTTCAGACGCGGCGGAATGCGCTCGGTAATGGTCGCCTCCGTAGCACGGATGAGAGCATCGCTCTTTTGTTCGTATGAATAGGCTTCGAGGTCGACCGCAAGCACGATGCCGCGGCGGACGGGCGATACAGGCGTTTTCCGCTCGGTGAGGATAAACCCGGGCGGGAGGTTTCGGAACACCCCTTCCCGCTTATATTTCTCCATTGCCGACGAAATTGCCGCCAATTTCTCGCTTATGTCGCCGCCGAGGTAAATTTCGGGGAGGGTCAGGCGGAGCGTGGAGGGCTTGTCCCTCACTGTTTTCTCCAATTCCTCCCAATAGGCGGCGTCGGAAGTGTGCTGATCGCACGCGATGACTGCCCATGCCTGCATATCGACGGACGGCGCGGGCAGCACGATCTGCGGGATTGCTATACAATTCGGTCTCATATGTTTCTCCGCGGCTTATCTGCCGTAATTGATGACGATAAAGACGACAACGGCAAGAGCGATCGCCAGCAGTTTGATCGGCACGTTGTCGATAAAGATGCCAGCCAGCTTTCTCCAAAAGCTCTTTTCTCTCATAAGCGTTTCCTCCCGTCTGCACTCAGGTCTTTCCAATAGTAATCGTTCAGCGTCTTTTTGAGCAGGTCGTAATCGGCGTAGCGCGAAATTTTTCCGCGTTGAGCGATGGTGATGATGCCCGTTTCCTCCGAAACGATCAGTGCGATGACGTTTGACGTTTCGGTGATGCCGATGCCCGCGCGGTGGCGGGTTCCCAACTCCTTGGGGATGTTCGCGTTCTGCGTGAGCGGAAGGAAGCACCCCGCTGCCTGAATTTTGTAATTGTTGATGATCATCGCGCCGTCATGCAGGGGCGCCTTCGGGAAGAAGATGCCCTCGATGAGCTGCGAGGAGATGTTCGCATCCAGGATGACGCCGCTCTCCAGAATCTGCGACGGAATGTTGTCGTTCGCGAGAATGATGAGCGCGCCGATGTTATCCTTGGAGAGGTTCTGCAGCGCCTTGATAATGTCGGCGACGTACCGTTCCGCCTCGTCCTTCGTTACCGATGCCTGGTGGTTCGAAATTTCGGACAGCATATTGAAGGAATGCATATTGAGAATGTCGCGCTTGACCTCAACGTTGAAAATAACGAGCACAACGCCCGACAAAACGATCGGCACGACCATGTACGCCTCGCCGTTCAGCGTGTCGGTGAAGATAAACACGGCACCCGTTGCCAGAACGAGCAGAACAAACACGGCGATGACCACGCGCACGTTGCTGATCTTCAGAATGCGGAAAACATAATAAAACATCAGCGCGAACAGCACGATGACGAGCGCGTCGACCACGGTAAAGGATGTAAAAATTTTTGCGACGTTCTCAAAGAACTCCATAGGCTCTCCGTTTTTGATCGTTAGTAATAATAGTATTTTACATTAAATTTGAAAAAAAATAAAGCATTTCAACGCAGTCGCCGCCTTAATTTTCCGCAAAACCGAAGGCAAGGCGGGCATTGACGCCGACGAGCGCCCCTTCGGCAGACAAAACCCCGTTTTTAACCGCATTGACAGCACTGTTTACAGCGAGGAAACATTCCTTGACCCGCTTCGCCCCGAGCGCGCCAAGCTGACGGCGGCTCATTTTGACGGCATACTCCTTCATTCCGAGCGCTGCAGCCGTTTCAGCATCCGTCTTGCGCAGGAGGGAAATGTCGAGCAGCCCGCGGAAATAGGCGCACAGCGAATTGAGTACAGCCATGGCGTCTATTCCCCTTTCCGACAATTCGCTCATTACGGAAACGTATTTGCCGTAATTTTTCGCGCCGATCGCATTCGTCATTTCGTAAATTTTGTAATCGGTATCGCGGTAGACGATCTCATCCACGTCGGCAGAGACAATTTTTTTACTCTTCGCCCCATAGGCGAGGAGCTTTTCCGTCTCCCCGGCAATGCGCGACATATCGCCCAGGCAATACTGCATGATGCGTTCACAGCACTCGGTATCCGCACCGATCCCCGCGCGGCGGAACTGCGCATAAATCCAGCGAAGAACCGTTTCTTCGTCTGCCTTGGAGCAGTCCACGCGCGTGACGTTGGGCGCCTTTTTCAGATCGAACGCCTTGCCCTTCGGCGGCGCAGAATTCACGATGAGAAGAATCGTGCTCTCGGCGGGATGCTCGAAATAACTTTTCAGATAACTTTCGTAATCTTTCTCTGTCGGATACAGGTCTGTAACTTTGACTATGCGTTTTTCACTCATGAACGGGAAACTTTCCGCCGCCGTGACAAGAGCGGTCAGTGCCGCGCCCTTCAGGTTTTCTCCGTGAAAAACGGAATAGTTGAGCGACGGCTCCCCGAGGAATCGCTCTCTGAGCATCTCCTCGCCTCGCTTTTTGAAATATTCTTCCTCGCCGTCGAACAGATAGATCGGCGAAGCGCCCCCTTCAAGGCTCTTTTTAAAAAGCACGAATTTCATTGCTTTACCCCGCATCCTTTACGGAGATTATATCATTTTTCCAGCCGATTTGCAAGTCGCCCGCCCGATAAACGCTCATTTTCTCCGCCGTTTTTTCGAAATACACCTCCGCCCGCGGCGAACAGGCTTTACGCACGGCATCGTTTTCCGTATTTGCGATGAGCAAGTCGCATTCAGGCAGAGCCGGCACCTCGTCTGCCCCGCCGTCGCAGACAATTCCAGCGCCGCGGATATTCAGGTACAGAAGTTCATCCGAAAAGAATTGCGCATATGCGTCGCCGAAAACAAAGACACCGCTTTCATAGCGGATTTCCACCGTGCGGAAGGAATCGATGAGCTGCGAATCGGCGGGGACGTAGACCGTCTGCAATTCCGCATATTGCAGGATGACGGGAATGCCGGTGTTCGCTTCCCGCGGGGCGGTCAGAAAGATCGCGCCGCGAAGTTCGGTGATCCCTTCTTTGAGAAAAACCTGCTCAATGTGCCGCCCGTCCGCTTCGCCGTATACGATCAGATAATCTCCGTCTGAACTGCGAATCAAACCGATATTGCTTCCGTAATAAGCATGCAGAGTCATGACCGATTCCATACCGATATTGAAATTCTGAAACATCATCGCCGCGATTAATAGCGCACATAATACGGCAGCGAAGGAAATTTTCGGTGCGGGCTTCAGATTCACCTTATCCGAAAGAAAAAAGAGAAACAGATACCACAATACCGCGCAGGAACCAAAGGAAAACCCGCAGATAAGAAGCACCTTGAATTCAAGCATGACAATGGGCATGACCGACAGGCGCAGGAGATACCCCGGAATAAACAGGAAGACGGGCGCGGCGAATTGCAGGAGGACAGAGAGCGCGACCGCACAGAACAGAACGGAGTACACCGCACCGATTACGGGAACGAACACGAGGTTCAGAAAAAAGCTGATGCCCGACACATAGCCGAAACAATCGATGAGAATGGGAAAGGTGGCGAGTTGCGCGGAGAACGCCACGCCGACCGCGGAGCAGACTTTTTGCGGCAAAAATCTGATTTTCCGAAGCAGCCGCGTAAGATGCCCGCCGACAATAACGATACCCGCCGCGGCAGCTACGGAGAGCTGAAACCCGACCGAAAACAGATACACCGGGTTAATGACCAAAACGGTCAGCGACGCACAGGAAACGGAACCGACGCGGTCATACTGCAGGCCTCCCGCTTCAGCAAGCATGGCAACCGTACACATGACCAGCGCACGGACGGATGAAGGAGAAAATCCGCATACACCTGCATAAAAGCATAGCGCCGCGAACACGAGAGGAACGCGAACGATATTTCTGATGCGGCATTTTTTACAGAGGGCGGAGAGCAGACCGTAGATGATTCCGATATGCAGCCCGGATACCGCAAAAATATGCGCGATGCCGCCATACCGGAAATTCTGCAGCGCGTCCTCGTCCATATAGCCGCTGTCGCCCGTAAGCATGCCGTAGGCGACGGATGCCGTCGCCTCGTCCATGTTGGCAAACAAAACTCCGCGCATGGCGCGGCGCACCGCCGTAAATACGCCGACGCCTTCTCCTTCCGAAAAGACGACTTTATCCGCCGCGGCGCTCGCGCGGTAGCGCGTATTGCCGATGACCGCGTTTGCGTTTACCCTGCCGTACGCCCATGCGTCATAAGTCTGAACCTCCGCGTCGAACATCGCCGCCGAGCCGATCTCTGCCGCGGGAACTTCGCCGTAGATATACAGCTGCAATTTCGCGTTCGGGCGGAAGGAGTTCCCCGCGCCGTCGATGAGCCAAATATCGCCCAGGGTAAGAAGCGTATACTCCTTCGATTCGCCGATCTCCTCCACCGTTCCCGCGACCGAGCATTCGCCGCTGATTTCGGGCGAGCGCTCGAATGCGCCGATGCGCACGGAAAAGGAAAGACAGCCGAGCGCATAAAACAGGCAAAGCAGCGCGGCGAAGAGCAAAAAACCGACGGCGAATTTCTTTTTCCATATGCGGTAAGCCAGCACACCCGCTGCGGCGAGTAAAAACACCGACGCGCCGACGAGCGCAATCAGCCCGAACAAACATGCGAAAAATATCCCCAAGCCGAAGCTCAGGGACAGAAAAAGCAAAGGACGGAAGCGTACGATCCCCCTTCCGCGGAAGAAGAGATTCTCGTCCGCCCGTTGAATATGATTCGGACTCTTTTTCTTTTGCACACCAAACATTACAGCACGAAATAAATATAATACTCTCCGCCGACCAAGACGGCGTCTGCAAAGGAAACGGGGGCGCTCAAATCGTACCCCGCGGGCGGCTCGACGGAAGCAAGCGCGAAAAGCTGCCCGTAGGTACAGCCGTACGGAACACGATAGACGCCGGGGCTGCCGACCTCGTCTCCGCGAATCAAAACATTGTATGACGCATCATACGGTAAGCCCGCATCCGTCGTCTCACGCGTCGCGCCCGCTTTGGGCGGGGCGAGCGACGGGAGAAGCGAGACAGCCGCGGCAGCGAGCAATAAAGCACCGAACAGCGCGATTTTTCCGAAAAGAGCCTTCATGTCAACACAGACTGATACGGTCGCCGATCGAACGGATGAACAGCGAGCGGGATACGCCCAAGGCGACGCATTCGTTGATGAACTCGGTCAGTTTGTCGCTCGGGCGTACGATTTTCAATTCCGCGCATACAGCCGCGACGAGTTCGTCCGCATACAGGCTGACCTTGTTTTCCAACAGACCCTTGATGAGCGCGATGATTTCGTAAGGAGTGAAGTCCTCCTCCGATTTGCGGATGGAATCTCCCGGTTCGACGCGGTAAAAGTCGCAGTCGAGGCACTTATCTGTCTTGCGCAGATAGTCCCTCCCGCAAAGCTGTTCGCGCTTCAGCCCGCAGAGATTGATAAGATTGCCCATCCGCTCCTCCACTTTCGTTCCGAATTTCTGAATTCCGAGCGAAGAGAGGCAGCGCTTCATCAAAAAGCGTTCGCTCAAAGGCTCTTCCGCCGCGGCGATGGCTTTCAGGCGAGAGACGATCTCGGCGTCGTTTTCACCGCCGGTGACATACTGCGAAACGTTCTGCTGCTGCTCCAGCTTCGCGTATCGGTATGCCTTTTTGTATTTTGTTAGATGGTCGCGCCCCGCCTTATCCGCACCCGTGAGGCGGTCGAGCATATCCTTGATCTTTTTGATCTCGCGCTTCGGATTATTGATGAAGTTGATGGTAAAGACACGCGCGACGTTCCAGTTGTTGAGTTTGAGCGTCTGAATCTGCAAAATATTGCGATCCTTCGCGCTCGAATTGCTGGCGGTCACGCCGTCGCACATAATGGCGAGGATAAAGCGTTTTTTGTTTTTCGGATCGATGACGGCACAGTCGATCTTGAAATCGGAGACGCCGAGGTCGTAGCGGCATTCATATCCGTACGTTTTGAGCTCCTTTGCAATGTACTTGCCTATGCCGCTCCGCGGCGCCTTCAGCTCGGCAGAACTGATCGCAAGCGTCGTTTTGCCCTTCTCCGCAAACTCGAGGAATGCTTTCAGACCCGCTACGCCCTTGCTGTTCGTTTTTGCAAGGTTGATCATCGCCGACGTCATGGAGGAAAATACGATCATCTCCTCGCGGGCGCGGGAAACGGCGACGTTGAGGCGGCGCCAGCCGCCCACCTGGTTGAGCGGGCCGAAGTTCAGCGAAACTTTACCCGTGCGGTCGGGGCCGTAGCAGACGGAAAACAGAATCACGTCGCGCTCGTCGCCCTGCACGTTTTCGAGGTTTTTGATGAAGAGCGGCTCCTCCCGCTCGTACGCGACATCCTCCAGCTTATTTCGCACCAACGCGTCGGACAGGCGCCGCTCGATATAGTCCTGCTGCGCCGTGCTGAACGTGACGATGCCGATACTCGAGCGGGACAGGACGGGATCCTTCAGGCGGCGGACGACTTCTGCAATGAGCGCTTCCGCTTCTCCCTTGTTCCGCTTGGTAAAGCCGCGGTCGTACACGCCGTCCTCCACCAAGGCGAGCCGCACCTTACTCTCCAACGCGTCGGGCGAAGGGAAGGTACACAGCTTGTTGCCGTAGTACATGATATTCGAGAAGGCGATGAGACTCTCATGCTTGCTGCGGTAATGCCAATTCAGGTGCTTTTCGGGGATGCTCAAAGCGAGGCAGTCGTCGAGAATGCTCTCCAAATCCTCCGCGTCGAGGTTCTCCTCGTCCACATAGCCGGAGGTGAAGAAGGAGGTCGGCGGCAGCTGCTTCGGGTCGCCGACGATGACCGCGCTCCTGGCGCGCGCCAGGGCGCCGATCGCCTCGCTGGTGGGAAGTTGAGACGCTTCGTCGAATACGACCAGGTCAAAAAGATCCGGCTCGGGCGAAAGGTATTGAGCCACCGTGATCGGACTCATCAGCACGCAGGGCGCAAGCCGCGCAAAAAGTTCGGGAATCTGCGCAAAGAACTCCTTCGGCGTCATGCCCCGCATATTTCCCTTCAGGATGCGCTGGAACGCCAAAACCTCAAGGCTCAAACTCCCTTCGGTGGAAGTTGTCGGAAGATTGGCGATCAGCTTGTTGCGGATATGTTCGCGGCTGATCTTGGTAAATTGCTCGTCCAACGTGCGGAACAGCTCGATCTTCTCCTCCAAGACGGAGGCGGAGAAAGTCGAGAGCACGGGATCGGCGGAAATATTCGTTTCAATAAAATTGCGATAGACGTTTTTACGAAAACTGTCGAGAATATTGTCCGAGGTAACCGCGCCCGATTCGAGAGAATCGGTGACGAAGGTGAGTCCCTCCTCGTCCAATTTACCGGAAATTTCTTTATACAGGCACCACGCGGAAAGCATATCGATGTTGTCGATCAATGCCCCGGCTTTGGTATTGAAATAGTCGAGCAAATCTTCGTCCGAATATTTTTCCGGATCGGCGGCAATGACCTCGCAGAAACTTTCGCGGCTGTTTTCGAACCCCGCGACCGCCTGTTTCAGACCGTCGAGGATCGGGTCGGCATAACCGCCGCCCTCCGCCTGTACGCAGACGCTGTTGAAGCTGTCTGCATTATAGTCCATGAACACGCCCTCCGCTAGCGCGTGCATCTGGCGGAGAGGTTCCATGAACTCCTCACGCTTGCGGAAGTTGATGCGCCCGCCGCGATCGAAAAAGTTTGACGAAAGCGGAGTGTTGCGGCGCACCAGCTGCAAATCTTCGTATATCTGGGCGACGATGCCGATGTATTTGACCTCGTCGGAAGGCGTAAGTTCGCCCACCGCGCTCCGGCGCAGCCGCTTTGCCACAGCCGAAAGCGTTTTCGAACTGCGGTAATTGTCGCCCCAGTTTTCCAGTTCCTGCTCGACAACGACAGGATCGGCGTCCAGATCGACAAGACTCTTGAAGTTCTTGAAATAGTTGCCGAGAAGCCTGTCCAGGCGGCGGTTGGCGTTAAAAAATACATAAAACTCGTTCTCGTCGCAGGAAAAATATTTATCCAGCTCGCCGCTGCGAAGCATTTCCACAAGTTGTACGAGAGTCCGCAGTTTTTTCTGTGTAAAGGAACTGATGCGCTGGCGGTAGAAATCGAGGAACAGGGCGAGATAACTCTTCAGGTGCTTGATTTCCGCAAGCAAAACCTCTGCCGCATAGTACACGCGGTTGCGGACATTGTTGTCGTATTCGCGGAGGTTGACATTGTCGAAGGGGGAACGGTAAGCGCCGCCGCACTGCTTCGCCGCCGCCGACACCTCGATGAGCATATTTTCGTATGATTCGAGTTTTTCCTTGGTCAGGCTGTCGTAAAAGGTGCTTTCGATATCCAGGACATCGGGCGCATTTTTGTTCTTTTCATAGACGAGAATCCCCTCGTAAACGGAAACACCCAGACGGCGCTTCTTATGCAGGGCGCGGACAGGTTCGTTCAGAGCCGCCCGCACTTCCTCGATCTGCTCTGCCTTCGAAGCGAAATCCTGCCCTTCCTGCTCCGAGGTGAGCGACAGCGTCGTTTCCATCTTTTTAAGGAGCTGCGCTTTATCCAGCTTCGCCGAGTGCAGCTCGAGGCAGAAGTCGCCAAGCCCGATCGAATCGAGCCTCTTTTTGACGACGGACAAAGCCGCCTGTTTTTCGGCGACGAACAAAACGCGCTTGCCGTTGTTCAGGCAGTTTGCAATGATGTTGGTAATCGTCTGGCTCTTGCCCGTTCCGGGAGGCCCGTGCAGGACAAAGCTCGCGCCGCCGACCGCTTCCGCGATCGCCGCGAACTGCGAACTGTCCGCCGTCAGAGGGCAAAGGATTTCGGCGGGACTGTAATCGTCTTCCGACTTGTTTTCAAAAACATGGTTCGGAATTTCCAGGCGGTTATCGAGCAGAGAACGGATAAGCGGGTTTTTGCGGAATTTATCGATATTTTTCCGCACGTCGTTCCACATTGCAAAGCGCGCAAAGGAAAAACTTGCGAGGTAGACCTCGTCCAGCACCTCCCAGCGCTTCATGTTGAGGATCTCCATCTTGACCATAGCCAGAATTTCGGAGATGCGGATGCCCGAAGTGATATTATCCAACCCGCGGATGTCGATTTTAAATTCGCGCAGCAAGAATTCGAGGAGGGTGTTGTTGATCTGCTTTTCGTCCTCGGTAAAGGAAACGGAAAATCCTTTTCCGCCCTTGCTCCTTGTTATTTTTACCGGGCAGAGTACGAGAGGCGCATATTTCGCCTCGTTCGAATTCGGTTCGTACCATTTGAGGAACCCGAACGCCAGATACAGAACGTTGGCGCCCGCTTCCTCCTCCGCCGTCTTCCCTTTCTTGATGAGATACCGGAGAATGTCGTCGATGTCCTTCGCTTCCGAATAGGTACGAAGGCGTCTGTTTTTCAACTCTACGTCCAACAGTTCGTTGAGTACGGAGAGATTTGCCGACACTCCGAAATATTCGTTTACCGGCAACACTCCGCGCACGTCCGCCGTCTTTTCCAAAACGGAAAATTCCTCGCCTGAGGAAAGGCTTTCAAACGTGCTGTTGACGTCCGACGACAGGATATGCAGGGCATACTTGTCGGGGCGGAAATTCAGGAGCGCGTTTTTGAGGGACAAATCGAGCAGACGGCGCTCCCACTGCTTGTTTTTCGTTACTTTGCCGTCAAGGCTGAGTTTGCGGGCGCCCGAAATAATTTCCGGCGCGGCGTCGATGTCGGTATCCTCTTCGCCCAAAAGCTCGTAACCTTTGATCCCCTTCACTTTCAGAGGGAGCGGGCGGATACGGGCGAGGCGGCAGCGCCTGACGTCGATGACCGTATCAAACCAGCCGCCCGAAAGTTTTTGCGCGAAATGCTTTTCCGCCGCCGTATAGTTCACGTTCCTGCCCGCGAATACATCCTCCGCATCGAACATACTGACGTTGTTGATGCCGTCGGCAATGTAATTCCCGAGCAATACGGTATCGTCGCTCACGCTGTCCGCAAAACAGTTATCGTACAGCCAGACGCCGCAGGAAACGCTCTTTTCGCCCATCGCCACGACGGGGTGCAGCCCCGCGCACTCGAAGCAGGAGGCGAGGAACAAAACGAGTTCGAAGGAGGTGCCGACCTTGTTTTTGAGGATCTTGGTGATGTCGCCGACGGGTACGGGCGCATCGTAACTGTATTCCGCGGCAGACTTTTCCACCGCCTGGCGCTTGACAGCCGCATAGATCGCCGCGGCGAGAAGACGTATCTTATTTTTGTCCCCCTCCTGATAGCCCCGCCATTCAGTATCGGTGTTCCATTTTTTCAGCTGCGCGCGGGCGTCGTCGAGTACGCGCAGGCAGTCCGCCACCTTCGGGCGGACAAAGGAGGTGAGCAGTTCCGCGTTTCCGCTCCTGCCGCTCCAAAAATCGAAAGGCAATACTACGACGCGGACAGAAGTTTCGGCAACAACGTCTTTCCCGTGCAGAACGCGGATGAGCACCGTTTCCTCGCGAATATCGGAAAGTTCCGTCAGATACAGGGGCGAAGCGATATCCGCAGCCTCGATTTCGACCGAACTTTCATACGGAATCTCCTCGAAATGGCGGGAAAACGGGACTAAAAACCCGTTTCCGTTTTCGATGACGACATCGATGTTTTCCGCCGATTCTGCACCCGCATTGGAAAGCAGCAGCGAAATAAAGAGCGGAACGCGGTTAAAGCGGTCGGCATAACCGTAAAACTGCTGAGCTTTTACCTGCAACGCGAGGCTTTCCTTCAATGTTGATTTAACCGATTTCTTTCCTGCCATTCTCTCCTCCCTGCATATTCCGAACCGTACGGCTGTTCAGTATCCTTACCCTTTCAATTATACCACTTTTTTCCTGTATCCGCAAGCGTTGCGCCGATTCACTGCGGGCAAAAACCGAAATACCGCCGCATGCGTTTATTCCCATATGCGGCACGCCCTATACGGAGCCGCGGCGAGCCAGACGGTCGGCTTCCGCAAGAATGTCCGCATAGCTTTTTGCCGTATAGTCCGGCTTTGCCCCTGCCGCAGGCTTCCCGGACGGATTATACCACACGGAAACAATCCCCGCGTTTGCCGCGCCCGCTATGTCGGAGGACAGCGAATCGCCAATTACGACGCAGTCCGCCCTGCCGATCGCCGCATTTTTCAGAACATATTCGAAAAAACGGCGGTCAGGCTTGGCATACCCGATTTCGTCGGAAACAAAAATCCCGTCGAAAAAATCCCGCAAACCGAGCGATTCCAGCCGCCCGTACTGCGCCGCGGGCGTGCCGTTGGTGATGAGGAATATCCTGCCGCGCCTTTTCAGCGCGGGCAAAAACTCCGCCGCGCCCTCCAGCAGATATCCCGTATGCGACAGCTTTTCGAAATAGACGTCATTCAGCTTTTCCGCATCCGCATGCAGACCGAGCCGTTCCAGAAAGCGCACGAAGCGCACCTTCATCAGCTGCTTTTTCGTGATTTTCCCCTGTTCGTATTCCTTCCACACGCCGTCGTTGACAGCCTTGTACAGCGCGAACGTTTCCTCGCTGCAGGGAAGTTCCAGTGCGCGCATCGCGTAAAACAGGCTCTCACGCGAAGAGCGGACGAAATCCAAAATCGTCTCGTCCGCATCCAAAAGATAATTATTCCGCATTTCCGTGCTCCTCTACGATCGCGAGTTCCTTGAGCGCGCGCGTGTAGGCGATGTATTTTTCGTGCGGCGCCATATCCGCATCCGCAACCGCCACGCTCGTGAACTCCAGTCCCTTCGATTCGTACACCGTCATCAGATTGATCTTTGTTTTGGATATGCGGCCCGTTGCGCCGAGGATATTGTAATTTTTGCGGCGGTATCGTTCGAACGATCGTTCGGAAACGATGATCGCCTTCAACCCCTTTTTTTCGCGGAAAAAGCCGCTGATGCCGCGCGGGGATATATGCTCGACCGCAGGCCCGTCGAACCCGATCGGGCGCATATCGATGCCGAGATGTTCCGCCACATAATCCACGATCTGATTTGTGTTGCGGTAATTTTGGTTGAGATGGCAGACGGGGAAATCGCCCACCTTTTCCCAAGCGTCGACGCCGCGGAACGGGGTAATGTTTTGTTCCAGGTCGCCGTAAATATTGAACGACGCGTCCACATTGATCGTTTTCAGAAGTTCGTATTCGTTGACGGAGATATCCTGCCCCTCGTCGATGAACACGAGACCGTAACGCGGGCCGAGCCTTTCGCCCAACAAAGCCATGAGCGTGCAAAGCACATAGGCGTCGCAGCGGAACAGTCCTTTACCGATACCGAGTTTATTCTTGATTTTGCGCACGATCTCCTTATAGAACAGCCGTGCCAGCTCGATATGCGTGCCGCACTTGCCGATCCGCACAAAATAATCGTTGCCGCGCAGCGTTTCGAACAACTCGCAGAAAGCGCCGAATTTTTCGCCGATCTTTTTCACCGAATCCGCTATTTTATCGATTTCCCGAAGCAGTTCGCCGCGGCGGGAAATGCGGTCGGCATACGTTTCGACCTCCTCGCCGCCCCGATAGATTTTATAGCGCCGGAGATCCGTGATCTCCTTTGCGACCGTCTCCTTTAGGCGCGCCAGATCTTCCAATGCGGCAGAAACAACACGGCCGTGCATGCGGTAAATGTAGGAAGCAGCACGGTAAAAACTTAAAATCCGCCCGTAAAATACACTGTACACTTTGATTTTGTCGCTTTTCAGGTCGCTTTCGAAAAATTCTCCGACAGCAGTGACTTCGTTCATCAGCTCGCGGAACGGCTTTGTATAGAAAAGCCCGCCCTCGGGCTTTTCCTTGATTTCGCCTAAAACGGCGCGGCGCACACGAACGCTCGCGTTCTTGAGTTTCGCAAATTCCTCCGCCTGCGCACGGCAGTCTTCCGCCGCCGTTTCGATAAACTGCCCGCACTCGGGGCTGACGAACATACCGACGATTCCGTCGTAAATTTTTGCCAGACGCGTCTGTACGTCCTTGTAAAATTTCGGCGAATAAATATATTCGCAGTACTGCCGCGGCGGTTTAGCAGAAGGGTCGATCCTGTCCGATATATCTACCTCTGCATTGCGCAGAAGCTGCAAAAAATAATCGTCGATGGTCGTCGTTTTGACTTTTTCCAACTCCAGCACCTGCGAAAGCTCGTCGATGAAGGCGTTGAAGGAATCGCTCGGGGTGATTACAAGCACGTCGCGCGGGCCGAGCTTTTCGTTGTTGTACATGAGAAAACTCAAACGGTGCAGCATGATCATCGTTTTGCCGCTTCCCGCGCACCCTTGCAGGATAAAGGAGTCGCGCTCGGGTCTGGTGATGATCTCGTACTGCTTTTCCTGAATGGTTTCGATGATATCGGAGATTTCCGACTGCTCTTTGCGGCTCTTTAATATCTCCTTGAGATACGGGTCAAAGATGATCTCCTCGTCTCGCCCCGCAATCTCCTCCTTTGTGAGGTAATCTTTTAAATTCAGATATTCGTTTTTGAAGTCGAGCAGTTTCCCGTTGCCGGTACGAAGGGCGCGGCGCAAAATCAGCTTATAATTATATTCGTTTATCGCAAACAGAATCTGGCTCTTCTGGTAATATTTCCGTGCAAGAGGCGCACGCCAATCGACGATCTCCAGGTTCAGATCGCCCTTTTTTCCGATATAGTAGCTGTTATACCCCTCTTTGTCGTCCACGAGATCCATACGGGCGAAGTACGGTTCCGTAAAGAACCCCTTGTATCCCTCGATCTCCGCGTGCCATTGTTTGATTTGTGCGTTCAAACCTATGATGGCACGGTAATTTTCCGCCGAAAAATCTTCGCCGCGCAACCCTTCCGCCTCTTTCTGCGCGGAAGCGATTTTTTCCTTCAGCTTGTTGATGTAGCAAACTTTCAGAAGGATCATTACCGCGCGGACGTGCTGTTCTTCCGCCGCACGCTGCACTTCCGTATCCAGCAGATCAAGATAGAACTGCTTGTCCGGTTCTTTATGGCTCCTGATAATCTTTTGAAGCGCTTCGTAAGTCAGGTCCGTCATTTTCCACCCGAATCATAAATTTCTTTCACATAGGAAAGTACTATGATTCAGTATACCATATTTATACAAAAAAAGAAATACCTTTGCGAAAATTTTTGCAAAGGTATTTCAAAATACGACGTATCCTATAAAACTGTCGATAAATTACTCCCACTCGATGGTTCCGCAGGGCTTCGGCGTTAAGTCGTACAGCACGCGGTTGACGCCTTTCACCTCTTTCGTGATGCGGTCGGTGATGTGCTGCAGGAGCGCGAACGGAATATCCTCCACCGTCGCCGTCATCGCGTCGACCGTGTTGACCGCGCGGATGATGACGGGATATTCATAGGTGCGTTCTCCGCCCTTGACGCCGACCGACTTGAAGTCGGGTACGACGGTGAAATACTGCCAAACTTTGCCGGCAAGCCCGTTTTTATCGAACTCTTCGCGCAGAATCGCGTCCGATTCGCGCACGCATTCCAGCCGCTCGCGCGTAATGGCGCCCAGGCAACGAACGCCGAGACCGGGGCCGGGAAACGGCTGACGGTAGACCATGTTATCGGGAAGACCGAGCGCTTTGCCGACCACACGGACTTCGTCCTTGAACAGGAATTTGAGCGGTTCGACCAATTCAAATTTCAGATCTTCCGGCAACCCGCCGACGTTGTGATGCGCCTTGACGGGGCCGCTCTCCAAAATGTCGGGATAAATCGTTCCCTGCGCAAGAAATTCGATGCCGTGCAGTTTGCGCGCTTCCTCTTCGAACACGCGGATAAACTCCGCGCCGATGATCTTGCGCTTCCTTTCGGGGTCGAAAACGCCCGCGAGTTTATCCAGGAAACGGTCTGTGGCGTCGACATAGACGAGGTTCGCATTCATCTGATTACGGAACACTTCGATAACCTGCTCGGGCTCGCCCTTGCGCAGAAGCCCGTGGTTGACATGCACGCAGACGAGGTTTTTGCCGATCGCCCTGATGAGCAGAGCCGCCACGACGGAAGAATCTACCCCGCCCGAAAGTGCGAGCAATACCTTTTTGTCGCCGACCTGCTTCTGAATCGCCTTCACCTGCTCGTCGATAAATGCGTTTGCGAGCACTTCGCTGTTGATGCGCGCCATGTTCTCGGGGCGCTTGTTGTTTTCCATTCGAATATCCTCCGTACTATCTTTTTATCGCTCTCTCTTATCGGCGCGGACGAACGTTTCCTCCACTGCCGTATCGAGGATTTTACTATACAGGAGCGGGCGGCGGTAGGCGTTGCCGTGCACTTCGCTCCGCCGATATTCCCGCAAGAGCGCCAAATCCAGCTCTGCAAGGTACACGCCTTCCTCCTCGGGCGCCTCCAAAAGGCAGGTATCGCGCGGAGCCTCCTCGCCCGGGAGATACGCCACGCCGTCGAACACAGTGGAATGCCCGTTGCAGTCAGGCTGGCCCTTCGGGTAATTCGCCGTCGCGATCGCGCACATATTTTCATACGCGCGCCCGCGCAGCTGCGACAAGCGGTTTATTTCCATCGGGCAGGCGTTCGGCACCAGGATGAGTTCCGCCCCTTCGAGCATGAGGATGCGCGCGCTTTCGGGAAATTCGCGGTCGTAGCAGATCATCGCGCCGACCTTGACTTTCCCCTCCGCCGTATCCAGCTCGGAAACGGGGAAGCAATTGCCCGCCGTCAATATACGCTCCTCGCCGAAGTCGCAGGTGTGTACCTTCGCATACGACAGGACGCGCCTGCCGAAGCGGTCAAAGAGCACAAACGAGTTGCGCGGCGACGGCTCGTATTGTTCCAAAAAGGTTATGCCGACCGCCATTTGCAGCCGCGCGGCGAGTTCGCCGAAGGAATTGACGAAATCTCCGTCCGCCGCAATCGCCGCGGCTCTTAATGCGTCAACATCCCGCGGAAAGGAATAGCCGCAGCTCCACATTTCGGGAAAGAGCGCGATATCCGCGCCCGCCTCCTTCGCGCGGCGGCACCACTCGGCGCCCTTTTTTCGGTTTTCCGATTCACTGCCCGCGGGCAGAAGCTGCAAAAGCGCGATTTTCATAGAAAAAATTGTCCGCTGTGGTTCATTTGCCGAACCATTATTCCCACTCGATCGTTGCGGGCGGTTTGCTCGTGATGTCGTACACGATGCGGTTGGCGTGCTCCACTTCGTTGACGATGCGGTTGGAGATGCGCTCCAATACATCGTACGGGATGCGCGCCCAGTCCGCCGTCATGGCGTCTACGCTCGTCACGGCGCGCAGGGCGATGACCGGCTCGTAGGTGCGCGCGTCGCCCATCACGCCGACCGTATACGTCGAGGTAATGACGGCAAAGTACTGCCAGATCTCGCGGTTCAGCCCCGCCTTGGCGATCTCCTCGCGGAGGATATAGTCCGCGTCGCGCAGAGTCTGCAATTTTTCCTCCGTCACCTCGCCCATGATGCGGATCGCGAGCCCCGGGCCGGGGAAAGGCTGCCGTTCGACGACCGAATCGGGAAGCCCGAGTTCGGTACCCACCTTGCGCACCTCGTCCTTGAACAAGTCGCGCAGCGGCTCGACGATCTCCTTGAAATCGACGACAGAGGGAAGCCCGCCCACGTTGTGGTGGCTCTTGATGACCGCCGACGCGCCCTTCCCGCTCTCGATGACGTCGGGGTAGATGGTACCCTGCACGAGGTAGTCGACCGCGCCGATCTTCTTTGCCTCCGCCTCGAAAACCTTGATGAATTCCTCGCCGATGATCTTACGCTTCCTTTCGGGGTCTGCGACGCCCTTCAATTTTTTCAGGAAGCGCTCGCTCGCGTCCGCACGGATGAGGTTCATGCCCAGCTTGTCGCGGAACACGGAGACGACCTCCTCCGATTCGCCCTTGCGCAAAAGCCCGTGGTCGACGAACACGCAGGTGAGGTTATCCCCCGCCGCGCGATGCACGAGCGTCGCCGCGACGGCGCTGTCCACTCCGCCGCTCATCGCGCACAAAACCTTTTTGCCCGCGAGCTTCTTTTTGAGTATCTCCACCTGCTCAGACACGAAGTTCGACATCGTCCAGTCGCCCTTCGCGCCGCAGATCTCGTACAGGAAATTGCGCAAAATCATATCGCCCTGCGCGGTGTGATGCACTTCGGGGTGGAACTGAATGCCGTAAATATTCTTTTCCGCGTTTTCAAAGCCCGCCGCAGGGCAGGTCTTCGTCGTGGCGGTGATGTGGAAGCCGGACGGAACCTCGCCGACATAGTCAGTGTGACTCATCCAGCAGATATTGTTTTTATCGATGCCTTTGAAGAGCAAGCTCTCCGAATACTCGATTTCGCTCTTGCCGTATTCGCGCGTTTCCGCATGGGCGACCCTGCCGCCCAGCTTGTGCGCGACGAGCTGGCAGCCGTAGCAGATGCCGAGCACGGGGATTCCCAATTCAAAAATTTCCGCATCCACGTCGGGCGCGCCCGCCTCGTACACGCTGTTCGGCCCGCCCGTGAAGATGATGCCGATGGGCGCGTATTCGCGGATTTTATCGATGCTTGTCGTGAATGGCACGAGGTCGCAGTACACGCCCTGCTCGCGCACGCGGCGCGCAATCAGCTGATTATACTGCCCGCCGAAATCCAAAACCAAAACTCTTTGATGCTGCATTTTAATTAAACTCCCTTCTCATCTCCCCCGGCTATGTGCGTAAAAGGAATGTACCGCACGAAAAACGGCGGTACATTGACTGCATCCATTACAGACCGCGGGGGCTGTAATTGGGAGATTCCTTCGTGATGGAAATGTCGTGCGGGTGGCTCTCGATGAGGCTCGCGTTCGTGATGCGGACAAAGCGCGCTTTTTTGCGCATCTCGTCGATATTGTGCATTCCGCAATACCCCATACCGGCGCGCAGTCCGCCGACCATCTGGTACACGATGTCCGCAACCTTCCCCCTGTAAGGCACGCGGCCTTCCACGCCCTCGGGTACGAATTTGCGGTTGTTTTCCTGAAAATAGCGGTCGTTGCCGCCCGCCGCCATTGCGCCGAGCGAACCCATGCCGCGGTAGACCTTGAAGTTCCTGCCCTGATAAATTTCGATTTCGCCCGGGCTTTCGAGCGTGCCGGCAAACAGGCTGCCGATCATGACGACGGAAGCGCCCGCGCCGATCGCCTTGACGATGTCGCCGCTGTACTTGATGCCGCCGTCCGCAATGATGCGCTTGCCCATCTTGTCCGCCATCTCCGCGCACTGCATGACCGCCGTGAGCTGGGGCATGCCGATGCCCGCGACTACGCGGGTCGTGCAGATGGAACCGGGGCCGATGCCGACCTTTACGACGTCTGCGCCCGCATCTATGAGAGCCTTGGTCGCCTCTGCCGTCGCAACATTGCCTGCGATGAGCGCGAGGTTCGGATATTTTGCTTTGATTTTCGAAACCTCTTCGAGTACGCCCTTCTGATGACCGTGCGCCGTATCGACGGTGATGACGTCGACCTTTGCGGCGACGAGCGCGGCGATGCGCTCCATCGTATTTGCCGCCCTGCCGACCGCCGCGCCTGCGAGCAGGCGGCCGTTCTTGTCGCGAGCGGAATTCGGGTACTGAATGCTCTTTTCGATATCCTTAATAGTAATAAGGCCTTTCAGATAGCCGTCTTTATCCACGATGGGAAGTTTTTCAATGCGGTGCTTGCCGAGGATTTTCTGAGCCTCTTCCAAAGACGTGCCGACGGGCGCCGTGACGAGGTGTTCCTTCGTCATCACGTTATCGATCGGCTGATCGTAGTTGGATTCGAAGCGGAGATCGCGGTTGGTCAGAATGCCGACGAGCTTGCCGTTTTTTGTGATGGGCACGCCGCTGATCTTGTACCGCTCCATGAGCGCGACCGCCTCGCGCACGCTGTTGTCGGGCGCGAGGAAAAACGGGTCGGTGATGACGCCGTGTTCGCTGCGCTTGACTTTGTCAACCTGGCTCGCCTGCTCCTCAATGGACATATTTTTATGGATAATGCCGATGCCGCCTTCGCGGGCGATAGCGATCGCGAGCTTGCTCTCGGTGACGGTGTCCATCGCCGCGCTCATCAGCGGTATGTTCAGACGAATGTCGTCTGTCAGCCGCGTGGACAGATCGACCTCGGCGGGAAGCACGTCGGATGCTGCCGGGATCAGAAGCACGTCGTCAAAAGTCAAACCCTCTTGCACTATCTTGTTCATAAGCATTTCTCCTTCATTTTTTACTCTATGTAATAAATTTTCAAACGAATTTAATCGAGCCGCGGAACGCTCTGCCGCGCGGATTATGCCGCACAATAAATTTGCAGCTGCAACAGAAACGCCTGTAAATTACCCTGCTCGGCGGGATCTTCGACCGCAAGCGTTTCCAACCGCTCCGACAATGTTTTACAGAATTCGGTGTCGTCCTGCGACATTGCCGCGGCGGCGAGATAAATTACTGCATTGTTCTGCGGAAATGTCTGCCCCAGGCTTTCCAACGCTGTACCCAGCGCCTGCTCCTTTTCTGCTGCATAATATTGCGCAGACGAAACGATTCCCGCGGCATACTGGTCATATTCGCTGAGAATGGAAGCGCTGCCCTGTGTTTCGGCGTCGCGCTCGGAACAATAACCGGCAAATCCGGGATCTTTCAGAAGCGCAGAGCCATAGTCCGCCGCATCGGCGTAATGCCCGGCATCGTAACTGCGTTCTACAGCCTCCGCAAGATCGGCTATATCTCCCGAACGCTCGTAGGCGGCAACGCTGTAATATGCGCCGACGCCGGTCATTCCCAACGAATCGGAAAAAGCCACCATCGCCGACGGCGAGACAAGACTGACCGCGCCGAATACTATGAGAGCAAAAGCGACCAACAGTGAAAAAGTCACCGCCGCAGTTTTTAAAACAAGTTTACCCAACGCTCCCCTCCGCGCATCCCGAATTCCGGCTTTACACGCACACCCGCGCATCCGAAAAAATTATTTTGTTCATTTTATCACAGCGCGGCAAAAAAATCAACTTAATTTGGGAAAGTAATCATTTTCGTGCCGAGAAAAAAATAAAATACAATAGAAATTTTATTGGCAGGTAGAGTCCATGAAAAAATTTATTCTCTCATTCCTCGCAATTTCCGTATGCCTGGCGGCAATGCTCTTCGGCGGATGCAGCGCACAGGCAGACCTTTCCGACTATGTTTCGGAATTCCGCAGCGACATCTACATAGGCACGCAGGGCGAATATTCCGTATTCGCAAGTTATTCGCGGCGCGAATATCCCTACACGGCAGACGGCAACGTCGGCGATATGAGCGATGTCTTCGAGATCGCGCTCACCGCGCCGGATAACACAAAGACCTATTCCGTCCGCTATTCGCTCGGCGGAAAGGAATATTCCTCCGAACTCTCCTTCGACAGCGTGCGCCTCGTACACCGCTGCTCGCAGACGATCCCCGCGCCGAACGAAACGACGATCTCCTTTACAATTACGATCGCCGACGATGACAGCGCTGAACCGATCGCCGTTTCGGCTACGAGCATTAAGACGGAAAAAACTCTGCAACTTGCCGACCTTCTGGAGAAAGTGCGCACGGCGGAAAGCGATCGCTTCGCTGCGCTCACCTCGGGCGGCTCCTTTGCGGGCGAACTGTATGTGCGCCTGCTGTACGACAATGAACGCTGTTTCTACTACGTCGGACTGACCGACCGCAACGGGAACACCTATGCCATGCTCACCGACGCAGAAACGGGCGAGATCATTGCTACTCGGGGAGAATAAACTATTTAAATCGCAATTATATCATACATAGTACTTGATATTATTTCAAAAAATCCATTAAAATGTGGTTTTGAACGTATAAATATTTCTCCTTGATTTTAACGCGCTTTCCGCCGACAAGGTCGAAATATTCCTTGTTTTTGACGAGAGCCTCTTCAAAATCGAGGACAAATTCCGAGCCGAATTCGCGCCTGTATGCCGCGATGTCCAGCCCCTCCTCCATACGCAGAGCGAGCATGACCTTTTCAAACTTTGCATCTTCACCAGCGATCTCCTCGTCGGAAACGACAGGATAATGGTCGGACAGAATGCACTTGATATAGTCGTCTAAATCGCGCGTATTCGTAAAGCGGCGACTGCACATAAAGGAACTCGCATCGACGCCGAATCCGATGTACTCCCCCCTGCGCCAGTAATTGAGATTGTGGCGGGATTCAAACCCCTTCTTTGCAAAGTTCGACACCTCATATCGCTCGAACCCAAGCTGTTTCAGATAGGCGCGGGCGCTGTCGTAGAGCGCCGCGACCTCGTCGGCATCGGGCAGTTCGCCATTGAGATAGTCGGTGTAAATTGGCGTGCCGTCCTCGGGGGTGAGTGCGTACATAGAGATGTGCGAAACACCCTGCTCCGCAGCAAGGTCGATCGATTTGCGGATATCCCCACTCGTCTGCCCCTTCAGTCCGATCATGATATCTGCACTCTTATTGACATCGCCGAGCAAGCGGCAGGCTTCAACAAAATCTGCCGCGGTGTGCCTGCGACCGAGCTCCTCAAGCTGCGCATCGATCGCCGTCTGCAACCCGATGGAAAAGCGGTTGACGCCCGCCCTCTTGTAGGTTCGGATTTTCTCCTCCGTGACCGTACCGGGGTTCATCTCGATGGTAACTTCGGCATCCGGCGCGAGCGTGTAGCAGGCGCGGATCTGATTCATGCACCCGACGATCCACTTCGCATCGATCACCGAAGGCGTTCCCCCGCCGATATACACGGTATCGAAAGTTTTATTTTTCAGCTCCGACGACCGGAGTTTCATCTCTTTATAAACGCACGCCATGTAAGCATCGGCAAAGCCGATCTTCCCGGGATAGGAAGTAAAATCGCAGTAACGGCACTTGGACGTGCAAAAGGGAATATGAATGTAGATCCCTGCCATATCAATTTACCCTCACTTTTAGGCAATTATGCCTGACATAATACTCTGAAAATTACCAAAAATACCGCTGATTACGGATTCCAGCGGTATTTTTCCATATCGACGTAATAAAGCCCGTCTTTTTGAACAGCTTCGACGCCCTCCCTCTCCAACAGCTCTTTTTGCACCTCGGCGCCGCCGAAGGCAAAGGCGGGAGCGAGCCTGCCTTCGCGGTTTACCACGCGGTGGCACGGCACGACGCCGGGGAGCGGGTTGACGTGCAGCGCATATCCTACCGCGCGCGAGGAGCGCGGACTTCCGCACAGGCGCGCGATCTGACCGTAGCTTGCCACTTTTCCGCATGGGATCCTCTGCACCGCCGCATAGACACGGCTGAAAAAATTATCCCCTTCCGCTCCGCGCTTCATCATTCCCGCACGGGAATCCGCATCAAAAATTGCGGCGCTCTGCGGAAAATTTTTAATGTAAACCTTCCAATAAATCGGCTCGCCGCAAACCTCGTCCGTGCATTCTTCTTTGAGGGTATAACCCATGCGCTCATAAAACTTTTCCGCCGGGATCGAGGAATCGACCTGCACAAAGGGAGATGTTTTTTGTATCTCCCTTTCGGCAAACCGCAGGAGAGCTGCACCCACGCCTTCGCCCTGCACATCGGGGGAAACGAACAGGCGATGCACCTCCGCGCCCTCCGCCGTAACCGTTCCGATGATTGCACCGCCGCGTACGCAAACGTAACATTTACCGTACTCGACGGAGGACAGAATATTTTCTGCTGAATGAAAATCGTGAAATGCGCCGACGATTTTTTCCGTATAAGCGGCGCGCTTTCCGTATCTGAAATTTACTCATTTATTCGTCTTCAAGATGGACATAAACACCTCGGACGGGACTTCGACCGAACCGATGCTGCGCATACGCTTTTTGCCCTCTTTCTGCTTTTCGAGCAGCTTCTTTTTGCGGGTGATGTCGCCGCCGTAGCACTTGGCAAGGACGTCCTTCCGCACCGCTTTGACCGTCTCGCGCGCGATGATCTTTCCGCCGACAGCCGCCTGAATGGGAATCTCGAAGAGCTGGCGCGGGATTGCCTCCTTCAGGTTTTCCGCGAGTTCCCTGCCGCGGGGGTACGCCCTGTCCTTATGCACGATCATGGAGAGCGCGTCGCACACGTCGCCGTTGAGCAGAATATCAAGTTTGACAAGTTCGCTCCGCTCGTAGCCGATGAGCTCGTAATCGAAACTCGCATAGCCGCGCGTGCGCGATTTAATTTGGTCGAAAAAGTCGTAGATGATCTCGTTGAGGGGCAAGGTGTACAAGAGTTTGACCCTCTTTTCGTCGAGATAGGTCATATCCTTGAACACGCCGCGCTTATCCTGGCACAAATCCATAATCGAGCCGATGTATTCGGGCGGGGAATAAATTTCGACCTTGACAATCGGTTCCTCCATGTATTCGATGTCCGTCTGATCGGGCAGGTGCGACGGGTTGTCGACAAACAGCTCCTCCCCGTCTGTCTTATGCACTTTGTAGGAAACGCTCGGCGCGGTGGTGATGATGTCGAGATTGAATTCCCGCTCGATGCGTTCCTGAATAATTTCCATGTGCAGAAGCCCCAAAAAGCCGCAGCGGAATCCAAACCCGAGCGCGACGGATGTATCCGGCTCGAAGATGAGCGACGCGTCGTTGAGCTGCAATTTCAGGAGCGCGTCCTTCAGGTCGTTGAACTTGCTCCCGTCCAGCGGATAGATGCCGCAGAACACGACGGGCTGCACCTTTTTATATCCGGGCAACGGCTCTTTGGCGGGCGAAAGCGCGTTCGTGACCGTATCGCCGACGGCGACGTCCTGTATGCTTTTAATGCTCGCCGCGATGTAACCGACTTCGCCCGCGCGCAGAATTTCCTTAGGCGCGAGTTTGGGGCTGAAGGCGCCCACCTCCGTCACGTCGTACTGCTTGTCCGACTGGAATGTCCGGATAATGTCCCCCACCTTGACGCTGCCGTCCTTGATGCGGACAAATAAAATGACGCCCTTGTAGTTGTCGTAATAACTGTCGAAGATGAGCGCTTTAAGCGGCGCCTCGGTATCGCCGTCGGGCGCGGGGATATGCTCGACAATTTTTTCTAAAATGTCGCGTATATTTGTGCCTTCTTTAGCGGAAACGCAGGGAGCATAGGAAGCATCCAGCCCGATTACGTCCTCGATCTCCTTGCGGGTTCCCTCGATGTCGGCGGAGGGAAGGTCGATTTTATTGATGACGGGGATGATCTCCAGGTCGTTTTCGAGGGCGAGGTAGACGTTTGCGAGCGTCTGCGCCTCGATGCCCTGCGTGGCGTCCACGACCAAAATCGCACCCTCGCACGCGGCGAGCGAGCGGGAAACTTCGTAGGTAAAGTCGACGTGCCCCGGCGTATCGATGAGGTTAAATTCGTACTCATTTCCGTCGTTCGCCTTGTAAAACATGCGCACAGGCGTCAGCTTGATGGTAATGCCCCTCTCCCGCTCCAAATCCATTGAGTCGAGGAGCTGATCCTCCATGTCGCGCGCGGAAACCTGCCCCGTAAGCTCCATGATTCTGTCTGCAATGGTGCTCTTGCCGTGGTCGATGTGCGCTATAATGCAAAAATTGCGGATATATTTGCTCGGCTTTGCCATTCTTTCCTCCGTGGCGTTCTTGCGTTTGTTCAACCTCTATTATATACAAAAAGCGGCGAAATTGCAAACGAATCGGCAGCAATAAAAAGAGAGCGGAGCATGATGCTCCGCTTTTTCTTTAATTCTGATCCATATAATTGTGGTGCTTGACGCGCAGCCTTGCGAACGCACGCTGCAGCGCCTGGCGGTTGAGGCGGTATTCCGCCGCGCTCCGATTGCGCCGAAGCTGCTCCTCCGCGCGTTCCTTCGCTTCCTCCGCGCGGCGCTCGTTGATGTCCTCCGGCCACTCGACCGCCTGCGAAAAGGCGATCGTTTCGTCCGGGCGGACTTCGACGAAACCCTCGCTCATGAACGCCTCGCGCGTTTTGCCGTTTTCCGTGATGCGGATGACGCCCGGTTCCGTGGCAAAAACCATCGGCTGGTGCCCCGCCATGACAGTACAAGCGCCGCCCAGCGCGGGGATATTGATGCTTTCCACCTCGCCGCGATAAAAGGTCTTTTCGGGCGTGATGATCTCCAAAAAGAATTTATTCATTTTTCACTCCCGACGGCAAGGGTGTTACTCCCCTGCCCGCATTGTCCTCGCCTTTGCCTTTGCCTCGTCGATATCGCCGACGTTGAAGAAGGCGTTTTCGGGCAGATCGTCCACCTCGCCCGAAAGAATCGTTTTAAAGCTCTCAATGGTCGCCTGCAAAGGCACATAGCGCCCTTCCAACCCCGTATAGATCTTGGAAACGGAGAAGGGCTGCGACATGAATTTCTGAATTTTACGCGCGCGGTAGACCGCCTGTTTATCTTCCTCGGAAAGTTCGTCCATGCCGAGGATGGCGATGATGTCCTGCAATTCTTTATAGCGCTGCAGGGTCGCAGTGACCTTGTTCGCGATGTCGTAATGCTCCCTGCCTACGATCTGCGGGTCGAGGATACGCGACGTCGATTCGAGCGGGTCGACCGCGGGATAAATGCCCATTTCCACGACCTTACGCGAAAGAACAGTCGTCGCGTCGAGGTGGGAAAAGAGCGCCGCGGGCGCGGGGTCGGTGATGTCGTCCGCGGGGACGTACACCGCCTGAATGGAGGTGATTGAGCCGCGCCGCGTGCTGGCGATGCGCTCCTGCAGAAGCCCCATTTCCGTGGCGAGCGTCGGCTGATAGCCGACCGCCGAGGGCATGCGCCCGAGCAGAGCCGAAACTTCGCTGCCCGCCTGAATATAGCGGTAGATATTATCGATGAACAGCAGCACGTCCTGCCGGTTCACGTCGCGGAAATATTCGGCGATCGTGAGACCGGTAAAGGCGGTGCGCATACGGCTCCCGGGCGGTTCGTTCATCTGCCCGTAGACGAGCGCGGTGTTGGCGATGACGCCCGACTCCTCCATGTCCGCGATCATGTCGTTGCCCTCGCGGGAGCGCTCGCCGACGCCCGTGAAGATGGAATAGCCGCCGTGTTCCTTGGAGATGTTGTGCATCAGCTCCATGATGAGGACGGTCTTACCCACGCCGGCGCCGCCGAACAGACCGATCTTGCCGCCCTTGCTGTACGGGGCGAGAAGGTCGATGACCTTGATGCCCGTTTCGAAAATTTCCGTCGAGGGGCTCTGGTCGTAGAATGCGGGCGGTTTGCGGTGGATGTTCCAATGCACGCCCGACTTGACTTCGCCCTTATTGTCGATGGGCTCGCCGAGGACGTTCAGCACCCTGCCGAGTACCGCCTCGCCGACGGGTACGGTGATCTGCCCGCCCGTGTCGAGTACCGTCATGCCCCGCGAAAGACCGTCTGTCGCAGTCATGGCGATGCAGCGGACAAAACCCTTTCCTTCGTGCGCCAGCACTTCCAGGACGGCATCCGTCCCTTCGATGACCAATTTTTCGTTGATCGGCGGCATATCGTCTTCAAATTCCACGTCTATGACCGGGCCGATGATCTGACTTATCCTACCGGGATTTACCATGATTGTGCCTTACCTTCTGATGTAGATTGTTGTCTGAAAAAAACCTGCCCGATGAAAGGTCTAAAAGCTCTGTCGTGATGGCGCTCTGGCGCAGGCGGTTGTATTCGAGATTGAGCGCATCGAGCATCTTTTCGGCGTTTTTGTTCGCATTTGACATCGCCATCATGCGCGCCGCATGCTCGCTCGCCGCCGAGTGAATGAGCGCGGAATAGATCATGCCGATCAGATACTGCGGCACGAGCACGTTCAAAACCTCGTTCGGGGAAGGGTCGTAATCGATCTGCCCGCTGTAATCGGTATTCAGATCCGCCTCAATATCCTCCTCCGCAACGGGAAGAAGTTTGACCATGACCGGCTCATGCACCGAGGTCGAAAACATGCGCGTGAATACGACGTACACTTCATCCATGAGGTTGCGGTCGTATAAATCGAGAATATCGCGGGTGATGCCGCGCGCGTCGTGCAGCGTCGGACTTGCGACCGCGTGCGTAAATTCGAGGTCGACCGGCTGTTTGCGGCTCTCAAAATAGGCGCGCGCCATCTGCCCGATGGTGACGATATAATGCACGGGGCGCTCCTGCATATGTTTCCATGCGAGATTCAGAACGTTGTTGTTGAACGCTCCCGCGAGCCCCTTGTCGCCCGCAACCACGATATAGGCGGTGCGGTTGTCCGGACGGCGGTCGATGTACTTGTGGCGGATATCCGTGCTGTGGCGCATGATATCCTTCAGGGTATAGCGAACGGTATCGAAATAGACAGAACTAAACGACTGCTTTTGTATTGCTTTGCGCATCTTGGCGACGGAAATAAGCTCCATCGCCTTGGTGATCTGGTGGGTATCCTGGATACTCTTGATGCGATGTTTGATCTCCGTTATATCCGCCATATTATTCCGCCTCCGCCGGTTCCTCTTCGGCGGACGAAGCGCCCGCACTGTCATCGCCGACCGAGCAGTTGATGTATTCTTCCGCGACGGCAAAAATCTTCCCCCGCACCTCGTCCGTCAGCTTTTGGTCGGGGTCGATTTCATCCAACAGAGAGGCATGATTGACGCGGATGTAATCCAAAAGCCCGTCAACGTATGCCGACATCTTCTTCTCCGGAATTTTATCGACCAGGTCGCTCTGCGAAACGGCGAGCAAAATGATCATGTCCTTGACGGAATAGTTGAGATACTGCCGCTGTTTGAGGGTATCCGTCATTTTCAACCCGCGCGAAAGCGTTTTTTGCGTTTCCGCATCGAGGTCTGAACCGAACTGCATGAAGATGGCGAGTTCCCTGTACTGCGCGAGGTTGACGCGGAGCTGACCCGAGATCTGGCGGATCGCGGCGCGCTGCGCACTGCCGCCCACACGCGAAACGGACAGACCGACGTTGACCGCAGGACGCACGCCGCTGTTAAAGAGTTCGCTTTCCAGATAGATTTGCCCGTCCGTAATGGAGATGACGTTCGTCGGGATATACGCCGATATGTCGCCCGCGAGCGTTTCGACGATGGGAAGCGCCGTGATCGAACCGCCGCCCTTTTCTTTGCTCAGCTTTGCGGAGCGCTCCAAAAGGCGGGAATGGAGATAGAAAACGTCGCCCGGATACGCTTCGCGCCCTGCGGGGCGCTTCAAGAGCAGGCTCATCGTGCGGTACGCGACCGCATGTTTGGACAAATCGTCGTAAACGATGAGCACGTCCTTGCCCTGGTACATAAAATATTCCGCCAGCGCGCAGCCGCTGTACGGCGCGAGATACTGGAGCGGAACGGGGTCGTCCGCCGTGGAGGAGACGACGCAGGTATAATCCATCGCACCCTCGCTGCGCAGCGTCGAAACGATTTTTGCCAGCGACGAAGATTTCTGACCGATGGAAACGTAGATGCAGATCACGTTTTCATTCTTTTGGTTGAGTATGGTATCGATGGCGATCGCAGTTTTGCCCGTCTGCCTGTCGCCGATGATGAGTTCACGCTGTCCCCTGCCGATGGGGATCATGCTGTCGATGGCGAGGATTCCCGTCTGCAAAGGTTTGTTGACCTTTGCCCTGTCCATAATGGCTGGAGCGGGATATTCGACGGGGCGGTATTTTTCCGACTTGATTTCCGCCAACCCGTCGAGCGGCTGACCGAGCGGGTCGACGATTCGCCCCAAAAGTTCCTCTCCCACACGCATCTGAACCGTTTCGCCCGTGGAATATGCAAGATCGCCGTATCTGACTTTATCTTCGCCCGAAAACAAAACGGCGCCGACCTGATTGCGCTCCAGATTGAGCGCGAGGGCGCGGTATCCGCCCTGAATTTCGAGAAGTTCGTTGTATTTAACATCCCGCAGACCCGTGATATGCACGACCCCGTCGCCCGAATAAATGATTCTGCCGCAAGCGCGTTCGTCCGTATATTCGCGCACGGAATCCAGTTTTTTGCGGATCCCTCTTCCTATCGCATTAACGTCAATCATAGTACACCTTGTGCGTGCGGCGTCATAACGAATGTTTGATATTCTCCAGCCGGCTCCGCACGGAACCGTCGTAAATGACGTCGCCTATATAAATGATGATGCCGCCGACGATCTTCGGATCGATGGTGTATTTTACTTTCGTACACCCGCGGCTTTGGGTAAACGCCACGATCTTTTCGACGAGATCGGCGTCCGGTTTTCTGGCGAGGATGACCCTCGCCGTTTCATCGCCATGCGTATTCATAATCAATCTTTGCTCCACTGCGCAAGGCTGTCTTCGATCAGTTTTTTATCGTCCTCGGGCGTAACTTCCCTGGCAAGCACCTTTTCCGCCACAGCCAAAGATACATCCGCAATCTGCTTTTCGATGTCCGACTGCAGCTTGCGATGCTCCTCTTCCATCTCCTGTTCCGTGCGCTCGATCAGGCTCTTCGCCTCTCTGCGCGCGGAGGAAACGATATCGTCCGCCTTCTGGTTCGCGACTTTGACGGCATTTTCATGGATGACCGCAGCCTCCTTCTTCGCATCGGACAAGACGGCTTCGGTACTCTCCTTCATCCTTTTTACCTCTTCGTTCAGCTCGGCGTTTTCCTTTTCGATTTTCTTGACCTTCGCCTGGCGTTCCTTGACCATGCGCTTGACCGGCTTGAAAAGTAAAAAGTACAGCCCAACCGTCAGGACGACCAGGTTGAACAGATGAAGCACGATGCTCTGCCATTCCAGACCCAACGCCTCAAAAGGATTTGCGAGCAGACCCGCAACGAATAACATATTCATTCCACACCCTTTGTTTTCTTTACTATAATTATTTGCTCTCTCGATCGACTTCGGCTATGCCGATGCGTCCTTTCCCGTCAGGATACGAAAATAAGAAGAATGCTGACAAGCAAACCGTAAATTGCCGTCGTTTCGGCGAATGCGAGACCGAGCAGCAACATCGTGCGGATCTTGCCGACCGCTTCCGGCTGGCGCGCGGTCGCCTCGACCGCCTTGCCCGTCGCAATGCCCATACCGATACCGGCGCCCAAACCGGTAACCGCCGCAATACCTGCACCCAAAAGCGCCATATCCGACGCAAGAAGATTCGCAATCATCGTAACTAAAAGTTCCATTTTGTCCTACCTCCGTAGATATGTGATAAGATTTTAAACGATTGAAACAATTTATATCGAAGCGGCATCTGCCTGCACCGCTTTTTTCCGCTTTTTCTTTTTTTCCTTTTTCGGCGGAACTTCGATCGCCTCCTGCACGAACGTGAGCGTCAATGAGGCGAAGACATACGACTGAATAAACGCATGGAACAGGGTGAAAAGCGGCGTGAGGATCGCCGGCAAAATCAAGGGAAGACCGATATACCAGATCCCTTCAACAAGGATATATACCAAGTCCATCATGACCATGCCGCTCAATATACTGCCGAACAGACGGAACGTCATGGAAACGGGTACAGCCAGATCGGTAATGATGTTAATGGGATTGATATAATGCTTCAGCCGCCGCACCTTGTTTTTGGCAAACCCGAGCGTATGGATGAACAGGAAGGTACACAGAGCGAGAGCCAGGCATGCGCCGAGGTCTGCCATTGCCGGGCGAAGACCGAACATTTCGATAAGCACGCCGCAGCAGATGTATGCCGCCGCTCCCAATGTATACGGCCCCATCAGACCGCCGTACTCTTCCGTCATTTCGTCTGCACTCTTATCGAAGAAAGCAACAAGCCATTCGAGGAACATCTGAAACCCGGTCGCAACCGTCTTCCAATGGCGAATGACCGTAAGGCGGATGATGAGTGCCGCCAAAAGCAGCGCAACGACGACCACGAACCCGGAGAACACGCTGTCGTTAACGACGAACCATCCCCATTCGATGATATGGGTTTCCGTATTCGGGAATATTTTGTCGCCCAGTTCCGAAAAGTCGACGGCGAGCAACTGCGATGATAAATTCGACATTTATCAAACCTCTGTCCTATAAACTTAAAGTTATTCTACTACTTTTGCCGCGATTTTTCAAGCAAATGACAGCCGCCCTGCAATAAAATATTTTTATAACAGTTATAGCAAATTTTTGTGCAAATGAATAAATTTTCGCAGCGACAATCCGGAATTTCCGCGGAAGAATGAAACGTTTGGCGAAAATACAGCAAAATGCGGCAAGCTCCTTGCTTTTTGCCCGCACTTATGGTACAATTTGAGTAACGGAGCAAATTGCAATGAAAAGTTACAAATTCAGATTTTCAAAACTTGTCCTCGTCCTGATCGGACTTGCCATCGCGGCGGCGCTCGCCGCTGTCGCTTACACGGTCTACCGCATCTATTTATACGGGTTTTCCTCACCCCTGTTGGTGATTCAGCATGTAGCCGTGCTGATCGTCGCAGCGCTGGCGATCGTCATATTCGTTTCCCTGCTCATCCGTTCCGTCTATAAAATTACCGATACACAGATAATTCTGTGGTTCGGCATCGTGAAACAGACTTTTAAAATTGCCGACATTGAATCCGTCCATCTTTTTACAAAGACGAACAAGCTCGTCATCTATTTTAAAGACGACAAATATACCGTTATCGTCGTCAAACCGGAGTGGTACAACGAATTTACGAAAGAGATCCTTGCGCGAAACGACAAAATCCGCTATGACGTTTCCACGACGGATAAAGACGAAACGGAGTAATACCCCTTATTGTTTGCGCATTCCCGCAATAGTATGAAACGGAAAACGAAAAATCATCCCGCGGCGGACGCCTCTTTATGCGGCGTCCGCCTTTTTTCGGGCAGTTTACCGCCAAAATTAAGCTTAAAAAGGGGCAGGCTCTCCGCCTGCCCCTTTCGATTGAATTGCCCTGATTTCTTACTTGAAATATCTCTTCAGCAAGCCGTTGAATCCGGCGCCGTGGCGCGCTTCGTCCTTCGCCATTTCGTGAACGGTGTCGTGAATGGCGTCGTAGCCAAGCTCTTTCGCCCTCTTGGCGATCGCCAGTTTGCCTTCGCAGGCGCCCGTTTCCGCCGCAACCCGCAGCTCCAAATTCTTTTTCGTGGAATCGGTGATGCATTCGCCGAGCAGCTCCGCGAACTTGGATGCGTGCTCCGCTTCCTCATACGCATAGCGCTTGTAAGCCTCCGCGATTTCGGGATAACCTTCCCGCTCAGCTACGCGAGCCATCGCGAGATACATGCCCACTTCGGTGCATTCGCCTTCAAAGTTGGCGCGGAGACCGGCAACAACCTCTTCGTCCAAACCTTTGGCAACACCTACTTCATGAACGCAGGCAAATTTGATTTCCGCATTGTTATCGATGGGAACGAATTTGGTAGCTTTGCAAACGGGGCAAACGGTAACGGAATCATCGACGATTTCGCCGCAGATAGCACATCTTTTCATTACAATAACCTCTCTTTTAATGAATTTCTCGGAAAGTTTTCCCCTTCCCTTGTTCGATACCTATTTTAACATCATATCGGCAAAAATACTGTTGCAAAAGCAACAAAATTGAATCTTTTTTCAGAAAATGTGATATTTCGGGCAATACAAACCAAACTAAACATAAATTTCGCAGTGTCCTTGCTTTTAGCGAGGCAAGTGAACGTTAGCCGCAATAAGTGAACGTTATCCGCAATTTTATTCGGAAAATATGTGAATTTTTCCCATTTTTCTGCTTTCTTTATATTGACAGAAGGCGCACTCCATGTTACAATGAAAACGAAAAACACGATCGTTTGCGATCGAAAAGGCGGTGAATCATGAAAAAGTACAACGACCCCCTGGCGCTCGGCCGCGCCGACCCTTACATCTATAAGCATACGGACGGGTACTATTATTTTACGGCGACCTACCCCGCATACGACCGCATCTGCATCCGCCGCGCCAAGACCATCAACGGCCTTACGGACGCGGAGGAAAAGGTGATCTGGCGCAAGCACGAGACGGGCGTTATGGCTTCGCACATCTGGGCGCCCGAACTGCACTACATCGACGGAAAATGGTACATCTATTTTGCCGCGGGCGAACATGAGAACATTTGGGAAATCCGCCCGTATGTGCTCGAATGCGCGGACGCAGACCCCATCGGCGGCACCTGGACGGAAATGGGCATGATGCAGGCGCTGACCCCGCCCGACGAGAACACCATCAACGGGTACGACCGCTATTCCTTTACCGACTTTTCGCTGGACATGACCACCTTCGAACACCGCGGCAGGCGGTACTGCATCTGGGCGGAAAAGGTGGGCAGGCGGTTCGGCATTTCCAACCTGTATATCGCGGAGATGTCCGCCCCCAACAAACTGAAGACGGTGCAGGCGCTGCTCACCACGCCCGACTATGATTGGGAGCGCATCGACTTTTGGGTGAATGAAGGCCCTGCCGTTCTCAAACACGGCGGCAAAATTTTCGTGACCTATTCCGCATCCGCCACGGGGCAGATGTACTGCATGGGCATGCTGACGGCGGACGAAAACGCCGACCTGCTCGACCCGCGCTCGTGGAGCAAGAAACGTTACCCCGTACTGCAAACCGACCCCGCCAAAAAGGTGTTCGGGCCGGGGCACAACAGCTTCACCGTCGGCGAGAACGGCGAAACGCTGTGCATCCTCCACTACCGGGACTATTCGGACGAGCATATTTCGGGCGATCCCCTGAACAACCCCGACCGCCACGCGCATGTGCTGGAAGTACAGTTCGACGAGAACGGCGAACCCGTTTTTAAATTGTAAACCGCTGTAAAAATCAGCCCCGCAGGCAAGCCTGCGGGGCTTTCGTTTATTTTTTCGTTTTGATTTTGACAAGGGCGGTGTACGGCTTGATGAGCCCCTCCTCGACGAGCTGCTCGTCCGTCTTATACGAATAATGGAAATCGGTATAGATGCAGCCGACGTCTGCAAGTCCGTATGTATGCCGGCTGCCCGTGATTTTGACGCGCACGGGCGTTTCGCGGTGCGCCTTTACGTCGGAAACGTCCTCGAAGCGGTAGCGAGCCTCGTCGCATTCGTTCGGGTCGAGCGCGAGATACAGCCACAGCTTTTTGCTGCCCGCGGCGAGTTTTGCGATCTTTTTATCGCCCGCGCGGAAGTTTTCGCTGCCGTGGCACATCCGCGTTTTAACGCCGCCGAGCGTCAGCAACGCGTTTTTTACTTCTGTATACAAATCCTGCAGCAGTTCGCTCTGAATGAGTTTGGCTTGGAACGACCTGCGGTAACGGACGACGTATTCGTAGCCTTCGGGAATCGCTTCGTCCGTTTCTTTGGCGAGATCCGCCGCGGCGATTTCGTCCTCCGCGATCTCGCGGAGAGCGGTTTCGTCCTCTATTTTCGCGCTTTCGTCCGCGGGGGAAGAAAAATCTTTCTTTTTCTCTTTTTCGATGATCTCGTCGACGAGTTCGTCCATCGCGCGCTCCATTTCGGCGCGCAGCTTCGCCTTGGCGCAGGGGTACTTTTCCGCCTTGACGCACTGCCCGCACCACGGGAAGGTGCCGCACAAATCGCACCCCGCCCGCTCGCTCGCGAGCCACTTTTCGACATCGAGAACATGCTGTTGTTTTTCGAATTCCTGCTGTGAGATACCCGAAAGATCCTTTCCGTTCATATAAAAACCTCATCCGAAAAATGCCGCATAAAATCTGCCCGTATCCGTTTTTTATTATACTACAAATCCGCGCAGAATGCAACCGTTCGGGAAATTACTTCGACTCCGACTTTTTCAGGCTCTCGATCCTCTTGCGGATACCGAGCATGCGCGCGTCCGTCGCGGCGATGGTTTCGGCACAGCTTTTCAGCTCCGCCGCAATGAGCGGCGAATCGGCGTTGTCCTTTTTATATTTCATCTGGTGTTCCAGGCTCGCCCAAAAATCCATGGCGACCGTGCGAAGCTGTATCTCCACGCGCATGGGGCGCTTGCCGTCCGAAAAGAAAACAGGCACTTCCACGATCATATGATAGCTGCGGTAACCGTTGAGTTTGGGGCTCTTTATGTAGTCCTTGACCTGCACGACGGTGATGTCGTCCTGCGCGGCGAGCATATCGGCGACGCGGTAGATGTCGTCGATAAAGGAGCAGATGACGCGGATGCCCGCGACGTCGTTGAGATGTTCGCTGATCGATTCGAGCGTGATGGGGTTCCCCTGCCGCCGCAGTTTCTCCACGATGCTCATCGGCTTTTTGACGCGCGAAATGATGTTTTCGATGGGATTGTGCCCCGCTTTCAGCGACAGCTCCTCGTTGAGTACCTCGAATTTTGTGCGCACCTCGCGGATGGCGGAGTTATAGCGCATCATCAACTCGTTGAAGCGGGACAGTTTTGTAAGCGCGTCGTTGCCCTCGCCGATAAATTCGCGGATGAGCGCTTCCTTTTCCAGTGTTTCTTCCATGGGTTCCTCTCTATTCTATACAAAAAATTCGGGCGAGCGGCGCACCGTACAATTTTTTTCCAGCTTTTCGCGCACCGCCGCGATGTGCTCGTCTGCAAACTCCCGCGCCCTTTGCGGACAGAATTTGACGCACGCCGCGCAGGCGATGCAGGCGCCCCTGTCCGTCAGGTCGGCGGCGATATTGTTCACGGGGCAGACGGAAACGCACCTGCCGCAACGCGTACACTTTTCCGCGTCGAGCGCGGGCGCGGGTTTGGGCGCCGTCATGGATGCGCCTAACTCCTTATACGGGCGGTTGCCGCGAAGGGGCTTTGCGATCGGCTTGCCCGCCTTCACCTTGACAGCCGCGATAATCCCGAAGGACTGCGCCGCGACGATGTCGTCGCGGTCGGGCCGCCCGCCGCCCACCTTATCGCTGTACGAATGCTCGCCGATAAACGCGCCCGCCGCGCAGACGAGAAATCCCTTTTCGGCAAAAATGTCCGCCGTTTCGAGGAGCGCGTCGTCGTAGTCGCGGTTGCCGTAGACGGAGAGAACGACCGCCCGCGCGCCGTTCCCCTGCAGTTTGGAGAGAACGGGAGCCAGGAGCGGCGGCACCCTTCCGCCGTAGACGGGCGCGCCGAATACGACGACGTCGTCCTCCCCGAACACATATTCCCTTTCCCGTGCCAAGGCGGGCGTCAGATCGACGACTTCCGTGTGGCAGAGGAATTTTTCAAACAGAACCTTGCCCACCGCGCCGACGACCTTCTTCGTCGTATGGGTGGGACTGAAATACATAAGCGTGAGTTTCATTTGTTTGACCTGCCTTTTTTCTATTGTAACATCTTTGCATGAAAAAGTAAAGGACAGCGCGAAAAAACCCGCCTCACAAGCGCAAAAACCCGTCTCACAAGCGCGAAAAAACCCGCCTCAAAAAGCGGAGACGGGCATTTTTTCAACTTTAAAAATCTTTTTTCTTATAGATGCCGCAGGCAATTTTCAGAGACAGGAAAAACCCCGCAATGCCGAGCGCAAGAACGGCGACGGACGAATACAAGACGGACGCCCCGCCGATCGATTCCACCAGAAAACCCAACAGCGCGCTCAAAGCGACCACGACGAGAATGGTGAAGATATAGACGAGCCGCCCCTTTTCCACGCCGATTTTGAAGATGACAGGTAAAATCACGTCGATCGTCAGCAGTGCGATGCCGCCGTAGGACAGGAGAACGGAAAGATTTTCGATATTCCACATGCCGCCCGCCGCGACGAGTATGAACGAAATCGCCCACATGGGCAGGAAGATTAAAAGCCCCAAAAGGTAGCGGCTAACCGCGAGCTGATTGCGCGTCACGCCCGAGGCGAGCGCGAATTTATCCCAGTTGTCCTTCTCGTCGTAGGCGAGTGCGGACAGCGGTACCGCCACGCAAAAAAAGACGATGGCGCCCGTATAATAATAGATATTTTTTGTGATAACGCTGACTGCCATAAAGACGACCATCAGCACGAAATAATAGATAAACTGCCCGAAAATATTCTTTAAATCTTTAATGATCGTACCTAACATAATTTTTCACCCCGCACAAAATAGAGCATGATGTCCTCGATGCCCGCCCGCTCGAGCGGCAGCTCGCGCGGCGCTTTCTCCCGCAGAACGAGCGCCGACCAACCGTATTCGCCGCGGGTATACCTGACAGCCGCCTGCCCGAGCGCTTTGACTTCCTCCGCCGAGCCGCGGAAAATACCGTACTTTTCCTCCAGCCGGTCTTTCTCCTCGAAGAACATCGTTCTGCCGCCGTGGAGAAAGGCGATGTAATCGCACAGCTTTTCCAGATCGGACACGATGTGCGAGGAGATAAGGATGGAATGCTCCTCGTCCTGCATGAAATCGTAAAGCAAATCGAGAATTTCGTCGCGCGCGACGGGGTCGAGCCCTGCCGTCGGTTCGTCGAGTACGAGCAGCTTCGCCCCGTGCGAGAGGGCGACGGACAGGCTAACCTTCTGCCGCATGCCGCGCGAAAACTCGCGCACCTTCTTGTCGCGGGGGAGGGAAAAGCGGGCGGCATAGGAAAAGAATTTGTTCGTATCCCAGCGCGGGAAGATGTGCTTCATCACGCCGTCGATGTCCTTTAAGTTGAGGTTTTCGGGCAGGCAGGTTTCGCCGAGCACCGCGCCGATCGCCCCCTTTTCCTCCGCCGTGAGCGAAGAAACCTCCTTGCCGAACACCTCCACGCGCCCGCCGCTCGGGTTCACGAGACCCAGAATGCTCTTGATTGTCGTGCTCTTGCCCGCACCGTTTTCGCCGATGAGTCCCACGACGGAGCCCTTCGGCACGTCGAAGGTGACGTTTTCCAAAGTAAAACCCTTGAAATTTTTATTCAGTCCGCAGATTCGTACGTTGTCTGCCATTTTATTCTCCCTTTAAAAGATATGAAAACATTTCGGACAATTCCTCGTCCGTCACACCGCCCGAGCGGGCGAGCGAGATCGCCTCGGACAGCTTCCCCTCCGCCTGCCGCAGGTATTCCTCCCGCAACAGCTCGCGGTTTTTGACGGCGACAAAACTCCCCTTGCCCTGCACCGAGTAGATAAACCCGTCGCGCTCCAAGTCATCGAAGGCGCGTTTCGTGGTGATGACGCTGATGCGCAGTTCCTTGGCAAGCGCGCGGATGGACGGAAGCGGATCCCCCTCCCTGCATTCGCCGCGCAGGATCGCGCCCTTTATCTGCGTGTAAATTTGCTCATAGATGGGTCTGTCGCTCGCGTTGCTGACGATTACATTCATTGCGCCCTCCGTAGATTAAGTGTATATATACATTATATACACTATAAACAATTTGTCAAGCGTTTGCACTGATAAAAATAAAAAATCTGCACGGCGGCATAACCGCACATATGCAGACTTTTTATCCGTCTATTCAGACTGTATTCTATATAGCTCATTCGAACTGCGCGTTGTAAATTTCCGCATAGAATCCGCCGCGGCGCAAAAGCTCCTCGTGCCTGCCGCTCTCGACGATATCGCCGCCGTTGACGACGAGGATCAGGTCGGCGTTTCGCACCGTCGTGAGGCGGTGCGCGATGACAAAGCTGGTTTTCCCCTCCATCAGGCGCGCCATTGCGCCGCGGATAAGGAGTTCGGTGCGGGTATCGACGTTGCTCGTCGCTTCGTCGAGGATGAGCAGTTTTGCGGGCGAGAGCATGGCGCGCGCAATGGTCATCAGCTGTTTCTGCCCCTTGGAGAGATTCACGCCGCCGTCGGTCACCATAGTGTCGTATTTCTGCGGCAGGCCTTCGATCAAATCGGCGATGTTCGCCTCCCGCGCCGCCCGCTCGACTTCCCCGCGGGTGGCACCCTCCTTTCCGTAGGCGATATTCTCGAATATCGTACCCTCGAACAGCCATGTATCCTGCAACACCATCGTAAACGCCGCGCGCAGGCTCCTGCGCGTATACGAGCGCACGTCCTTGCCGTCCAACAGGATGCGCCCGCCCTGCGGGTCGTAAAAGCGCATCAGGAGGTTGACGAGCGTCGTTTTTCCCGCGCCCGTCGGCCCGACGATGGCGATGGTCTGCCCCGCCTTTGCCTCGAAGGACAAGTCGCTCAAAATCGTCCTCTCGCCGTCGTAGGAGAAATGCACGTTTTCAAAACAAACGTCGCCGCGCACGTCCGTCAGTTCCTCCGCCTCGGGAGAGTCGGGCGCTTCGGGCGGCGCGTCGAGCAGGCGGAACACCCGCTCCGCCGCCGCGAGCGCAGACTGGATTTCGCCCATAATGTTGGAAAACTCGTTGATCGGCCCCGAAAAGCGGCGCGCATACAGAAGGAAGGAGGAAATATTCCCAACCGAAATCATACCGAACAGGTAGAAGAAGGAGCCCGCCGTGCTGATGAGAACGGTGCCGAGGTTATTGACGAAGTTGACGGACGGGCCGATGAGGCTGCCGTAGTAATCGGCGGCATAGTAGGCGTCCGCCGCCTCGGTGTTCTTTTCGTCGAACTTGGCGCAGATCTCCCCCTCCCTGCCGTAAGCGCGGATGGTGTTCAGACCCGAGAGCATCTCCTCGGAGAATCCGTTGAGTTCGGCGAGCTTTGCCGAGCGCCTGCGGAAGAGCGGGCGCACCGTGCGGCTGCGCTTGACTGTGATGAACACGGAAATCGGAATGGTGATGACGAACACGCCGAGCAAAGGCAATGACGTGAGCACCATGCCGATGAACGCGCCGA
>CAJFFD010000005.1 GCA_904373255.1 uncultured Clostridia bacterium | reverse complement strand
GCGCGATGTCTCCATCGCTTTGCGGCAACAGCCCGTATCCCCGTAGTAGCCTTACTTACCGGGTATTCGATTTTCTGCTATCATTATAATCGGCCGCGCGAAGTTTGTCAACCCCGCGGCGGCAAATTTTTTTGTGAATTTTTTCTTTTTGCCCCTGCCGCTCTCCCGCCGCAGTTCTACTTTTTGCGCACGGAAACCCTCTTCAAAAAGGCGGAGATCTGCGCAAACGCCTCCTCAAAGTGTTCCTTTTCGTTCAAAAATTCGTGGCGGGAGTTCGCAATGAGGTACTTCGTCACGTCCTTCACGCCGCATTTTTTATAGAAATCGTACAGCCTGCCGACCCCCTTTTCGCCGCCGACCGCGTCCTCCGCGCCCGAGATGAGCAGGAGCGGGAGATTCACATCCAGCCCCGCCGCGTTCGATTTTTTGTAGAGCCCGTTCAGCCCCTTGAAAAATTCGATGAAAAAGTTGTTGCTGCACACGAAATTGCAGTACGGGTCGGCGTGGTACTTTTCGTTGTTCTCCGCATCCGTGCTCAAAAATTCGCGGTCTTCAAATTTTTTGTCGTACCCGCCGAAAACCGTTTTATTGACGAAGTTCGCGGGCGCCGCGCGGCCTTTTACCAAACCGCCGACGTTTGCGACGAGCGAGCCGGCGCGCACCGCAAGGGCGGGCTGGCGGGAACTGCCCGCGATAACGGCGCCGTCCAGAAAGCGGGCGTACTTTTCGATGAATGCCTGCGTGAGGAAGGAGCCGTACGAAAAGCCGAACAAAATATATTTGACGTCGGGGAATTTTTCGCGGTAGTGCTTCGCGATGCCCGCCATGTCCTTGACGGTATCGGAAAACATTGCGCCCTCCGCGTAGCCGAGCGTTTCCGCGTCGGTATCGCCGTGGCCGCGGTGGTCGTCCGCCACGACGGCGTAGCCAAGCTCGTTCAGGCGCCGCGCGAATTTGTCGTAGCGGGCGGCGTACTCGTTCATGCCGTGGGCGATCTGCACAACGCCGCACGGCTCCTCGACGTCCGTCCATTCGCGCACGAAAATTTCTTTTTTATCGTAGGAAGTAAAGACCATGATTCCCGCTCTCCTCTGCTTTTTCGGATATTGTACCGCAAATTCCGCAATTTGTAAAGGGTTCGCGGCGCAAAAGGCTTCCCTTTGCATAATATTTTGTGCGAACCGCAAATATACTATTGGTGCGAGGACTTTGCCATGAAAACTCTTATACTGACGGGCGGGGGAAGTGCGGGACACGTTGTGCCGAACATCGCGCTCATCCCCGCACTGCGGGAAAAATTCAATTTGGTATATATCGGCTCGGACGGCATCGAGCGGGATTTGATGAAGGGGCGCGGCGTACCCTATCACACCGTGCATTGCACCAAGCTCGTGCGCGGCTCGGTGCTGAAAAATATTGCGATGCCCTTCCGCTTTCTCAAAAGCGTGTCGGAAGCGAAAAGGGCGCTCGCGGCGGCGGGCGCGGACATCGTGTTTTCCAAGGGCGGATACGTCGCCCTGCCCGTCGTGCTTGCGGCAAAAAAACTAAAAATCCCCGTTCTGACGCACGAATCGGACTTGACGCCGGGACTTGCGAACAAAATCATCGCCAGGCGCTGCCGGGCGGTTCTGACCAGCTTCCCCGATACCGCCAAACTGTTTGCGAACGGTATTTATACGGGCGCGCCCATCCGCTCCGAGCTGCTGCGCGGCGACCGCACCGAGGCACTGAAAAAGTACGGATTTTCGGGAAAAAAGCCCGTTCTGCTCCTGTTCGGCGGCGGGAGCGGGAGCCTCGCGCTCAACCGCGCGGCGGAAGCCGCCCTGCCCGAAATTTTGCAGTCCTTCGATTTTCTGCACATCCGCGGAAAGCATGCGGGAGCGGAAAAGCGGGAGGGATACGTTCCCCTCGAATACGAATCGGACATGGCGAACGCCTACGCGGCGGCTGACTTCGTCGTTTCCCGCGCGGGGTCGAACACCGTGTTCGAGCTGCTCGCGCTCAAAAAGCCCGCCCTGCTCGTACCGCTCGAAAACAGGCGCTCGCGCGGCGACCAATTGCAGAATGCGCAGTACTTTGAAAAGCGGGGACTGTGCCGCATCCTGCGCGAGTCCGACCTTTCGCCCCGCACCCTGCTCGGCGGAGTACGCGCGCTTGCTGCGGATGAAAAGTTGAAACAAAACCTCGCCGCCGCCCCTTTCTCCGCAGGGAACGGCTCCATCGCCGAACTGATCTGCGATACAGCGGACAAATAATCAGAGAACGCGGCAAATGGGCGAAAAAAGGATGGCAACGAAACGCCATCCTTTTTTACTTACTTTTATGCAACGAAATCGATATTGACGTCGCCGTTATTGCAATTTGCGACCAGCGATTTTGCGCCGCCCTCTTTTATCTCAGGCAGATTGCTTTTTCCGCTTTTGACTTTGCAGTCGATGGCAAAATCATCCCAACCGCCGCGCACGGAGCCTGTGATGTTTCCGTTTTTCGCCGTTACGCTCAATTCTGTTCCCACTTCAAGTTTTTCAAAATTCAAGTCGCCTCCGTTGGAATTGAGCGAAATTTCTCCCTGTACAGCCAACGACGAAACATCGACCGTTTCGTTCGTCGTGCTGACTGTAATTCCGGACAATCCCTCCGGCAAAGCCACCACTATTTTGCGGTATTCCGCCGCCGGTTTTGTTCCGATGTAATCCGTCCAGGTCTTGTTCGTTTCGAACGTCATCGTCAATTCGCCGTCTTCCGACACGGATATATTATAGTATTCCTTTTCGCTTTCGCTGTACTCGATATGAACCTGCCCGTCCTCGGAAGGGATAACTTCGACCGCCCGATCTTCGACGTCGATCGCAACTGATTTTACAACCGTATCGCCGGACTCCCAGTTTTTCGCCTCGAATGTCTGCTCACCCGAGCATCCCGCGAAAGCCAAAGCCATCGCAAAAACTGAACACAACGATAACACCGCCATAATTTTTTTCATAGAAAACCTCCTTGTCTCCTTTCTTGCTTTTCAGTTCTTATTGTATTGTCCCAAGTATAAACTTTTGTGTAACACAAAAGTCAAGCGAATGAAAGAGAAAAAGTAATAAAAAATTTTCAGCGGTCATAACTATGAAAACCGACAGAAAAATCGGCATACGATTGCCGACTCGCACCCTGCTTATAATGGAGCCGACCGCCGTCTTTTTCTGCCAAAAGAAAAACGGACTGAATTCAATGATTTTTATTCTATCACAGAAATTCTTACTTGTTGCGTTACAATAGACGTGTTATGGCGGGTCAAACACATTATGAAACGGCAAGGCATAGGAGCGACCTATCCCGCTACAGCGCAAGCAGGCGATGTTGAACACAAATATCCCCTAATCCAATGGACTGTATCTTATATAGGGAAAGTTTCTGAATATGACAAAACGCGGATCAAAATATCGGATGAGGAAACGCCACAGGAAAAATAAGCAAAAAAATAACGGGTATAAATGATACCCGTTAAATGCGGATAGACTTGAATATCCGGTCGGACTATCCCCGACGCCGCATTATTAACAATATATACCTATCCGCGGCAAAAGTCAAACAATATGAACGAAAAAGGACAAAAAAACGTAAACCGAAGGCTCGATTCAGGTTCTGACTGGCGGAAAGTGAAGGATTCGGGCTCATAGAGCCTTGACGCGAAAGCGCCAAACGTTATTTCGGCAATCCCTCGCCGGAAGCGGAACCCCCGGACCCTTGCAGGTCTTCAGTTTTCAAGACTGACGCCATCGACCACTCTGCCAACCTTCCGTATCGGAATTGCCGGATGCCCGGCAATTCGCCATTCCGATTTCAATTGCCTTTTTATTGTATCAAATTCGCAACCGCTTGTCAATTCATCTGCAATTCTTTATTCCCCGTCACATAAGCACGATGTTGTTTTCGCGACAGTAACGCTCCGTCTTTTCATCCCACAAAGATACCTGCACCTCGCCGATATGCATTTTGTTGAGAATAAACATACATAGGCGGGACTGACCGATACCGCCGCCCATCGTAAGCGGCAATTCCCCTGCCACTAATGCTTTGTGGAATGGAAATTCCAGCCGCTCGGTACAACCTTCCGCTTCCAACTGCGAAACAAGACTCTTTTCGTCTACCCGAATCCCCATCGAAGATATTTCAAAAGAACAATCGAGAACGGGATAATACAGCACTATATCCCCGTTGAGCGACCAGTCGTCGTAGTCGGGCGCACGACCGTCGTGCTTTTTCCCCGATTTCAGCTTTCCGCCGATCTGCATAATAAATGCGGCGCCATGTTCCCGAACAAATGCAGTTTCGCGCTCTTTCGGGGTTTTATCGGGATAAGCGTCTTCCAACTCCTGCGTCGTGACAAACGTTATTTTTTCCGAAAAATAATTGTCCAGCACAGGGTACTCCCTGCACAGAAGCGTAGCAGTCGCCTGCAGCGCAGCGTAAATTTTTTCGACCGTATTTTTCAGGTATTCCACCGTTCTGTCTTTCCGCAAAATGACAGCCTCCCAATCCCACTGGTCGACATAAACGGAGTGCATATTATCCAAATCCTCGTCCCTGCGGATAGCGTTCATATCGGTATATAATCCGAAATATGCCCCGAAACGGTACTTGGCGAGTGCATAGCGCTTCCATTTCGCGAGCGAATGCACCACCTCTGCCGTTTCACCGGTCGCCTTGATGTCAAAAGAAACGGGTCGCTCCACGCCGTTCAGGTTGTCGTTCAGCCCGCTGCTTTTCGCAACGAACAGCGGCGCGCTGATGCGCGTCAGGTTGAGAGCCTGCGACAGTTCCTGCTCGAAGACCTGTTTGATCTCCTTGAGAGCTTTCTCTGTTTCAATCAGGTTGAGTTTGGAAACGTACATAGGAAAACCTCGCTGAATTAAAAGTCAGAATTGATCCTGCAGATCTTCAAAAGAGAGGATGAATAAATCCGCCTCCTTCTCCATTTCCGCACGGAAGGCGCGCGACGCCTCGTCGAACACTCCTACGGCAAACATCCCCACCGACTTTGCCGCGCGCAGCGCCGTAAGATTATCCTCAAAAACGGCGCATTCGGCAGGCGTTACCCCCAATTTTTCCGCAATGCGGAGGAAAATGTCCGGGCAGCTCTTATTCCGCCCCGCCTCGTCGACGGTACAATATTCGTCGAACAGCGTCTCAACACCGCCCGCGCGCAAAATCGGCATAAAGAAATCGGGCGAAGAAGCGGTAGCGACACCCAGGCGAATCCCCTTTTTCTTCAACCGCCGCACAAAGGCAAGCGCGCCGGGTTTGAAATATTTTGCCCCGTCTTCCGCGGAATATTTGGAAAGGGATAACTTCCTCCACTCTTCGATTATCTCTTCCTCCGATTCGGAGGGCAGATATTCGCGCACGGTAAATGCCGCGCATTCGCGAAACCCCAAATGTGCAATGCGCTCCTGATATCCTTCCGGTACCGGCATACCGCGCCGCGCGAAAAAATCTTCGTCCACTTCGCGCCATATCTCCATACTGTCGATGAGAGTGCCGTCCAAATCGAAAACAGCGGCGCGGATACCCTTCTTTTCCTTCATGATGAATTATTATAACACACAATTGTTAAAATGGCAAACGCATCGGCGGCAATTACGGAATTTATCGCAGTTTCATGCTTGAGTTTTACGCCGCGCTGTGCTATACTATATTCATGAAATTTGCGTTTTGGAAGAGAAAGAAAGAAGAGCCTGCCCCCGCCCCGCCGCAGCCGGCTTTATCCGTAATTATAGGCGGAAGCGATTTGCCGCCCGACTTGCCCGACGGATGCGAGGCGGTGCCTGCAGATGCCGAACCGCACGGGCGCTATGTGTTGTTTTCGGATAGCGGATGCTCTGACACCGACCTTGCAGGCTTGCCCGCACTTCTTTCGGAGCGCTCGGAAAATCTGCTTTTATTCCGAACCGATACAAAATACGATATGCCTGCCGCAGAGACGATCCTGCAGCAAGACCTTTTGCCGCGGAAAATTGGATTTATTGTTAGTCTGCCTTTATTTAATCGGCTCCCGACAGAACTTCGGGGCGCCGACCGCGGAGAACGGCTTGTTGCCCTCCTTCTGCTCGCCGAAACCTCCGCAGCCATTGATTTTGTCGGCGAAGAACAAAACCCCGAACCCGACGATGCGGAAGGCTCCGCCGAATCCCTGCGTGCGTTCATCCGCTTTTTCGGCGGAATCAAGGCATCGCTCGACAGGGAAAAATACAGCTTTGCTTTTGCCTATGCATGCAACCGCGTCATCGGCGTATACGCAGAATTTGCAGCGGAAAACAAGGCGGAAGAAATACGGCTGTTCGACGATTTTCTGAAGTCGGAAAGCATGGCTCTGCGCGTGGCGGCGAAGGAGCGCTCCGCCGTTGTGCGCCTGCTCATGCGGCACAATTTCCGCGCGCCGTTCTGGCTTCGCCCCGTCTGCGCGGCGGCTGCCGCCAAAGCTCGGGCAAGGCGGTAATAAAATTAAATTTGAATTGATTTAAAATATGAAGACGGGCAATGCTTTCCTCGAAATTGCCCGCCTTTATTTTATAGACAGTATTTATATTAATGTTGTTTAATTTTTCAGTGCGTGCATTTTTTGCAACAGAGAACAGATCTCTTTTCCGGTCGCCAATCCGACGCGGAAAGCCGTGGCGCTGCCCGCCGCAACACCCTGTTCCAGCGCTTCCTTATCCGAACCGCCCCGCTCCTTTGCCGCAAGAAAACCCGCGAGAAGGGAATCGCCTGCGCCAACCGTATCGAGAACTTTTCCCTGCGGCGCAGCAACAAAAATCTCCTCTCCTCTCTCCGAAACCAGCAGCGCGCCTTCGCCGCCCAGGCTGACGATGACGTTTTTCACCCCACGCCCCTGCAACTGCCGCGCGGCGCGCGCCGCGTCGGAACGGGAAGCCAACGTTTCTCCGACCAGTTCTTCCAATTCTTCGAGGTTTGGTTTGACGAGCCACGGCAAGAGCGCGACGGAGTGGGCAAAAAGTTTGCCCGATGCATCAAGCACGATGCGAAAATCGCTTCTCCCGCTGAACGCGAGCAGCCGCGAATAACAATCGGAAGAGAGCGACGCGGGGGCGCTCCCTGCGAGAACAAGTACAGAATCTTCCGGCGCGGACGCCAATTTTTGCCCAAGCGCACGCAAGTCACCCTCCGCAACGGACGGGCCGCTCGCGTTGATATCCGTTTCTTCGCGCGAACGGATTTTGACATTGATGCGGGTCATTCCTGCCGCGGGCAGAAAATCTGTCGCCACACCGTATTCCCCGGTCAGCCGGATAAACTCCTCGCCCGTAAATCCCGCGGCGAACCCGAGCGCGACGGACGGAACACCGAGCTGCGCCAGGACGCGGGAGACATTAATCCCCTTCCCGCCCGGCAAAATCTCTTCCCGCTGCGAACGGTTGACCTTGCCCGAAGCAAATGAATCCGCATGTACAATATAATCGAGCGACGGGTTCAGTGTTATTGTATAAATCATTTTTTCTCCTCACGGCGGGGATCCGGTAAAATCCCCTGTTCGATAAGATATTTTTCCAAAATTTCCGCAGCGCAGGCACACAGATCGGCGCAGGGACGTTTTTTATAATATTCCGCCGTACGCGCAGACGCATTGGGGGAACAGTCCGCAGTGACGCCGCGCAAAAGCTCGCGGCAGACAATTGTGCCGTTTTTTTCGCGGAAGCGGCGCGCCAACTCCTGCTCTCGCGCGTAAAGCGCCGATTTTTCTTCCAGGGTAACGTGTTCCGCATCATAAAAGACAAGACCGCAGACCATCATCATTGCGGAAACAGTACCGCAGACCTCGCGCATGCGCCCCACGCCCCCGCCGAAAGGCGCGGAAATTTTCAAAGCCGTCTTTTCGTCCAGCGGAATGAGGTCGGAAAAAGCGAGAAACACTGCCTGCGAACAATTATATCCGTTTTTAAAATTTTCTCTTGCCGTTTCAGAGCGATTCACTGCTACACCTCCGCAATTTTACCATAAAATTTTCCAAAAACACTTGCTTTCAACAATATGTATGCTATAATAAAGGCATGATCGATATATTTTATACTTTTTGTGAGGCAGAATCGGAAGAGTTTATCAAATTCGTCCTTCGCAAGTATTATAATATACTAAATCCGACGATTTGTAAAACAATTAACGGCAAACCTTACATAAAAGGCGGAAAAATTCATTTCAACCTCAGCCACAGCAAAGGGCTTACGGCACTCGCCGTGGGGAAAAAACAGGTAGGCTTCGACTGTGAAAACCTTGCCGGCAAAGCGCGCCCTGCCGTATTGAACAAATTTTCCGAACGCGAAAAAGCAGAAATCCACTCCACCTCCGATTTTTATGTGCATTGGACGGCTCGAGAAAGTTATATCAAATTCCTCGGCGAAACCCTCGCGGCCTGCTGGCGGAAAGTCGAATACGTCGACGGGAAAATCTACTTCAGAGGAGAAGATGCGCACATAAATATTCTGCGCTTCGTAACCGAAAACACGGCATTCAGCGTCTGCGGCGATTACCAGAAATACAGTTTGAAATTCATCGACAAAATCTGATACGGTAAGCAATAAGAAATTAAAAACAGCAGCCAAAGGGCTGCTGTTTTTAATTTTCTCTGCTTTATGTTACACATAGTACTTCGCAATTATGCGATTTTAGCGCTGCAACCGCGCAAATCCCTGGTTTATTTATGATTACCGTGCCTGTCTGTCGCAAGTTCATCGGCACGCTTTCTTATGGCAATATATGCCTCAACCGGGTCGGTAAGCGTTTCACATACGCGTTCCATCGGACAAATATCTGTGCCGGCGCGGTTAATGATGCGCTCGGTGAGCATTCCAAACTGTACGGAGATGTTATGCCCGCGCAGAACTGCCAGTCCGCCCTCGCCGAGCACGCACGCGTACACCTCGCCCTTGCCCATATGCGCATACAGGAGCGCGGCAGCCTTCCCGACGATCTTATCCGCGGCGATGCCGCCGCGAAAATCCTCGCCGCTTTCGATCAGATCCAGAAGCGGGCGGACGCCGCGCGAAGTGCTCGTAAACAGCTTTTTGCCCTTGGCGATCGCGCAGGTGAAGCCTTCCTTCTCCACCATTTCCCGCAGCGACTGCAAATCGTACATGATATGTACCTCCGATTCGTTTGATTACGCGCCGAACAAGGATTTCGCCGCGCGCATGTTTTCGGTAATTTTAACCCCGAACGGACAACGCTTTTCACACGCGCCGCAAGCGATACAGTCGCCCGCCTTAGCATTAAGGGCGGCATAGTGCTCGCGCACCGTTTCGGGCACGATGCCCTGCGCCTTTGCAATGTTCAGAAATTTTGTGACCGTCGCCACGTCGATGCCCTTCGGGCAGGGAGCGCAGTGACCGCAGTACATGCAGTGCCCTTCCCAACTGATTTTCGGGAAGGTCGCAAACACCGAGGCGTAGTCGCGCTCCTCCTCCGTCGCATCTTCGTAATACAGCGCCGCTTCGAGCTGTTCGCGCGAGTGCGCACCGACCATGACGGACGCCGCCGCGGGGCGGGTGAGCGCGTAGTGGATGCACTGCGGCACGGTGAGTGCCTTGCCCGCGGGCGAATCGTCGGTGAGCAGATCGCCGCCGCCGAACGCCTTCATCACCGTGATACCCACGCCCATGCGCTGGCAGGTTTCGTACAACTCCTCACGGGTGGGGTCGAGGTTGAACAGCGGCTTTTTATAGCTTTCCTCGTCGAACAGCTTTTCCACATCCTCGTCGCCGGGGAGAAGGTCGTAGCAGGGATTGACGGAGAACATGAGTACCTCGATGAGTCCGCTCTTGACCGCCTCGAGCGCAACGAGCGGGTTGTGGCTGCTCATGCCTATGTGCAGAATTTTGCCCTGCGCCTTCAACTTTTGCGCATATTCCATGATCTCCCCTTCCGCGATTTTCTTCCACGTCGCCACCGAATCGACGTAATGGATCATCCCCACGTCGATGTAGTCGGTGCCGAGGTTTTTGAGCATGGTTTCAAAGGAAGGGACGATTTCGCGCATGTCGCGCGTCGCCTTGTACTGCCCGTTCTGCCACACCGTACACAGGTGTGCCTGATAGACGAACTCCCTGCGGTGCGGCGCAATTTCCCGCCCGACGCGGACATGCATATCGGGATTCGGACTGTAAAGATCCATGATATTGACGCCTTTATCGAATGCGAGCGAGAACATCTCGCGGGTGAAGGCTTCGCTCTTTTCGAGGAAGCCTTCGCAGCCAAGACCGATCTCGCTCACGTTCAGGCCGGTTTTTCCCAGAGCCCTGTATTGCATTTGTTTACTCCTTGTCGCGCAGAAGAAGGGCGCGCAGACCCATTGCGATGAAGGGAACGAGCACCGCCTGCAAGACCATGCCCAACAACCCCGCCTGGATCTGCGACCACACCGCCGCCGCAGACAGCGCGGAAACGCCCTGGAAGATGGCGGCGAGTGCGAGGAATACCGCCCTGCCGCTCACCTGCGCCAACAGGACGGCGGGGAACGCCATCCAGCCGTTTTCGGCAATTTTTTTCGAGAACAGCCCCGAAACGGCGGCAAATACCGCGAGTTCCGCCATCATATACGGGAGGCGGGATGCGGCGGGCATCGCATTGCCCGTGAGCGATGTAATCGCGAAGCTGACGAGCGGCGAAAGGACGCCGACGCCCAGCCCCCATTTCCAGCCGAGCAAGCACCCGCCGAGCAGGACGGGCAGATACATGGGCAGCCACTGCACGCCGCCCGAAGCGCCCGCAACGAGGTGGACAAGCTGCGGCAATAATACCGCCAGCGCGACGACGCCGACGGAAATCAGCGATTTGACGGTAATTTTCGTACCGAGCTTTGCGTTATGTTTAGCCAATACCGATTCAATCATTTTTTATGTATTCTCCTTTTTTATTCTGACGCGTTTAACCTTGCGGTAAAGTCCTTCATCATTTCAGAAATTTTGATCTGCTGCGGGCAGACCTTTTCGCAGCTGCGGCAACCGATGCACGCGCTCGGGCGTTTTTCTTCGGCCAGAGCAGAAACGACCATCGGAGCGATGAACCCGCCGCCCGTAAAGCGGTGCTCGTTGTACAGCTTGATAAGCTCGGGGATATCGAGATGCTTGGGGCAATGGCTCGTGCAGTAACGGCACGCCGTGCAGGGCAGCGACGTTTTTGCGAGCATTTCCCTCGCGATCGTATCCAGCGCAGCCGACTCCTCCGCGTTCAAAGGTTTTTCCTCCTCGAACGTTTTAATATTGTCTTTGACCTGTTTCATGTCCGACATGCCCGAAAGGATGACCTTGACTTCGGGCAGTGCCTGCAAAAAGCGGAACGCCCACGAAGCGATGGAATCGTTCGGGCGAAACGCCTTGAGCTTTTTTTCATCCTCCGCCGCAAGGCTCGCCAGCTTGCCGCCGCGCACCGGCTCCATCACCCACACAGGGATGTTGTATTTTTTGAGGAGTTCGACCTTGCCCTTTGCGTTCTGGAATTCCCAGTCGAGATAATTGATTTGCAATTGGCAGAACTCCATATCCTTGCCGTACTTTTCAAGGAAACGCTCGATAACAGCCAAACTGCCGTGCGCGGAAAAACCGAGATGACGGATACGCCCATTCTTCTTTTGCTCCATGAGGTAGGAATAGGTGCCGTACTTTTCCTCGTTCAAATAGGCGTCGATATTCATTTCGCAAACATTGTGGAAGAGATAGAAATCGAAATAATCGACTCTGCACTTCTTCAGCTGCTTTTCGAAAATCTCTTCGACCCTGCCGAAATTGGAAAGGTCGTACCCGGGGAATTTACTCGCGAGATAAAAACTTTCGCGCGGATACTTGGATAAAATTTTTCCGTCCGTGTTTTCCGATTCGCCGTCGTGATACCCCCACGCGGTGTCGAAATAGTTGACGCCGTGTTGGATGGCATAATCGAACATTTCAGCTGCGGCTTTTTCATCGATCTTCGAATACACGCCGCCGATTGTGGGCAGGCGCATAGTGCCGAACCCGAGCGCGGACAGCTTTAACCCCTGAAAATCCCGATAAATCATAATAACCTCCCGTATAAAAACTTTAACCGTTTGCAGAAAATGCGACGGTGACGCTGCCGCCGCCGACCGCCGCGGCAAGCCGGTCTGCGCCTTCGACCCTGCCGATGCGCGTATAGCTGTATGAGGTCGGAAAACTCTCGTAAAACAGGACGATGCACTCCGTGCCGTACAGCATCAAATCGCCCGCCTCGATACGACCGACACGCTCTGCCTGCGCCGGCAGAGATTCGTTCAGATAATGATATTTCTCATTGCCGTTCAGCTCGCGCATTTCAAGCGTGAGAGGCAACAGGGCGGCGAACGCCGCACCCGTTTCGCCGGGTTCGAGTGTTGCCCGAAAAATCTGACCGCCGATCGTGAGCCGGATATCCATTGCAATCCCCTCCGCATCTTCCCCGCCGGCGGGCGTTTCCCCGTCAGCAAGGTCACCGCTTTGCCTGCCCGCACAGCCTGCAAATCCGAAAACCGAGAGCGCAAACAGCAGCGCGAAAAGAGCAGTTAAAAAGCGCAGACGCCGCATATTACAGGCTTTCGCGGAAGATTTGCCGTATCTCTTCCGCGGTGAGTACCTTATAGCCGCCCTGCATGACGAGCGTGCTCTTGACGAGGTCGTCGAGCATAGATTCGTTTGCGCCGAGATCGGTGATGTTCATAACAAGTCCCAGTTTTTTCATCCATGCTTCCATAGCGGCGAGCCCCTCGCCTGCAATCTGCTCGTCCGACTTGCCCGCGGGGTCAACGTTCCATACATTGATAGCATACCGTTTGAACTTGGGCAGACCATACGGCAGGATGTGACGGTAATACGGCATAGAGACCGCCGCGAGAGTCATTCCGTGCGTTGCATCGGTAATGGCACCCACCGCCTGCCCGAGCATATGCACTTCCCAATCGGTGCTTTTACCCATGGCGACAAAGGTGTTCAGCGCCCAGGTTGCCGTCCACATGATGTTGCTGCGCGCTTCATAGTTGTTCGGGTCGTCCGCGGCGACGAGCGCACTGTGGATGAGCGAGCGCAAAAGCCCTTCCATCACATAATCGGACGTGTTGTCGTCCGTTCCCGAAAAATACTGTTCGAGGATATGCGACATGATGTCGTAAAATCCCGAAACCATCTGATACCGCGGAAGCGTAAACGTATATTCGGGATTCAGACAGGAAAATTTAGGGAATACGGATTCGCCGAATACATGCCCGATTTTCAGCTTTTGCGCATGATTGGTGATGACGGAGCCGCCGTTCATCTCGCTGCCCGTGCCGACCATTGTAAGCACACATCCGACGGGGATAATTTCACAGTCCGGCTCCTCGAAGCGAATATAATATTTATCCCACGGATCTTCGCTGCAATGGACGGAAACGGAGAGCGCCTTCGCATAATCGCATACCGACCCGCCGCCGACGGCGAGAATGAAATCCGCATTCGCCTTTTTTGCCCGACTGATCCCCTCGTACAGCTTTTCCACCGTGGGATTGGGCATAACTCCCGCGTCTTCAAATACGTTTTTGCCGTTCGCCTTGAGAATCGCCGCGACTTTATCGTAAATCCCGTTCTTTTTTATGGAACCGCCCCCGTACACTAAAAGCACGTTCTTGCCGTATTTGGGCAATTCTTTATTCAAACCTTCCAACGCATCCCTGCCGAAATAGATCTTTGTGGGGTTGCAATAAGTGAAATTCCCTATCATTTCCGTTCCTCCCGACTGAAGAGCATACCATCCGCCACGGCACAGGCTGCTCCCATTTTTTACTATTATAATAGGTGCAAGCCCCACCTGTCAAATACTTAAAACGCATTGTAATAAATAGGCAAAAGCTATGCCGCGCAGCTTATTGAAGCCACCCGGCATAGATCAGAGCATTTACGCAGCGGAGCCATATATAGATAGAGCGGAGCGTGCTTTAAAAATATTTTTTCCTGTTTTCAGAAAAAAGAGCGCCAAATGACGCTCTTTTTCTTTTACGGGAACTTAACGATCCCCTCTTTTCTTTTTGAACAAAACAACCAGCACGGCGGCAAGCAGCATGCCTGCTGCAGGCAATGCGCTCCACGCAACTGCCGAAGAACATCCGCCCTCGACCGGCGGCGGCGTAGGATCATCCGTTCCGCCATCGACAGCCTTTACGGTAACCGTATAGGTCGTTGTGAATCCGCGATACGAAAGCGTGATGACGTTTTCACCTTCGGTCAACGGCTTGGGATCGACAATTTCGATTTCGGAAGAAGCGGAAACCTTTTCTTCGATGCCGTCCGCATAGAGGACATTCAGCCGTATGCCCGACTTCGAGAACATATCGCCGGGGCGGTATTCCTTTTCGGGAACAGACGCGACCGAAACCGATTGAATGGCAGGCTTGCTTACCGTGACATTCAAAGGAGTCTGCAGTCCGTTGAACTCGATAATAACCGTCGGATTATCCATCGAAAGCGCATCCCCGTTATAAATCGTATACTCGGAATCGGAAATGACTTCGCGGGAGCCGTCTGACCAGACGAGGAGCAAGACCATGCCCGCGGGATCGAATTTTTCGCCGCGCAGGTATGCCATCTTATCCGGCATCTGGCTGATGATCAGCCTGTTCTGCGTAACCGTTTCTCCGAAGTCTTTCGCGCGCTCACGCATTGCTGTTTCCACTTCGTACAGCGTATCCGAATTCGTAACAAATTGGCTCTGCACCGCAGTTACGATGTTATACGCCTCACGCGCAGCGGATACCAATGCACGGTAATCTTTCCAGGTTTGCGTTTCGGAAGCGCTTAACGCACGGATTGCCTCCGGCGTCGGCAGCTTTTCGATTGCCGCCTGGGCATTGCGCGCCGTATCATCTGCGATCAGCGGCGTTCTTTCGACCGTCGAAAAATATGCCGAATAAATATAACCGTCATACCCGATGGCGTTTTCGGGGCAACGGAGCGTAAGCCCGAAGTCTTCTATCCCCTTTACGCCGTCTTTGCCTGCAAATATTTTCTTTGCCGCATAATCTTTGAAGTTCGCATAGTACTTTTCGCTGGCGATACTGCCCGACATCGAAAGAATAAGATACATATCCGAACCGGCTTCAAAGTCTTCCGCGTACAGTACCTGCGTTTCAAGGACGGGTGCCGTAAGACATCCGAAAATATAGGTTTCCGCAGAACTGCCGAAGAAAGCACGGTCGCCGATCGACTTGAACACATACGGGAACTCGACTGACTCTATTTTCTTTGCGTTTTCAAAGGCGCTCGCACCGAGGCGGACGGTCTGTGCATTGAGTTCGACTTTGCCGTTGTCGCCGTCGGAACCGGCGGGGAATGCAATAAGCTGTACGCCGTTCGGCACACGCTGATACAGCATTCCGCTCTCGACAAAGTATTTTTCGTTATCGCCGATAGCGAACGATTCGACTGATGCAAGACCGCTGTATGCGCCTTCTCCGATCGTCGTGACGCCCGCAGGGATGGTAAGCACGCCGTTCTCGCCGGTAAGAAGAGTATTGGCAAACGCATATTTCCCGATCGTTTGGATATTATCGTTCAATGTAAGCGACGAAAGCGAGGTGTTCTCGAAAGCATGCGCCCCGATGAAGGTAACGCCGTTCATGCTTGCCTGCGTCAGCTTTTCGCAGCCGAAGAAAGCCTCGTTGCCCGCACTTATAAGGTTCGGCAAAGTGCCGACGTTGAGTACGGCACAGTTGCGGAACGCTGCATTGCCAGCCTCTTTCAGCTGAGAAAGATCAAGCGTTGCCAGAGCCGTGCAGCCGTCAAAGGCGGAATCGCCGACGCTCGTCGGAACGAACGGAAGCGAAGTGAGCGCGCCGCAGCCGCTGAACACGCCCGCACCGATCTCGGTAAGACTTTGCAGGCTTGCGGGAAGCGCGATAACGGTAAGATTGGACTGCCCCGCAAACGTGTAAGTGCCAAGCGCACTGCTGCCTTCGGCAAAGGAGACGCTTTCGAGCGAGCCTTCCCTGTCTGTCGCAAACACGCCGTCGCCCAAAGAAGCGATGACACCGAGTTTGACTTCCGTCAGGAGCGGGCAGTTCGCAAAGGCGCTGTTGCCCAGGGCGGAAATATTCGTACCGGTAAGGTCGAGCGAGCGCAATGCCGTGTTCATGAACGCCTGTGCGCCGACCGATTCGGTTTTTGCACCGAATTGCACCGACGAAACACCGGAGTTATAGAATGCGTCGCGCGGAAAATCCCCGGCATACGCGGAGAGGTCGACCTGCGAAAGATCTTCGCACCACGAGAAAGCTCCCCTTCCCAGCGTTGTTACCGATGCGGGAATTGCAACGGACTGTAACCCCGTGCCGGAGAAGGCATATGCGCCGATTTCGCGCAGATTCGCTGCGTCGCTGAAATCGACGGAGGTAAGCCCTTCATTGCCCGAGAACGCATTCGCGCCGATCACTTCCACCGTAGACGGCAATACAAACGATTTAACATTCTGCGAAACGCGCAGCAGAACGGTTTTACCTGCATCGCTGTAAACAGCGTCGGTTTCCGGATCCATCACCGCAGTGTTTCCGCTTCCGTCTTTCAGCAGAATCGTATCGATTTTACAGCCGCCGAAGGGAGATTCCGCCCCCGCGTAAGAGATTGTTCCGATCAGTTCCGGCGTAAGATCCGTATAAATGAGGGTCGTAAGATTGGAACAGCCGTAGAACATATCGCTGCTGATCGCGGTGAACCTGCTCAACGTAACCGTCTGCAATGCGGTACAGCCGAGGAATGCGCCTTCGCCGGCGACGCGCAGTTCGGTAATATCGAGATCTTGCAGCGAAGTACAGCCGGAAAACGCCTGCCGCCCGACCGAGGTCAGGTTTGCAGGAATCCGCGTGAAATCTTTCCCTTCTTCGAGGGAGAGGATCTCTGCGGTTTTGCCGTCAACGTGCGATTTGAGTTCCACGTTGTTGATATATTTCAGCGAAGTACACTTCGCAAAGCACATATTGCCGAAGGTGATCGAACGGGAATGCAGATCGATCTGCTCAAGGTTGGAACACCCCAGGAACGCCGCACTATGCACATACTCTACCGTGTCCGGAAGCACTACCCGTTTGAGCGCCTTCATATTCGCAAAGGCATAGCTCTGTATCTCCGTACAGGGTGCGGAAATCTCCAGTTCGGTAATATTGGCATTGTCGCGGAAGGCATCTTCGTATATATAATATACGTTCAGCCGTTTCGGTATCGTAACTTTGCCGCCCTTGCCGTGATACTCGCGCAAATAACCGTTGTCGACGACGAATTCCGGCCCGACAGACAGCTGTGTCCATACCGCATACAGGCTGGGACGCCCGTTGATATACAGAGTGCCGGTAATTGTTGTCGTGCCTTCGCTGAGGGTATTGACATACCCCGTGACCGCATCAACCGTTGCTACCTGCGGCACGGATGACGTCCAACGAATGTCCGGTTCTATGTCTGCATACCACGGTTCAATGGTCGCATTCAGACGGAATGACTCGTTCGGATGCACCGAAACGGTCATATTGGTCGGATTGACCATGTTGTTGTCTGCATTTTCGATCAGACCAAGTTCCAGCCGTTTCACGCCGGGAGCAGCGGCTTCATTCTCCGTTACGGTTACAAGAATACCGTCGGACGCTTCCGCATATTCGTCCTTGCCGCCGTATACGCGCACGATCGTCGTACCGGGCGAAACGCCGAATATTTCGCCGTCCTGCACACGCACGATGCTTTCATCGAAAGAGTGCCAATACAGATTGACGTTCGCCGCGTCTGCGGGGGAAACAGCCGTCTGAATCGAAAGAGCCTCGTTGACGCCGATTTCGACCTGTTTGGAATAATCGGGATTCCCCTCGACGTCAGTACCCGTAACGATATCGATTTGCTCGGGATAATTTACCGCATCTGCAAGCGATTTGAAATCGTTGATGCGATAGGCGCGCGCATTCAGTGCGTAGTCGTCTACCTGCAGATACATGTCAACATCCTGATCGTAATAGTCGGTGATGTCGAGCGTAACCGTGGTGATCGAATTGCGCTCGCTGTATACGGGAGTCATCTGCGAATCGAGCATCTCCAGCTGCATTTCCGTATAATCGGCAAAGCACAGAGCTACAGACTGCGCATAATGGTTGTCATAAATGTCGACGTCGAGATAAACGGAATACTCCACCTCGTCGTTTTCGTTGGTGCGCACATCATAGCGAACGCGATAGTCGACGATTTCCGGAGCCTCGGTATCAATATAGAAATTGAAATCGAAACTCTTTCCGTATTCGTACTGCGAAGGGTCGTATTTCCGCACGCCGTCCGGCGAATCGGGGTCGACCACGTCCGGAAGCAGACCTTCCATATGGAAGAGATACTGCCGGTTGTTTTCAAGCCCCAGCGCCTTCGGATCCCAATCCATTTCGACAAGGGATGCGTGCGCCGTACTCGAACCGCCCGTGAAGGATTTGCGCACATTTTTCTGCATTCCTTCGTACACCACCTCACCCGTCACGGCGTCGGTGATCGTCATTTTCATTTCCTTCGCACCGCGCAACAAGCCCGTATAGATTCCGTACAGTTTATGGACGGTATGATGGTTCGCGTCGTCGTAGATGGAGATCGATGCCTTATCCGCCGAAGGATAGATCTGCTGCACATTGGGATCCTGCGTATACAGGTAAGACCCGAGAGGGATGATATATTCCTCCCCCCAATACGAGCCGAGCGGAATGGTCGGATAAATAGCCGCTTCCGGTTTTTCGTCGTCGGGGATACTGTCGTCGGCAAGCGCTTCGCCCAATTCGTAGTCCGAAATATCGAACATGGGCGCAGCATACCAGTCTCCGTAGAACCCAAGCCAAGGGATATTCATATCGACGGAATTTCCGTCGCCGGTCGTATCTTTAAGAGTCACAAACCCCTCGACATACATGCCGTTGACAAAGCTTTCATCGATATAATTTTTCGCCGCATCGTTCAGCTTGACCGTGCAGGTGATCTTTACATCGGCATACGGAGCGAGCGTAAGCGTGCTGCCCTCCACCCCTTCGCCGGAAAAAGATACTTCCGTCATGTTGTTGAGCATATACGAACGCTCGGCAACGGTCAATCCGTCGGAAGCAAGCGTTTCGGTCATTGTCTGCGTGCCGAGAGCATAGGTGCGCTCGCGGTCGGAAAGGTTGCGGGCGTGGAAAGTAAGCGTATATTCGCCCGTCTTTTCCGGATCGTCGCCCACTTCGATTTTCGCCTTGTCAATGCCGGGCTGATACAGGTATGCCTGCGTTTTTATCGCCTTTGCAATGTCGGCAAGCCCTGCGCCCTGCTTGCGGGGCGAATACGGGTTGGCATATTCGTCGCGCGCGATGGTCGCCGTACTCATAACGAGGAAGTTGGAGATGGCAACCGAGTCGGTCATGCTGCCCGCCTCGCCGGGCTTAAAGAGTTCTTCGTTATGCTCGATATACGAGATAATCAAGCTCATCGCACCCGCCATGTTCGGCGAAGCCATCGATGTGCCGCTGTACTCCGCCCAGCCGTTGGGGACGGAAGACGTGATTTCGCCGCCGTGGGCGGAGATCTCCGGCTTGAGATGCAGCTCGGGCGTAGGCCCCCAGCTGGAAAAGTCGGACATGAACGGCCCCGCCTTCTGGCTTTCGCTGATGACCATGGTGCCGCTGCCCGCGTTTATGATGTTGCTTGCCGCATCCATCGTAATCGAGCAGGTCGGTATCGGATTGCTGATGTTGCCCAGGCTCATGCGGATAATGCCCGAAACATTATTATAGATGACGCAGCCGACCGCGCCGCGCTGCATGGCGTTGCGGACTTTCTGTTCGAAGGAAACGTTGCCGCCGCGGCTGACAACCGCAACCTTGCCGTCTACATTGACCCTCGAATAATTGGAAATATTGCCGTAACCGGGGACAACAACAAAATCGACGGTCAAATCGCCGGTCGACTGGTTCACAAGCCCCGGATTTTTCTCCTTCATTTCGGCAACGAAATCTTTTTCTTCGCCGGAAGTATCGCTCGCTTCGGTAAAGTAGAGATATTTATCCTCGCCGCCGACCGTTACTTTGATATACTTGGATTGCTGCCCGTTGATACTTGCAACGCTGAGCGAGCCGGGATAAGTGGACGGCGAGCCGACCGTCGCGGAATCGGGATATTCTGCGCGGTTTGTACCGTATGTACCGCCGTAATGCGCGCTGTAATCGTTGCTTGCGGCGACGACCAGAGAAATGCCTGCGGCGCGGATGCTGTCGTACACTTCCTGCATATGCTCGTTATCGCCCGTAGAAAATCCTGCGGACGAACCGAGACTCATATTGATGACGTCGACTTTCAGTTTGACGCAGTCTTCCAAAGCGGCGAGGATATCCATCTCCTCCGCCCCGCCCAAAGAAGTGCTGTCTGCATTGTCGGTAAAGACCTTGCAGATAACAAGCTGCGCCTGCGGCGCAACGCCGCGGAAGTCCATCTGCTCGTTGTTCTGGTCGAGGATGGGTTTTCCGTCCTGGTCGACGATATTGTCTACGGGGGAGCCGGCAATGATACCGGCAACGTGCGTGCCGTGCGCGGAGTAAGACGGGTATACATCCGTATCCTTATCCGCGTAATCGTATGCAAACGGAATTTTGGAATTGTAATACACGTCGTCTGCCGTTACGTCGGGATCAAGACCCTGCACGCCGGAATTGACGCCGTTGAATACCCGTTCCGCCACCATTTCCTTGGACAGGCTCGGCTCCTCGGGTTCGACCTGGAAGACTTCGTGGCTGGAATCGATACCGGTATCGAGTACTGCCGCGACCATGCCTTTGCTGTACTCGTTGGCGACCTCCTCGTCTACCTTATAAATGCCCGTACCCCACACGTTGGCATTGTTGGATACCTCTTCGTCCTGCGGGGCATAGTAATATTCGGAAATATTGACCGACGAAACACCCTTCATCGTTGCGATCTTTTCCGCATATTTGACATCGGTACGGATAGCAACGGCATTGGTGAGCATCGTATAACTGTATTTCAGCTCGTAAGGGATTCCCGCTCCTCTCAGATTATCGAGAAAATCTGCCTGCTCGTTTTGCAGGCTGCGCTCGATGCTCTTACCCCTGCCGCTTTCGGCAAATTCACTCAAATCCTTGTTCCCGCGGCGGTCGGCAAGGCTTTCGCCATCCAAAGAAACGATAAGCCATTGTTTCCCGCTTACTTCGGGCGCAATATCGGTCAGGGATTGATCGAAGGCGGAAGACGTGTCGGCAAGGGCGAGCGAATCGTCCTCCGTGATGCTGAATCCTCCGTCGTTGGTGCCGGCTGACATATTTCCGCCAGCCTTGCCGCCTTCCGGAAGGAATGCGGCGATCAATACGGAAGCACACATGAGGAGCGCAAGCCCCATTGCCAACATCTTATACTTGATGCGATACATAGTTTCCTCTTTTCTGTTTATTACGCTTTTGCTTCTTGTTGCTCTTCGCGGTTGCCGGAGTCTGCTGCCCCGGATACGCCTGAATCGTCATACAGATGGCACGCCACAAAATGCCCCGGCTCCAACTCGCGGAAAACCGGCTCCTCGCGCGTACAAATATCTCTGCATTTTTCGCAGCGGGTATGGAACTTGCAGCCCGAAGGCGGGTTCGCCGGGGAAGGGATGTCGCCCTTGAGGATGATGCGGTTCATCTTATAGTCCGGATCCGGCACCGGCACGGCAGAAAACAGCGCCTCGGTATACGGATGCAGCGGACGCGAGAAAATATCTTTTGTTTTTCCGTACTCCATCATATTGCCGAGGTACATGACGCCGACCTCGTCGGAGATATGCTCGACAACGGAAAGGTCGTGCGAAATAAAGATATACGCGATGCCCTCCGTCCTCTGCAGTTCCTTCAGAAGGTTTATGATCTGCGCCTGGATGGACACGTCGAGCGCGGAAACAGGCTCATCGCAGATGATGAGGCGTGGTTTGAGCGCGATCGAGCGAGCGATGCAGATGCGTTGCCGCTGTCCGCCCGAAAATTCATGCGGGTATCGCTCGAAATACTGCGGCTGCAAACCGCAGCGGCGCATTACGTCGAAGATATATTCTTTGTATTCCTCTTTGGATACGATATGATGCTGCCGCACCGCTTCGCCGATGATCTCACCCACCGTCATTCGCGGGGAAAGACTGGAATAGGGATCCTGGAAAATCATCTGGATCTGCGGTCGGATTTTGCGCAGCGCGCGCGCATTCATCTTGCCCAAATCCATGCCGTTGAAGATGACCTCGCCCGAGGTGACCGAATGCAGCCGGAGAATTGTTCTTCCCATCGTCGTTTTGCCGCAACCGGACTCGCCGACGATTCCGACCGTCTGACCGGCGCGCACGTTAAACGATATATCGTCTACCGCGCGGACATACTGCGTCTTTTCGCCGAGCAGCCCTCCGCGGATGGGAAAATATTTTTTAAGGTGGCTGACTTTCAGCAGCACGTTTTCATCGCCGGGCGCCTCCTGCACGGGGGCATTTTGCTGTAAAATTTCACTCATTCCTTTTTATTGCCCTCCGAGTACAGATAACATGCCACGCCGTGCGTGGGAGTTACCCATACGAATTCGGGGTACTCGCCCTTGCACTTGGCTACGCAACGGTCGCACCGCTCACGGAAATAGCAGTAGTTCGGCATATTGATCGGGTTCGGAACCTGACCGGGAATGCTATACAGTTCCTCCACATCCTTTCCGACAACAGGCTTGCTCTTCTGCAACCCGATTGTATAGGGATGGAGCGGGTTTTTGAATATTTCCTGCACGGTACCGCTTTCGATAACCTTGCCGGCATACATGACGTGAACATAGTCCGCCATTTCCGCAATGACGCCGAGGTCATGGGTGATCAGCATGATGGAACCGCCCATCTTTTTGCGCACATCGCGCAGAAGGTCGAGGATCTGCGCCTGAATGGTAACGTCGAGCGCGGTCGTCGGCTCGTCCGCAATGATCAGGCGGGGGTTGCAAGCGAGAGCCATTGCGATCATGACCCTCTGCCGCATACCGCCGGATATTTCGTGCGGATAGTATTTATACACGCGCTCGGGCATGGCGATGCCGACCATTTTCAGCATTTCCAGGCTGCGGCGGCGCGCCTCTTCCTTGTTCGAGCCGGGAATGTGCAGAAGTGTTACCTCATCCAACTGATTCCCTACCGTGAACACGGGATTGAGGGAAGTCATCGGCTCCTGAAAAATCATTGCGATCTGCCTGCCGCGGATGCGCGACATTTCCTTGATCGGCATTTTTGCAATATCAAAGACCTTTTCGGTCATTTTGTACATGAGCGCGCCGGAAACATCGCGCTTCTGTACCGGAACGATGACAGGTCTGCCCTCTTTGTCGAGGACGGTTTTGCCGTGCTTGTCCTTTTTTTCCTCGGTGACGATTCGCTCCCCGCCGTTGCCGTCCGGCTCCGTTTCGTAAATGGGGATAGGCTTGCCGTTTTCGTCCTTTTCGTATTCGCTGGACTTGAAACGGATGGAGCCTTGCACGATTTGACCCTGCGGCGCCTGTACAAGGCGCATCAGCGAAAGGCTTGTAACCGACTTTCCGCAGCCGGATTCGCCGACGATCCCGACCACGCTGCCCTCGGGAATATTGAAGGAAACCCCGTTGACCGCGCGCGAAACGCCTGCGTCGGTAAAGAAATAAGTGTGCAGATCTTCGAATTCAACGATGTTGTTTTCGTCTTTCATCTGCGCCGCATATTCCGACTCATCCGCCTTGCGGAGCTTTTGCTTTTCAAGTTCGCGGATCGCCTGCTTGTTTGCCTTTGCGATCTCGCGCGATTCCTTTTGCGTAAGGTAATGCGATTTTTTTTGTTTGCCGTCTTTTTTCAGTCCGAACATATGCGCCGTCACCTCTTCATTTTCGGATCGAACGCGTCGCGCAGCCCGTCACCGACAAAGTTGAACGCGAGGACTGCAAGAACGATGCAGATGCCGACCGGCACCCACTGGTTCGGATACTGCCCCCAATAGGAAACCTCGCTCGTAAGCACGTTGATCATATTGCCCCACGTTGCATATTCATCCGGAACGCCGAGCCCGAGATAGCCGAGCGTCGCCTCCGTAAGGATGATACCGCCCAATCCGAGCGTCATCGAAACGATCAGCTGCGGGAGAACGTTGGGCAGGAGATGTTTGAACAGCTTTCGCCACAGGCTCAGCCCCGTTGCTTCTGCCGCCATCATATATTCCTGTTCGCGCAGATACAAAATCTGACCGCGCACCATGCGGGCGACGCCCGCCCAGCCGATCAGGGTGAGCATCGCCATCATTATGTATAGCTTTGACATCGCCTCAACATTGTTCGCGTCGAGCATGTAGCTGATGATGAGCATGATCGGAAGCTGCGGTATGCAATTGAATATATCGACGATACGCATGATCAGCATATCTACCCACTTGCCGAAATATCCGGCAAGACCGCCCAGTACAATTCCTATCAGCGTTTCGAGTATGACAACGACGAATCCCAGCGTAAGCGATATTCTGCCGCCGTACATAAGGCGCGACAACACATCGTATCCGTTTTTATCCGTTCCGAGAAGATGCGTAGGGCTGATGGGGCCGTCGAAATTGAAGGCGTTCGGCGAAGCGATATACTCGTAAGCGACCTGATCGTTCCCGTCGATGTCGTCATATTCGTAAGGACTGTTGATCTCAACGATTTTGCCGGGGCTGCGGTCTACTTCGTCCTGACCCCAAACGGCGGGAGTAACGAACTGCAAAAGCGGCCCCGCAAAAGAAAACACGAACAGCACGATGAGCGTGATCAACCCGATGACGGAGAGTTTGGAACGGAAAAACCGCTTTGCGACCACCGCGCCGGGTGAAAGCATTTTGACGCGGTCTTCCAAATGCTCCTGTTCTTCCTCCTCCTCGAGCGCGGCAACGCTTTCGGCGATATGAACCGTTTCTTCGCTTACGGGGCGCTTTTCCGCCCCCTCCTGCGAGGAAAGGTTGCTTATTTCTTCGCCGACGAGCAATTCCTCCGCGCGCTTTTGTCTTTCTTTTTCTTCCATCGTTCTCTCCTATTTCGTAAGTTTGACGCGAGGATCGACCACCGCATACATCAGGTCGGCAAGCAGCGTTCCTATAACCGTGAGGATGGCAAGGAACATATTATAACCCATAATGAACGGAATATCCCCTGCTTTCAGAGCTTCGTATGCCTTTAACCCGATACCCTCGATGCCGAACATCTGCTCGGTGATCATCGCACCGCTGAACAACCCCGGCAAAGTACCGGCAAGAAGCGTTACGAGCGGAATGAGTGTGTTGCGAAAGGCGTGCTTATAGATGACTTTACTTTCGCCCAATCCTTTGGCGCGCGCCGTGCGGATATAGTCGGCATTCAGCACTTCGAGCGTGTTCGTCCGCGTATAGCGCATGAGCGAACCGACGGACAAAAATACCATGATCCCGACAGGCAATATAAGATGCCATATGACGTCCCAGAAACGCGTCCAGCCGGACGCGTCGATCGGGAGCGTACTCGTCATTCCGTTGACGGGAAATATATCGAGCTGTACGGAGAAAAGCTGAATGCAGATCGCCGCAAAGAAGAAAGTAGGCAGAGCCGTGCCGATCATCGCAAGCACACTGGCGGTATAGTCGACCACGCCGTACTGTTTGGTGGCAGCCTTTACTCCCAGAGGAATTGCGATAAGGAACTCCAGAATGAGCGCCGCAAACGCGATGCCGAAGGAAATACCCATGTTTTCGACGATGATCGTGCTGACCTTGTCGCTGTACTTGAACGAGTTGCCCAAATCGCCCTGCAGCATTTTGCCGAGCCACTTGAAATACCCCTCGATTATACCGTCGTTCAAACCGTAGAATACTTTCAGCCTCTCTATTTCCGCTTGGATGTCGACGTTATTTTGCGCGAACTGATCGGAAAACTGCGTCGTAATAAAGTCGACCGGCATCATTCGGACGAGCGAATAGATGATGACCGACACGCCGAGCAAAATGACGATCGCGAGCAATATTCTTTTAATGATGTATTTTACCATGTCGTTTAATTACCCCGAAGGCAAAGCGGTCAGCGGTTGTAACCGACTTCCCAGATTTTCGAGAACAGATCGTCGTTGGCGGTCGGATTCGGATTGAGCGTATCTTTATCGATCTTGGCGCTTTTATAGACCGTCAGGTCGTTCCTCTGATAGGTCGGCATTTCGACGGCAAGTTCCATGACGAGATCCAGCGCGGCGCTGTAAATGTCGGCGCGGGTGTTCTGGTCGATGACCGCGCGCGCATCGTCGATCAAATCGGACAGGTCGTCGATAAGGCCTTTCTCATAATCGTAGTCATAACCGGGCTGGACATACTGCGCAAACTGCGACGAAACGGCGCCCGACTTGATTTCGCGGTAGCCCCAGTTGTAGGTACTGCTCGCCATCGAGTCTTTATGGTAGACCTGATACATATCGGGGTCGATGGTGCTAGACCATGCAGCCGCCCAAACGGCAAGTTCACCGTTGCTCAACTTGGTAAGCGCAAAGGCATCCGTTTTGACGTCTACTTCAAACCCGATGCTTTCGAGGATTTCTTCCGCATTTTTGAACATCTGCCATGCAGGGTGGTCGTTCGACTCGCCCGCGACGGTAAAGGTGAGCTTTTGCAGAGCGCCCGTACTGCCGGGGCCGCCGAGCACCTGCCCGCCGTTGACCGAATAGCCGTGTTTGGAAAGCATATCCGCAATCTTTTGTGCCGCAGCCTGATTGTCGAGAGTCTGCGACGAATTCTCTGAATGATAGAAGGTATAGTCGATGCTGCCGTCTTCCGTTCTGAACGCCGTCGCGCCCTTCGGATACGCCCAGGAAGTCAAAGACATCGGGCGGTAGATGAGTTCGCAGAGACCGCCGTTGTAATAGCCGTTGGAGATGATGGTCGTATCCATCGCCATGATGATGGCGCGGCGCAGCCATACGTCGGGGATTTTACCTGCATTGATACCCACATAGCCGTAGCCGTTGGTCATGATACGGGTAAAGGATAAGGTATCCTGTACGGTATTCAAGCGCTCGATGTTCTGCTGCGTTGCATTGGGCGCGCCCACGTCGATTTCGCCCTCGATCAGGGAATCGAGCAGGAAGTTCGTATTGATGACCGTGTATTGCAGATACTTGATCTTCGCGTTCTGGATCGTGCCGCCGACAACGCCGTCGACCGTATCAAAATACGGGTTGCGTTCGTAATAGACGCGGTTGTTGCGGAGGAACTGGTTGGGAACGGGGTAGTCTCCGTCCCACTTGCCGCTTTCGGTACTCGCCATGTACGGCCCCGCGCCGACGGGAACGCCGATGACCTGCGAACGGCGCAAAACATTGTTCATAAAGTCGGTGCTGTTATAAACAACGCCGAAGTTGATGTCTTTGCCGTCCTTTTCAAAGGACTCGAGGAGATTGTCGGGAGCATAATAATGCTTCGGCGCGACGGTGAAGGCGAAATTCCAGATCGCCTTCGGGTCGACCTCATTGACGAGGATATGCAGAACATCGTACTCCTCGCCGAGTTCGTAGGTTTCTCCGTCGACGTTGGTAAAGGAAGTCACTTTGGAGGTGGTAACGCCGCTGATGCTGCGGATATGATTATCGCCTGCGGTTTCCTCAATGATTTTCGAGCGTTCGTCTGCCAGAAGTTCGGTAAACAGCGTGTTCGTGCTGCCGCTGCCAAGCACTGTGCTGGCAAAATTCTTGTAGGTATTAAATTCTTTGAAATCAATATCGTCGTATGTAATCGATTCTTTGCTCAAATCCGCCGTACCGACATTTTCGCGATAAACCATCTGAACGGCGCACTCGCGTTTTGCATTGTTGCGCTTTTCCGTTTCGTCCTTGCCGCTCATCTCCTGCCAATGCGCTTCGGCATACTCTTCGATCTCTTCTTTCGCTGCCACATTTGCATTGGTGATAGGCGAACCCTCAAAATTGATAACATAAACCTCATGCACGGTATAGATGCCGTTTTCGGGATCTTCCTTCGCGTTCGGATCGGTTACTTTTTCGAATGTGCCGTCCTCGCCGATGGTCACAAGGTCAGATTCGTCAAAGCCCGCGTCTTCGGGAACAGTCTGATAATCGCCGTTCTCGTCGATCACGACAAATTTCTTTACTTTTTTGCCGCTGGCGCCTTCCTCTTCCACATAGAGCAATCCGTAGGTATACAGGAACGCCTGCCAATATTCGCCCTCCTCAAGGGTGTAGCTCTTACGGGTCTCGTCGAAAGAGGCAACGGCGGATTCGTAGTTGGTGTCGATCTCCTGGCGGAAATACGGGAGGAAGAAATTGATGTCGCCGATGATCTCTTCGCTGTCCCCTTCGACTTCGGGATGGTAGCTGTCGCCTTCGTTGGTTGTACCCGTAGGAGGAACGCCTTCGTTGTTCTCAAGCAGGTAGCGGTTCACGAGCCAATAATAGATGTTCATGAGCCGGTCGTTTGCACGCCGAGTTGCCTGGTTTTCAATTGCATCGGATGCGTTGTCGTCTGCGTCCGCATTCTGCGTCCTGTATGCACTGAGTCCGACTATATCGGTCGAATACATGGTAGAACTGCCCGTATACGAAGGATCGAGGTAGACATAGAGGTTGAACAACACGTCGTCTATGGTCAGTTCAACGCCGTCGGAGAATTTAATGCCCTTTTTGATTAAAAAATCGTAGCGGGTGTACGAGGCGCCGTCGGAGGTTTTCATTTCCGACTGATTCGCGTCCAGATAGGAAATATCGAGGTCTTTGGTTATGCAAGCCTCATCGTCGCCGTATACATACTTATTCCCCTGAGACGTGAGCATTCCCAATTGCGTAAGACCGGTTATCTCGCTGTCGTACGAAGCGGTCGAAAAGAAGGGGCTGAAAACGCCGTCTGCACCGTCGATACCGAAGACGACGGGAACAGTTTGCTCCTGTTGGGTAGGAACATATACTTCGCCGCCGCCGCCGGGATTTTTTCCATCGTCTCCGGGATTGTTGTTGCAACCCGACAAAACGCCGAGGCACATCCCTGCCGCAAGAAAGACCGATATGAGTTTCTTTGTGTTCATTATTTTACCTCACTGATTTATCTTTGACTGTTCCTGCAATGGAACGAGTATGTTTACAACAGTTCTGCTTTGCGCGGCCGCCCCGCGCAAAGCCGCCGTATTATTAAGCAACAGTGACTGTGACCGGCTCGCTGCCTGCGGCGGGGGTATAGCTCTGACCTTCGCCAAGCGTGCCGAATATGCCCTCATACGAAGTACCCTGACCGTACTGCACGGGAATGCCGTACGCCGAGCCGAATGAGGAAACATTGATCGAACAGCCGACAAATGCGATGCCCGATAAGTTTTCCAGATTCAAACCTTCCGCATTGCCGGCAAGCAATCCGATATAATAGCTCGGCTCCTCGCCGGACAGCGCATATGTCAGCGTGACGGAATAGGTAACGTTTTCAAACACAACATTGCGGAGAATGCCGCCTTCGCCGAAGGTAAACATACTCTGCTCGGCTGATGCGTTGCGCGAATCCTCGACCGTTATATTGCTGATCGTATGCCCGTTCCCCTCGAACACGCCCGTAAAATCGTCAAACCGGAAGGAATTGCCGCCAAGATCGATGTCTGCATCGAGGATATAATTCCCCTCGTCAAATTCCTGCCAGTTGAGTTGGCTGCTTCTGTTGATGATCGTCCACTCCCCTTCCAGCCACCGGACATAAACGGTGATTTCGGGCGTTTCGTCTGTGAGAACGAGCTGCGCCCAATCGGAAGTAGATCTTAAGCGGACTTCTTCTTGCTCCGCGTTCAGGTAGTAATAGTAATAGAAGGTGTGTCCGTCCCAACGGGGAGCGATGCCCGGCTGCGAAACGGGGCCTGCTTTGTCATAATCGGTATATTCTTTGTTTTCAACGCCGTCTGCCCGCGCATCTTCGCCGACGTCTACGATCAGCTTATAATTCATCGACCAATGCGCACTGAGATACAGCTTGCAGCCGTCCTCGTCGGGAAGGCGCATCGAAGAAAAATCCCAAGGAGATTCTTCCAAAATATAAGCGCCGCTGCCGTCCTTGCGGGGATTGCCCGATTCGTCGAGCTGAACGGGATACCAGGCAGAAACGTGCATATCCGTACGCGTCGGCGCGCTGATCTGCGTGTTCTGCTCTCCGCCCGGTTCGATGATGGAAACTCCCGGTTTGTATTTGAAGGTGCGGATGCCCGTTGTATCCGACGGCCCGAACCGCCCCTCGCCCGCGTCGTAGATGACCGTTGCGGTATAACCGTTTTCTTCAGGCAGAAACGTATCGCTGCACGCGGCGACCGCGGAACACAGCAGCAGCACCGCCAGCAGACTCAAAATGACTTTTATCTTCGTTTTTCGTAACATATTTACCTCAAGCACCCAGCCACAGACGCAGCAAAAAATACATCAGCCCGAACCCCGCCAGAATGCAGCCGAGCATCGGGAGCATCGCGAGATACTGCGCGCGAACCGCGGCGCGGTATTTCCGTTTTTGTTCTTCCTTGCTCTCCTGCGGCTGCGCGGTTCTCTCCGCACGGCGCTTTCTGCGCCATACGCCGCGGTTCCAGGGCATCCATTCTGCCGACATATCGGCTATGGTGCGACCGTCATCCTCCTGCGTTTTTCTATCCATAAAAACCTCCGAAGATCATGCCCGCGCTCTGCGGGCGGCGTACAGCGGGAAAATCATGCAATATCGCCGAACGAGATCCCCGCGGGAAGCTGTTCCATCGCCTCCGTATCCACCGTAAACCGGGCGGGTATATCCGACCCGACCAGCAGCCCGCCGTCCTGCACGACCGAGAAACCGTTCTCCG
>CAJFFD010000004.1 GCA_904373255.1 uncultured Clostridia bacterium | reverse complement strand
GCGGTCGTTGTGCGGGTGCAGGGACAGTACCACGTTTTCGCGGTATTTCAGATTTTTGGAGATATATTCGCACTGCTGGGCAAAGACGTGCGGCATGGAGGTTTCGACCGTCGTCGGAATATTGATGACCGCCTTCCTGTCCGCCGTCGGCTGCCATACGTCGAGCACGGCGTTGCACACTTCGAGCGCGTACTCGGGCTCGGTGCCCGAAAAGCTCTCGGGGCTGTACTCGAAGCGGTACTTCGCGCCCGCTTCGTCGGTGAGCTGTTTCAGGAGCTTCGCGCCGTCGACGGCAATTTTGAGGATCGCCGCCTTATCCTTTTTAAACACCTGCTCGCGCTGGGCGACGGAGGTGGAGTTGTAAACGTGCACGATGACGTTCTTCGCGCCCCTGATTGCCTCAAAGGTCTTGCGGATGATATGCTCGCGCGCCTGCGTGAGAACCTGCACCGTCACGTCGTCGGGAATCAGATCGTTCTCGATGAGGGTGCGCAGGAAGGTGTATTCGGTGTCGCTCGCGGCGGGGAAGCCGACCTCGATCTCCTTGAAGCCGATTTTGACGAGCAGTTTGAAAAACTCGACCTTCTGCTCCAGCGTCATCGGCTCGATGAGCGCCTGATTGCCGTCGCGCAGGTCGACGCTGCACCACACGGGTGCGCACTCGATGCTGTCCTTTTCCGCCCAGTCCATGCAACGCACAGGCGGCATAAAATACTGCTTCGTGTATTTCTGATAATTTTTCATGACTGCTCTCCTTTTTTGAATTTCAAACATACCGCCGAACTTTGCGGCATCCGTGCGGAAATCCGCACAATAAAAAAATACCTGTTTTCATCTCCTTTCCAGAGACGAAAACAGGTTTCGCGGTACCACTCTGATTCGCGCAAAAGCTTTTGCGCGCACTCGTGCAAGATACTTGCCTTTTCCGGCGCATATCCCACTCTTTTAACGGCGAGTTCCCGTTTTGCTTCTACTCGTTTCCTTTCGAGCAAACCGCTCGGCGGCGAGTTCACCCGAACGCATCGACTGCCTCGCACCACACGGCAGCTCTCTGTCGCCCGCATTTCGGGATACTGTTCCGCTTCTCAGCGTTTCATTATGGATAACTTAGTATCAGTATAACACAGAAAATTGGTTTTGTAAAGCGTTTGCGCCAAACTTATGCGGAGGTTTTTTCGTACTGCCGAAAATATTCCTCGTACGCGGAAACATCGACATCCGCCTTGTCGTACGAATATGCGATGACCGAACCGCCTTCGCAGGAAGCCGTTATAAACTTCTTTGACTGGTATACTTCGTGCGTCTGCATGGAATACACCGTCCAATCCTCCCCGAAGCTGATCGTTATTTCAATCAGTTCAAACACCGGATATTCGTCGAGGTTGCCCAACGTTTTCATCTGATTGACATAATAGGCGGGCGCCTTTTCGTTGTCAAGCGTGAGCGTCAGGCTGTACTTATCCCCTTCCTTCTGCAAATCACCCGAAGAAACGATCGTTTCTTCGCTGATGACAAAATCGGACAATTCACTTGCTCGCAGACCATAAGCGCTCTCATAATCGGCGTCATTCAGAATTTCCGGAGCCGCGCTCGACCATTCCATATCGAGGTTCCATTCATCCTTATTGTCAGAAGCGGGAGCGCGCACATAGACCTCATCTTCGCCGAAATAGCGCTGGATCGCCTTGGACGGAGTTTCAATAAATCCGAACGCCTTGGCTCCGTAACTGATCGTCTCCGTAACGAGAATGCCGTCAAGAAAGTCTTTGGTACCCTCAGCCTTCTGCTTTACACCCGCGGTTGCCGTAACATTGCTTTCGCTTTCGAGGTGATAATATTCACGCGAAGCAAGTTTTCCCTTGATAAATTCTATATTTTCTATCGCCGTATAATCCATCGGCGAACCTACTTTCGGCGGTTCGACGACGACCCCCATATCATTCGGGTCGGAAGGTCTTTTTGCAGGTTCCGAGGAACAACCCGCCATAATGCCGAAGGTTAACGCTGCCCCGGCAGAAAGAAGCGCCGTATATTTGATTAACTTTTTGAAGAGTCCTTTCATAAAAGTCATTCCTTGTCATATTTTTTTCTGACAATTGTATTATAACCTTTTCAAAACAGATTGTCAAATAAATCATGAAATAATATGACAGAATATGACTTAGAAATTTTATCCTCGCTTTTTGAAAATTCGCACAGCGAAAGGCGGGAGATAGATGTCGTTCAAGTTACGCACTTCGCCCGTAAGGAGGTCGTCGCCTTCCGCCTCCTCGACGCGCACAGTGACGTCGGCGTCCGAAATATTGACCGCACAGTAGATGCGCTCGCCGTCCGCTTCCCGCTTAAAGCAGAGATATTTGTTATTCAATACGCATTTTGCGTAAGTACCATAGGCGAGCGCGCGGCTGCCGCTGCGGATGCCGTTCAGCTTCTGAATCAGAGCGGAAAGTTCGGGCGTCTTGCTTTTGTCGACATCGCCGATGTACGGGCGGAGTTTGTAATCCCCGTCCGATTTGTCTCCCTCCGCGCCGCATTCCGAACCATAATACACGCAGGGAATACCCGGCATACAGTACAAAATCGTATACATGGCGGCAAGCTTGCGCTTATCGGCGAGCGCCGTACAAGCGCGGATAACGTCGTGATTGTCTGCAAAATTGAAGAGGTTTTTGCCCGTATACAGGCACCATTGCTCCTGCCCGAACAGGCGGGAGAGAGAATGTTCGATCTCGAACAGATTATCCGAATTGAGCGCGGAGGTAAGCCCCTTGTAGCACTCGTAGTTCGTGATGGAATCGAGCCTGTCGGGCGTCAGGTTTTTGGCAAAATTCTGGATATGGATGACCTCGCCCATCAGGAAAAAGTCCTCACGCTTCGCGCGAACGATGCGGCGGAGAAACTCGAAGAACCATTCGGGCAAAAGATAGGAAACATCCAGCCGCAGACCGTCGATCTGAAATTCATCGATCCAGAACTCGACTGCGCGGCGGATGTAATCGGTCACCGCGCCGCAGTGCAGGTTGAGCTTGACAAGCTCCATGTGCCCTTCCCAGCCCTCGTACCAAAATCCGTCGTTGTAGCAGGTATTGCCGCCGAAATCGATGTTGAACCAATCCTTTTTGTCGCTCCCCTCGCGGCGGGCGCGCACGTCCTCAAAGGCGAAAAAACGGCGGCCGACATGGTTGAACACGCCGTCGAGCACGACGCGGATGCCCGCTTCGTGAAATTTTTCGACCAAACGCTTAAAATCGGCGTTGTCGCCGAGCCGCCTGTCCACATTGAAGAAATCGACCGTGTCGTACCCGTGCCGCTCGCTTTCAAACAGCGGGTTGAACAGAACGGCGGTAAATCCCATTTCCTTGATATAAGGGATCTGTTCTTCGATGATCTGCAGGCGGCGGCGCACCTGCCCGAAGTCGTTTTCCCGTTCCGCGCCGCAATAGCCGAGCGGATAGATCTGATAAAAAGTACTCTCGTCAAACCACATATCTTTATTCCTGCCCAATACACAAATATGCTGCAGCAAAATTCCTGCGGCTTCATTATTATATCACACCGGAAGGAATGCGTCAACCGGCAGAAGAAAACGCGCCCGAAACGAAGGAGCCGTAAGCGCACCGGAACCGTCCCGCAAAAATCTAAATAAAAAATAAGAGAAAACACACAATTTCTCGCATGCTTTCTCTCACTGATGCCCCGCTTCATCCTGCGGGTGCATTTTTTATGCTTCAAAATACTTTCTTCGCAAACTCATTTGCTCGATATCTTTCAACATAATAATTTTTGCCGCATTCAAAGCGTGACTTTATATGAAAGCAGCAATAACATCTCACAAATCCTTCTCACAAACCGTCTTACAAATCAAACAACTCTTTCATTCAACGGATCTGCTTTATCGCTGCTGACAATAGTATTATCTGCGCTTTAGCGGACTTTATGCGCGAAGTCCAAAAAAATTTTTATCCGCGGATCTGACCGTTGCCCCGTACCTGGTATTTATATGTGGTCAGTTCGCGCAGCCCCATAGGCCCGCGCGCATGCAGCTTTTGCGTGGAAATGCCCATTTCCGCACCCAATCCGAATTCGAACCCGTCGGTGAAACGGGTGCTCGCGTTCACATATACGGCAGCGCTGTCCACCTCGTTCAAAAACTTTTCCGCTGCAGCAGAGTCCTCCGTTACGATGCTGTCGCTGTGATGGGTGCCGTATTGATTGATATGCGCGATCGCCTCACTTACACCGTTCACGATCTTTACAGAAATTTTCAATGCGAGAAACTCCGCGTAAAAATCTTCCTCGGTAGCGGGCGCAAGTTCGGGCATAAGCGCACGGCACTTTTCGCACGCGACAATTTCAACATTTTTGTCGCGTAACGCACGCACAATTTCGGCAAGATGCGCCCTCGCAAATTCCTCGTCGATAAGCAAACTCTCACACGCGTTGCACACGGAAGTGCGCTGCGTTTTCGCGTTGATAAGAATGGGCAAAGCTTTTTTAATGTCCGCCGTCTTTTCAAAATAGACGTGGCAGTTGCCCGTTCCTGTTTCGATGATGGGAACAGTCGCGTTCTGCACCGCGTTCTGAATCAGTCCGGCGCTTCCGCGCGGGATCAACACGTCAATGACGCCGTTCATCTTCATAAACTGCGCCGCCCCCTCGCGGGTCGTATCCTCGATGAGCTGGATAAATTCGGGATTATAGCCCGCATCGCGGATAGCGCCTTTGATAACCGCCGTAATGACTTTATTGGACAGAATTGCATCCTTGCTGCCGCGAAGGACAACGGCATTCCCGCTCTTGACCGCAAGCCCGATCGCATCCGCCGTAACATTCGGGCGCGCTTCATAGATAATTCCGATCACCCCGAGCGGGACGCGGACACGGCGGAGGAGGAGTCCGTTATAGAGGGTGCGCTCTTCCAAAATTTCGCCGACCGGACACTTAAGCTCCATAAGTTTTTCCAACCCCGCCGCAATCCCGTCGATCCGCTTTTTATCCAGCATCAAACGGTCTATAAAATGAGCCCCGCGCGTGCATGCCGCAATATCCTTTTTATTCTCCGCAATAATTTCGTCTGCACGTTCCCGCAGGGCGTTTGCAGCCGCGGCAAGCATCGCATTCATGTCCTGTTCAGACGCGAGTGCAATTGCCCGAACATTTTCCTTTGCCTTGCGGCACACTTCCGAAACTGTCATACTTCCCCTCTGCTTTGCGAATTTATGGCATTTATGCCACACATAGTACTATATTAACCGACTATTCTTCGTCCTCATCGTCAGGAAGCTCCACATTATGGTACACATCCTGCACATCGTCGAGCTCCTCCAACTTATCGAGAAGTTTGATGAATTTTTCGGTATTTTCTGCATTTAAGGTGATTTTATTCTGCGGGATCATCCGGACATCTGCCTCCAAAAATTCGATGCCCTTACCCTCCAGATATTTGCGTACTTCGGAAAAAGCCGAAGGGTCGGTATATACTTCGTACACGTCATCCATTACGACAACATCATCCGCCCCGGCATCGATCGCGTATTCGGTAATCGTGTCTTCGTCCAGCTCGAGCGTACGTTCAATGACGAGCAGACCTTTGTTGCTGAACATATACGACACGCAGCCGGTACTGCCAAGCTCCCCGCCGCATTTGGAGAGGGTACTGCGCACATCGCCCGCCGTCCTGTTCTTATTATCGGTAAGTGTGTTGATGATCAGCGCAGATCCGCCCACCCCGTAGCCTTCATAGACGAGCGTTTCATAGGTGGCGTTCCCGAGTTCGCCTGCCGCTTTTTTGATGCAGCGCTGAATGTTGTCGTTAGGCATGTTGTTTGCTTTTGCCTTGGCAATAACGTCGGCGAGCTTGCTGTTCGTTTCGGGGTTAGGGTTGCCCTTTGCAGCGACAGCGATCTCCCTGCCGAGTTTTGTAAAGATGCGGCCGCGCGCCGCATCTGCCTTACCTTTCTTTGCCTGAATGTTATGCCATTTGCTGTGTCCCGACATGTGTATAATCTCCTTCTCGATGGAATTGGCGTCAGCGCACGACGCCCTTTTTCAAAATAATATTAGCGTAAACCTTTTCTTCGCCGGTTGCAATGATCGCGTATGCCTTTTTGGCACGCTCATAGAAAGCAAAGCGCTCCTCCATTCCGAGGCGGACGTTTTTATCGCATGAATCGGCGATATTTTTATAACTGTCCCAGATTTCCGGTCTTGCGTCGCCCGGAACGGTCTGCATCAGAATAAAATTCTGCTCGGCGTAGGTATCCAGCGGAATCAGCGCAAGCACCGCGCGCAACATATCTTCGCCGCCGATACCGTCCGCACGCACCACCCGCTCGCCCATGTTTTCGCTCGGGAAATTGCCGTCCGCCAGAACGATTTCATCGCCGTGTCCCATTTCGCATAAAATTTTTAACAGCGAGGGACTTATAATCTTCGGAATTCCTTTCAACATAAAACTGAACCCTTTATTTGTTTTCTTCTCTCAAAGGCATGCGGACAAGCGCTTTACACTCTGACTCTGCCCGCCTTTTTCTGCAGTTCATACATCAGAATCCCCGCCGAAACGCCTGCATTCAGGCTTTCGCATGTATGCCGCATGGGAATTTTTACCGTATATTTGCACAGCGCGCGCACTTCCACGCTCACGCCGTTCGCTTCGCTGCCGATCACGAGGCAAAATTTTTGCGGAGGACTAAACAAAAAGACATTCTCTCCGCCCATATCCGCGCAGACGAGCGGCGTATCGCCGAGCGCTTGCAGTACGCCTTCCCCGATATGCAGGCGGACAAAAAAGATGCCGCTCATTGTAGCGCGAACGCATTTCGGGGCAAAGGGGTCGGCGCAATTCCGCAAATAAATATCGCAGTATCCCGCCGCATTCGCCGTGCGAATGATCGTGCCGAGGTTACCGGGGTCGGAAACGCCGTCCAGCAAAAGACAGCTGCCCTGCGGCTGCACGGGCGTGCAGTCGGGAATGCTCACGAGCGCAAGCACACCCTGCGGCGACGCCTCTTCGGAGAGCTTTTCGAACACCCCCGCCGACACCGCAACAGTCTCTGCACCCGAAATCGGTTGCGTACGCAAAAGCTCCTCTGCGCCCGAAAATTCCTGCGAATAAATAATTTTTTTGACCGCCGCCCCCGAGGCGAGCGCCTCGCGGACAGGCTTCAGCCCTTCGGCAATGTACAGCCCCTGCGCACGGCGACCTTTTTTTTCTTTCAGGGCGAGAATATCTTTTACCAAAGGATTCTGCCTGGACGTGATGACCATGATTCGCCGCTCCATTCTGCGATATCTCCGGCGCACACCGCCTCTAATACGCAAAAAACCTTCTTATTTTGCAAGAAGGTTTTCGTGCCGTTTAAGCTATGGCGGCTTTCGCCTTTTCTGCGAGCGCAGCAAAAGCTGCTGCGTCGTTGACCGCGATGTCCGCGAGAACCTTTCTGTTCAGGTCGATGCCTGCAACCTTCAGACCGTGCATGAATTTGCTGTAAGAAAGACCGTTCTGACGAGCTGCCGCATTGATACGCGCGATCCACAGCTGACGGAAATCGCGTTTTCTGCGCTTTCTGCCGATGTAGGCATACATCAGCGACTTCATCACCGCTTCGCGGGCGATGCGGTAAGATTTGCTCTTGGAGCCGAAGTAGCCCTTCGAAAGTTTAAATATTTTCCTGCGCTTTTTGACAGCGTTTACACCTCTTTTGATACGCATGACTCAAATCTCCTCCTCGATTATTTCTTGTACGGAATCAGCTGGTTCTTGACCGTCAGTTCCTGCGTTTCGTTCACAAAAGCCGTCTGGCGGAGATTCCTCTTCCTCTTCCTGGGTTTTTCGCCCGTCTTGTGGTTTTTACCCGACTGCGCCCTCTTGACTCTGCCGCTGCCGGTTATGTCAAAACGTTTCTTCGAGCCGCTATGCGATTTCTGTTTAGGCATTTTTCTATTCCTCCGATTGATATTTTCTCATAAATGCGCGCCGCCGATCCTTTGCCGCGCCGCATCGCATCGAACTAATTTTTGACGGGCGAAAGCATCATCGTGATGTTTCTGCCCTCATTGGCAGGTTTTTTATCCATGGTCGCTTTGCCGCCCAGAGTTTCGAAAAAGTCGTTCATGACTTCGATGCCCATGGGTACATGCGCATTCTGCCTGCCGCGCATGCGGATGGATACCAGCACTTTGTTGCCCGCCTCCAAAAACTTCTGCGCCTGACGGGATTTTACGTTCAGATCATTCGTATCGATCGTCATGGAAAGGCGGACTTCCTTGACTTCCACGACCTTTTGATTCCTGCGCGATTCCTTTTCCTTTTTCCCCTGTTCGAACTTGAATTTACCGTAATCCATGATCTTGCACACGGGCGGCTTCGCGGTGGGCGAAATCTTGACAAGATCCATATCCGCATCCTCGGCAAGCCGAAGCGCCGCCAGCGAGCTCATAATTCCGAGCTGCTGCCCGTCCGAACCGATTACTCTCACTTCCTGATCGCGGATCTCTCCGTTGATCTGATGCTGGTTTTTGATAACTTTGTACCATCCTTTTTCATTAAATTTGCCCGCCATAGCGCAAGACAATCAAAAAAGCGGGCCGCAGAAGTACGACCCGCCTCTCAAACGTATCCTTAAAACCGCCGGACTGAACCGCGGCAAAAAGAAAATTCGATTTGAATGGCACATGCAACGCGATTGCCGCAAGGCGAGAATTACTTCTACTTGACTTTATTATATTAGCATATCTGCCGCGCTGTGTCAATCGATTTTTTATGCCGACATCCAAAAATTTTCAGAAAACTTTCAGAAGACCGTTTTTTCGTCGTTTTCCTTTTTGACGCGCTCCGCGAACTCTTCGACAGCCATCGAACCGATATCCCCCTTCTCGCGCATACGCACGGAAACGGTACCCTCTTCCTTCTCCTTGTCGCCGATGATGAGCATATACGGAAGTTTTTCCAATTGCGCCTCGCGGATCTTATAGCCGATCTTTTCGTTCCTTCCGTCCGTTTCAACGCGTATGCCTTTCGACTTCAGCTCCGCCTCGACCCGCTTGGCATAGTCCATCGACTTATCGGAAACGGGCAGAATTTTGACCTGTACGGGCGAGAGCCACACGGGGAACTTGCCCGCATAATGCTCGATGAGGATACCGATGAACCGTTCGATCGAGCCGAAAACGACGCGGTGGATCATGATCGGGCGGTGCTTCTTGCCGTCTTCGCCCGTGTATTCCGCCTCGAAACGCTGCGGGAGCTGGAAGTCGAGCTGAATGGTGCCGCACTGCCAGGTTCTGCCGATAGAGTCGGTCAGATGGAAGTCGATCTTCGGCCCGTAGAAAGCGCCGTCGCCCTCGTTGACCACATAATCCAATCCCATTTCGTCCAATGCCTCGCGCAGGGCGTTCGTCGCGTTCTCCCAATCCTCGTCGCTGCCCATGCTGTCCTCGGGGCGGGTGGAGAGTTCGACGTGATATTTGAACCCGAACAGCGTGTACACCTCGTTGATGATGCGCACGACGCCTTTGATCTCGTCGGTGATCTGTTCGGGCAGCATGAAGATGTGCGCGTCGTCCTGCGTGAAGCAGCGAACGCGCATCAGCCCGTGCAGCTGACCGCTCTTCTCGTGGCGGTGCACGATGCCCAATTCGCCCATGCGGATAGGAAGATCTTTATAGCTGTGCGGCGTGAGTTTGTATACGAGCATGCCGCCCGGGCAGTTCATCGGCTTTATCGCGCAATCTTCCCCGTCGATCTTGGTCGTATACATATTGTCTTTATAATGTTCCCAATGACCGGACGTCTCCCACAAATTGCGGGTCAGAATAATAGGCGTCTGCACCTCGACATAACCTTCGCGCGAATGGATCTGGCGCCAGTAATCGATGAGGATATTTTTAAGCACCATGCCCTTCGGAAGAAAGAACGGGAACCCCTTGCCTTCATTCAGCAGAGCAAACAGACCCAGTTCCCTGCCGAGCTTCGTATGGTCGCGCTTTTTTGCCTCTTCGAGCATAGTAAAGTAGGCGTCCATTTCATCTTTCTTTGCAAACGCCGTGCCGTAGATACGGGTGAGCATCTTGTTCTTCTCGTTGCCGCGCCAGTACGCGCCCGCAATGCTCATGAGTTTGAACGCCTTGATCTTGCCCGTGGACGGAAGATGCGGGCCGCGGCAGAGATCAGTGAAATCGCCCTGCTTGTAAAAAGAGATCTCCTCCCCTTCGGGCAGGTCTTTGATGAGCTCGACTTTATATTTTTCCGAATATTTGGTCATCAGCCGGATAGCGTCGGCACGCGGAAGCGTGAAGCGCTCGACGGGAAGATTGCTCTTGATGATCTTCTTCATCTCCGCCTCGATCTTCGCGAGGTCTTCCTGCGTGATGGGCGTCTTGAAGTCTATATCATAATAAAATCCGTTGTCGATGGTCGGGCCGATGGCGAGCTTGCAGGTCGGGTAGATCGCCTTGACCGCCTGCGCCAGCACATGCGCCGTCGTATGGCGGTACACCTGCAGCCCCTCTTTGTCTTTCAACGTAATGATTTCCAGTTCGCAGTCCTTGTCCACGATATGCGCGAGGTCGACCAGATGCCCGTCCACCTTGGCGCATACCGCCGCACGCGCAAGACCTTCGCTGATGTCCTGCGCGACCTGTTTGCAGCTGACCGGCGCGGCGTATTCCTTTTTGTCTCCGCCTTTCAATGTGATGATCATATTTCCTTCTCCTCTCTTGAATTTCAATAAAAAAGCGCCCTCAAACAGAAACTGTTTAAGGACGCAATACTTGCGCGGTTCCACCTTAATTGCCGCTTGCGCGGCCGCTCTTTGCCGTTTTTAGTGTGAAGGCACGGAAAAGCCTTTTGCGACGGAAAGCGGTTTCATCCGGGAACGAAACGCGGGACTTCCAGCAAAATGCCCCGCTCTCTGCGATTCGTGGGTTCCGGACTACTTGTCTTTCCCATAAGCAATTCGGTTTGTGCTTATTGTAAACCTTTCCCGCCCTGTTTGTCAACGGATTTTACCTATCCCGAAAAAGAATTTTTCGGCGTGAAAAATCCGACCCTGCCCGCATAGTAGCGGCGCAGAAAATCCTCCTGCGGGGCGGACAGCGCGGACAGGCATTCGATCTTTCCCGCGCCGCTCAAAACAATCTCGCGGAAGGTGTTCATCTCCGATTTTCCGCCCTCGATGAGCGCGGCGCGGCGGAGGCGGCAGCAGCGGCAGTCGTACACATCCTTCCCCTTCAGAAAGATCTTGCGGCGGCTTCCGCCCAGGAGATACTCCATAAAACCTGCGAGCTGCTTCCCGTCAAACGATGCGGGAACGCACGCCGCAACCCCTTTCCATTTTTCGCGAAGCGACTGCAGACGGAACAGGTAGAATCCGTCGACGGTATGCACGGACACGTCGCGCAGCCGCGCGCGGATATAGCGGAAGTCCTCCGCATAATCGGCGGCAATAATTGCGGCCAAAAGAATTTCCCGCTCCTGCCTGCCCAACCCCGCGGGGCGGATATGGCGGGAGAGCAAATCGTATTTGTAGCCGATACAGAGCACCTCGGCGATCTTATCCGCGGCGAGGTTTTTCAGTTCCCCCAAAGATTCGGCTTCGGCGGACAAAGTGACGCGCCCCTCCCCGAAGGCGATTTGCACTTCCGTACCACCGGCGTTTCTCCCGGACAATATCCCCGCAATATAAGCGATATAGCGGCTGTTGCATTCCCTGTCGGAAACAATGAGTTTTTCCATATTTTCAGTGTATGCAGGCGAGCACGAAATATTTACGGATGAAGGCGCGACAGCGCGCGAAAATTTAAAAAATTCGGCGTTCGCTGTCGCCTGGACTTGACTAAACACGCAAAACATACTATAATCAAAGGAAGCATAATTATAAGGTTGGAAAGAGGATGCCCCCCTTTGTGATCGCAATTATCGTCATTTTGGTCGTACACTATTTTCTGGCGATCGCGACGATCTTTGTTTTAATGAAAGACAAAGGCCTCGTCAAGGCCATTATACCGTGGAATCTCGTTATCCTGCTCGTGCCTGTACTCGGGCCGTGCGCATATTGGATATACAAACTTTTTGCAAGAAAAAAATGAGGAGCCGACAGGCTTCGGAGGGATTGTTTTTATGGATATGAAGAGCGTGGAAAGCAAGTGGCAGCAGCGTTGGGAAAAGACGAAGGAAAACAACTTCAACAAAAAGAACATCGATAAAAAGTTCTATGTTCTGGAAATGTTCTCCTACCCTTCCGGCGCGAAGCTGCACATCGGGCACTGGTACAACTACGGCCCCACCGACAGCTATGCACGGTTCAAAAAAATGCAGGGCTACGAAGTGTTCCAGCCCATGGGGTTCGACGCGTTCGGTCTGCCCGCGGAAAACTACGCCATCAAGACCAAGATACACCCGAAGGATTCTACGGAAAAAAACATCGCTACGATGGAGCAGCAGCTCAAGGCGATGGGCGCCATGTTCGATTGGTCTGCAGAGGTAAAGACCTGCGAGGAAGACTACTACAAGTGGACGCAGTGGATGTTCCTCAAACTGTATGAAAACGGTCTCGCCTACCGCAAGGAGGCGCCTGTAAACTGGTGCCCCGGCTGCAACACCGTGCTCGCGAACGAGCAGGTGCAGGAAGGCTGCTGCGAACGCTGCGGCACGCCCGTCGTCAAAAAAGACCTCACGCAGTGGTTTTTCCGGATTACGAAGTATGCCGAGGAGCTGTTGCAGGGGCTGGATAAAATCGACTGGCCGGAAAAGACCAAACTCATGCAGCGCAACTGGATCGGCAAGTCGGTCGGCTGCGAGATCGAATTCGAGTGCGAGAGCGGCGACACCTTTAAGGTGTTCACCACCCGCTGCGACACGATCTTCGGCGTTTCCTACGTCGTGCTGGCGCCCGAGCACCCGCTCGTGAAAAAGCTCGTTTCCGACGAGCAGCGCGCCGCCGTCGAAGAATACATTGAACAGACGGCAAAGACGAACGAGATCGAGCGCCTTTCCTCCGCGCGGGAAAAGACGGGCGTATTCATCGGGCACTATGCGATCAACCCGATCAACGGAAAGAAGGTGCCCATTTACGCAGCCGACTACGTTCTGTACTCCTACGGTACGGGCGCCGTCATGGGCGTGCCCGCGCACGACGAGCGCGACTTTGCCTTTGCGCAGAAATACGGTCTGCCCGTTCAGAAAGTCATTGAAAACAAGAACGGCGAAACGGTGCTTCCCTTCTGCGAGGACGGCATCTGCGTGAACAGCCTGCAATTCGACGGGCGGTTCGGCGAGGACGCGCGCACGGAGATCACCAACTATCTCGCGAAGATGGGCAAGGGCTCGCGCAAGGTAAACTACCGCCTGCGCGACTGGCTCGTTTCCCGCCAGCGCTATTGGGGCGCGCCTATCCCCGTGGTGCACTGCCCGAAATGCGGCATCGTTCCCGTTCCCTACAAGGATCTGCCCGTCAAGCTGCCCTACAACGTGCAGTTCGAACCGGACGGAAAATCCCCGCTCGCCAAATGCGACGAATTCATGCACACGAAGTGCCCGCACTGCGGCGGCGACGCACTGCGCGACCCCGACACGCTGGATACCTTCGTCTGCTCGAGCTGGTACTACCTGCGCTATGCGGACGCGCACAATTCCAAGCAGCCGTTCGACCCCGAAATCGTCAACAAGATGCTGCCCGTCGATAAGTACGTCGGCGGCGCGGAACACGCCTGCATGCACCTCCTATACGCGCGCTTCTTCACCAAGGCGCTGCGCGACATGGGGTATCTGAATTTCGACGAGCCGTTCAAGTCTCTCGTTCACCAGGGCGTTATCCTGGGGCCTGACGGCAACCGCATGTCCAAATCCAAGGGAAACGTCGTTTCCCCCGACGAATATATTTCTGCATATGGTTCGGACGTATTCCGCATGTACCTCATGTTCGGGTTCTCCTACACGGAGGGCGGCCCGTGGAGCGACGACGGGATTAAATCCGTAGCAAAATTCCTCGACCGCGCGGAACGCTTTATTCTGAAGATCAAAGATTTGAAACCGGGCAAAAACGAGGAAACCGGAGCAAATGAGAATGAACTCGACTACGCGCGCAACCATGCGATCAAGCAAATCACAAAAGATCTGGAAAACTTCTCCTTCAATACGGCGGTCGCCCGCCTGATGGAGTATGTGAACGCGCTCTATAAATACGACGGCTTGCAGGAGAAAAACATTGCATTCCTTAAAGAGTGCACGGGCGATCTGCTCCTTCTGCTGGCGCCCTTCGTGCCGCACTTTGCGGAAGAGCTGTGGGAGCAATGGGGCGGAAAATATTCCATTTTTGACCAGAAGTTCCCCGTCTGCAACGAAGATGCCCTCGTGAGAACGGAAACGGAATACGCCGTGCAGGTAAACAGCAAGATCAAGACAAAACTCATGATCGCGCAGGGACTTTCGGAGGAGGAAATCCGGGAAATTGTTCTCGCGGACGACACAATCCGCCCGCTCACCGAGGGGAAAGTAATCCGGAAATTTATAGTCGTCCCCGGCAGGCTCGTAAATATAATCGTATAAAAGCAGATCGATACAGCAAAGACCGCCGATATGGCGGTCTTTCTTTTAAACATATTTTTCAGTCGGAAAGGCAAAGGGAGAGGCGGTAATATATTACCGCCTCTCCCTTTTTGCAGCTCATATCAAATCTCGATTTCCAAACCGTCGTGGGCAGAATGAAAGCCTCGGCGCTCCGCTTCCGCCTCCATGCGGTCGCGAAACGGAGCACTGTTGTGCGAAAAATGCGTGACATAGTACTTCGCATTTGATGAAATTAAACGGTATTTTATCAATTTTTCGCGCAATGCTTCGTTGTCGTCGAAACCCATATGCCGGTCGGAGTGCGGCCCCGTATCGTCGGCAAAAGTGCAATCCATGCTGATAAAATCTGCCTGAAATTCATTCTCTGCCAAAAAACGCAGGCTTTCATCACTCACCGCGCCCGTGTCGTTAAGGTACAGCAATGACTTGCCGCCCCGGCGAATCCCGTACAAAAGAGCCTCCTCTTTCGGCGTATGATGCGCCGGAAGTACAAAAATTTCGTAACCGCCTGCGGCAAACCGATCGAACGGATGGAGACAATGCATCCGGATACCGGAGCGGACGCCGTCTCGCATCTCGCGGCGCGTACCCTCTTCGTAGACCGAAAGGACTTCGCCGTTCCCATAGATGTCCAAAAATTCGCTCGCTATCCCCTCCGCGAATTTATAGCCGCGGTTTACAAATTCCTGTGCGTAAAAATGGTCGGTATGCGAATGGGTTACGAGCAATGTACGCACCGCGGAAAGATCGATGCCGAACCGCATCGCGTGATAATAACTCTCGGGCGGAAAATCGATCATCAGTTCCGTATCGATAAGCATTTGCGAGCGGGTGCGCAATTCTTTGGAAATATCTTTCCTCGCCGCCGTACAGGATTTACAGTTGCAAAACGCGGCAGGAAATCCTTCCGTTGCCGCCGTACCAAGATATCGTATCTTCATTTTCGCCTCAACATTCGTACAAAATCGTTACCGGCCCGTCGTTATACTGCTCGATCTTCATATCCGCACCGAATACGCCCGTCTTTACGATCACGCCCAACCGCCGCAGACATTCTGCCGTATATTCGTAGAGCGGCGCGGCATGTTCCGGGCGGGCGGCCCCGATAAAACTCGGGCGGTTGCCGTGCATGCAATCCCCGTACAGCGTAAATTGTGAAATAAGGAGGATCTCCCCGCCGAATTGCTGTACGGACAGATTCATCTTGCCCTGCCCGTCTTCGAAAATACGCAAGTTTGCGATCTTCCTTGCCATAGCCTCCGCATTCTTTTCCGTATCCTGCGGCGCAACACCCAAATAGACCGCCAATCCCCCCTCTATTTCGCTGATGAGCTTGCCGTCAACGCACAGCGACGTATGCCTGACTCTCTGTATAACAGCGCGCATAAAACCCTCCCGGAAAAAGAACGAGGCCGCATTTTTGCAATGCGACCCCCTTACATTTTTTCTGAAAATTACTTGACTCGCTCCATATACTCGCCCGTGCGGGTATCGACGCGGATCACTTCGCCCTCGTTGACGAACATCGGAACCTGAATTTTCGCGCCCGTTTCGAGCGTAGCCATCTTCGTGGCGTTGGTCGCGGTGTTGCCCTTTACGCCCGGCTCCGCCTCGACGATCTTCAATTCAACGAAGTTCTCGCATTCGACAGAGAACGCCGCTCCCTTATAGAAGCGAACCGTTACGACGTCGTTCTCTTTAATATATTTCAGCGCGTCCTCGACCTGGTCGTGATTGAGCGGGGTCAGATTGAACTCGTCGTCCATGAACCAATACAACTCGCCGTCCGAATAGGAATAGGTCATCTTCTTCGTTTCAATGTGCGCGTTTTCCAATTTTTCGGAAGGGTTGAACGTCTGCTCCAAAACCGCGCCCGTGACGACGTTTTTGAGCCTCGTGCGGACGAACGCCGCGCCCTTGCCGGGCTTGACGTGCTGGAAGTCGACGACGACATACACGTTTCCGTTATACTCGATCGTTACACCCTTTCTGATATCACCTGCTGCAACCATGTTAAAATCTCCTTACTTTAAATGTGTTTGCGGAACCTTCCGCATATTCTATAATTTACAAAACCGTCAGTTTTTTATCCGATTTCATGAAACTTTCGACCTTTCCGCCGCGGAGCATGACGCTGTCTTCGACGCGGATGCCGAACTTCCCTTCAAAATAGACGCCCGGTTCGATGGAAAAAACCATCCCGTCGCGGAGTATCGCCGTGCCGTTCGGGCTGAGCGTCGGGTATTCGTGAATATTGATGCCGATTCCGTGCCCGAGCGAGTGGGTGAAAAACTTGTCAATCCCCTCCTCTTTCAGGTGGTCGCGGGCGAGTGCGTCCGCTTCCCTGCCCGTCATGCCGGAAACAATGTTTTCGGCGGCGCGCATATGCGCATCGTATACATGCCCGTACATCTTTATGAACTCCGCCTGGTCTTCGCCCTTGCCGAATAGGAAGGTACGCGTTATGTCTGAACAGTAGCCGCTGCATTTGCACCCGAAATCAAACAGCACAGGCATGCCCTTTACGAGTTTGGTTGCGCCAGACGCATGGTGCGGAACGGAAGAATTTTTACCGAACGCGGCGATCGTTTCGAAAGAACGGTCTTCCGCGCCGTGCCGGCGCATGTAGTATTCGAGCATCGCGGCGGCGTCGTTTTCCGTTATGCCTTCCTTCAGTTCGGAAACGACTTCGTCAAGCGCCTTTTCCGCAATACCGCAAGCCTTGCGGATCAACGCAAGTTCATCGTCCGACTTGACCGCCATCGCCTGTGTAAAGACAGGCATACTGTCCGTAAGTTTAAAGCGCCTTGCCTTGAACTCTTCCGCCTGCGGCAATGTGACGCGTTCAAAAGGAACGGCGAGCCGACGGACTTTTTTGCTCTTTACATAGTCCAAAACGGTGGAAAGATCTTTGGCGATTTCGACGGCAATGAACGTGTTCTTTAATGCTGCTTTTGCGCCCTCCGCATAGCGAGGGTCGGTGAAAAACACGCTCTCCTGCGCGTCGGTATAGACAATCCCGAAGGAACTTCTGAATCCGGTAAGATAAAAGCGCAGGTCGGCGCTCTCCGTCAGCATAGCATCGGCTTTGATTTCCCGAAAAATTTTCCTCGTATTATCCATAAAATTATTTTACCAAATTTTCAGAGATAAGTCAATTTTTCCCGATACGTTTCGGAGGATTTTATTCGTTTTGTGCGCTTAAAATACGGGTATAGCACTCCTTCATCGCGAGCGCGTCCTCCGCCTGCGTACCCGCCGATTCGCTGACGATGTACGGCTCCAATTTCAGCTCGGCAAGCGCCGCCGCGAGCGGTTCAAATTCGGGGCCGTATTGCGTATCTTCAAACGTCAGATGCCGCACCTCGCCCTTCGCAGAGTACTGAATTTTGGAAAAATGCACATGAAAATGCTTTACCCTATCATAACCGAGCTCGGCGATCATATATTCCAGCCGATCTTTATAGTCGGAAACCGTCTTTAAACTGCCCTGTTCCCGCGCATTCAGATGCCCGAAATCGACGCAGGGCAAATACACCTCGTCGATCTTGCAGAAGCGCACGATCTCTTCGAGCGTGCCGATCTGCGCGATCTTGCCCATCGTTTCGGGACAGAAATACAGATCCTGCAAATTATTCATATAGATGTAATCGCGCAAAACTTTCAGCCGCTCCTCGGTGAGCGCGACGGCGGCTTCTCTCTCCATTTTTCCCTGCGTTGCACTGTGGAATACGCACCGCCTGCCGCCCATCAGCTTCAAAACGCGGCCGCTGTCCAGAACGTAATTGTACGAGTTCTGCGCGCTTTCGTCGGACGGGTTTGCAAAATTGATGTAGTACGGCGCATGCACGCTGATCTCTACGTTTTGCCCGCGGAAGGCATCGCCGATGGAGATCGCCTTTGCCTCGGTCATGCGCACGCCACGCCCGAAGGAATATTCGAAGCAGTCCAGCCCCATATCCCTGACGTATTTCGCCGACTGCTCGGTGTGCGAATACCCCTTTGCATAAAAACTTTCGCTGTTGCCGCTCGGCCCGAATAAAATCATCGTATCTTCTCCAAATCTTTTTTCAGCTGTCCGGAAAGCTCTTCCGCGCTCCCGAACTTGCGTATTTCGCGGATAAATTCATCGAAATACACCGTGATCGCCTGCCCGTACAGATCGCCCGCGTATCCGTCCGCATACACCTCCAGGACGGTGCGCCCGTCGCCGAAGGTCGGGCGCGAACCGTAATTCGCAATCCCTCGGTATATTTTGCCGCCGATCTCTGCGGTCACGGCATACACGCCCATTTTCAGCGGATACTTTTCGGATGAAAGATGAATGTTCGCCGTCGGGAAACCGATCGTCCGTCCCACATGGCGCCCTTCCGTTGCCACTTCGCCGCGGATGAAGTATTTATCGCCCAATAGCTCTGCAAGCTTTTCCACCTCTCCGCCTGCAAGGTATTGCTTCGCGAGCGATGCAGCCGCCTTTTCCCCGTGCAGGCGCACGAGCGGCAGTATCTCCGCTTGTACGCTGCGTTCGGAACAAAACGCGCGCAATTCCTCCGCCCCGCACGCCGCACCCTTGCCGAAGGTAAAGTCCGTTCCGCACACGAACGCGCGCACTTCGAGCGAACGCGCGATGCGGTTGAGAAATTCTCGCCCGTCCGTCGCCCGAAACGCCTCGTCGAAGCGGGCGGCAAAGGCGAAATCGGCGCCCAACTTTTCAAACAGATACAGCCGCTCGCTGAATGTATAAATCTGCCCGCCGTTCTTGGAATCGTAGAAAGTCATGATGCCGACGAGCAAGTTTTGCTTTTCGGCGATCTCTTTCGCCCGCGCCAACAACGCCCGATGCCCGACGTGCATGCCGTCGAAATATCCCAACAGGAGAACGCACGGCTCGGAAAGCGAGCCGATTCCGTAATCGACGACGCGCATCATACCAGCTTCACCTTCGCACGCAATGTTCCGTTTTCTGCCGCGGCGATGCCGTAAAACGCGCCGTCGAAATACAGCTTGTACTCCCCGTCCGCGAGATCGCTTGTAAGCTTTAGTCCGTTGCGCAGCTTTTCCGCGTCCTTGCCGACAATATCACACACGGGCATTGCAAATACTGCATCGGGAGCAACGGCAAAATCGCGCCAATTCTCCTTCGTAAGTTCCTCCAAGGTAACCGACGAAGAAAGTTCAAAGGCGCCGCTCTTTTCGCGGACGAGCGACGTCATGACCGCGCAGGTGCCGCACGCGGCGGCAATATCGCGCGCGAGCGATCGGATATAAGTGCCGCCCCCGCAGGATATGCGAAATTCGTAATCCGTTTCGTTCAGTCTGCCGAGCAAAACCAGCGAATGAACAGTGACCCTTTTTGCGGAGAGTTCCACTTCCTTGCCCTGCCGCGCCAACCGATAGGCACGCACGCCCCCGACGCTCTTTGCGCTGTATATGGGCGGAACCTGCTCGATTTCGCCGACAAATTTCGATAAAACGTTGTTTATTTTATCTTCGGTCGGCACAGGTAAACCGCTTTTCAAAATTTCGCCCGCCGAATCGAGCGTATCGGTATCCGTACCGAAGCGGAAAACGGCACGATAAACTTTTTCTTTATCCAACAGGTAGTTAAAGAGCCGCGAAGCGTTGCCGAACGCGACGGGCAAAACCCCGCTCGCGAGCGGGTCGAGCGTACCCATATGCCCGCAGGCAAGACCTGTAAGCCGCTTGATTTTCGAGACGGCGGCGGCGCTGGAGATGCCCGAAGGCTTATTCAAGTTGATAAATCCGCTGGTCAGTTCCAACGCTGTCCTCTCCTTTTATACAGTCTTTTACAGAAAAAAGGCGCGCACCTTTCGGCCGCACCTCGCTTACAGCACAAGATGCTGTTTGACGGTATAGCGCAATTTGTCGATGACTTCTTCCAGGCAGCCCGTCAGCATACAGCCGCTGGCGAGGATATGCCCGCCCCCGCCGTAGACGGCGGCGACCGCATTGACGTCCGCCTTGCCCTTGGAGCGCAGGGAAACCTTGAACTTTTCCTTCCCTGTTTCCAAAAGGCATACGGCAACTTCCACGCCTTCGACGGATAACGGGAAATCGATGAACCCCTCCGTCATATCCGACGTTGCGCCGCAGGATTTCAATTGTTCCGCCAAAACGCTGATAAAAGCAATTTTTCCGTCCTCAAAGTAACGGATGTTCGACATTGTTCTGCCGAACAGGAGCGCGCGCGCCGCAGACTGCTTTTTGAACATGTTATACTGGATCGTATTGATGTCCGCTCCGCGCGAAACGAGCTTTGCCGCCGCAAGAAAAGTGCTTTCCGTGACGTTTTTATGCGCAAAATTGCCCGTATCCGAACTTAAACCCATCAACAGGTAATTCGACGCGAGCGGAGAAAGTTCGGCTCCGAGAAGGTCTGCAAGTTCGACCATGATCTCGCAGGTAGCCGCGCGATCCTCCACAAAACAATAGTCGCCGTAGCGGGTGTTGGAGATATGGTGGTCGATGTTGAACTTCGGTTTTTTTGCCTTGGCAAACGTTTCGCACAGAGCGCCGAGGCGGTGCTCGTCGCTCGAATCGACGGCGATATACGTTTCGGCATCGGCGGGCGGTTCCTTTAAAATCGAATCCATGCCCTCCAAAAAGCCGAATTTCGCGGGTATATCGCTCTCGCAGACGACGCTGCACTTCGCGCCGCGCTGCCCGAGCATCCATGCAAGCCCCATCGCCGCGCCCAACGCATCGCCGTCCGGACGCATATGGCAGAAGACCGCCGCACTTCTGACCTTTTTCAATTCTTCCGCAATCTCTTTCAGCGTCAACGTCAAAATATAAATCTCCGCAATGTTTTTACTTATTTTCGTCCTTGTGAATAGACTGAATGAGGCGGTCGATCTTGTCGCCGTATTCCATCGTATCGTCCCACAGGAAATGCAATTCCGGCACGGTGCGCATCTGCATCATGTGCGCAAGTTCGTAGCGGATGGTTCCCGCATGCTCTTTAATCGCTTCAAAGGTCGCATTGCTCTCCTCTTTGTTCTTGCCGAGCACGCTGATATAAATTTTCGCGTTTTTGAGATCGGGGGAAACGTCTGCCTTGGTCACGCTGACGATCCCCTTGATCTTGTCGGTCTTATATTTGAGTTTTTTCGAGATGACCTCGTACACGGCTTTCTGATATTCGGCGGAAAGCCGCTCGCCGCGCAATGATTTCATATTGTTCTCCCCTCACCGAACAGAAGTTTATGCAGGGATCTCTTCGGTGATGTAGCACTCGATGACGTCACCGACCTTGATGCCGTCGAACCCGTCGATGCTCACGCCGCACTCAAAGCCGCCGGAGACTTCTTTCACGTCATCCTTGAAGCGCTTGAGCTGGCGAACCGCACCCTCGACGATCATCACGTCGTCGCGGTAGATGCGGAGCTTGCCGTTGCGCACGATCTTGCCCTCGGTGACGTAGCAGCCGGCGACCATGCCGACGCCCGTGATCTTGAACGTCTGCAAAACGTCGCACTTGCCCGTCATGACCTCGCGGTACTTCGGCGCGAGCATACCCTTGAGCGCAGCCTGAATGTCGTCCAACAGCTCATAGATGATGCGATAGGTTCGCACGTCTACGCCGCTGCGCTCGGCGAGCGCTTTCGCCTTCGTATCCGGGCGAACATTGAACCCAACGATGATGGCGTTGGAGGAATCGGCGAGCATGACGTCCGACTCGGTGATCGCACCCGCGCCGCTGTGCAGTACGTTGACGCGCACTTCGTCGTTGGACAGTTTGAGAAGCGACTGCTTGACCGCTTCGACGGAACCCTGCACATCGCCCTTGACGATGATGTTCAGCCCCTTGATCTTGCCCTCGGCGATCTTGCCGAACACGTCGTCCAGCGTTACACGCGTCTGCGATTTGATCATCGATTCGCTCTCTTTGCGCTTGCGCTCTTCGAGAACCTGCTTCATCAGCTTATCCTGCTCGACCGCGATGATGGAATCGCCCGCGTTCGGAACGTCTTCCAAACCGAGGATGGACACAGCCATCGAGGGGCCAGCCGCTTTGACAGTTCTGCCCTTGTCGTCGATCATGGCGCGGACGCGGCCGGTCGTCGTACCCGAAATAATATTGTCGCCCGTATGCAGCGTACCGTTTTGAATCAGCACGGAAGCCATCGGGCCTTTGCCCTTGTCGAGCTTCGCTTCGATGATCGTGCCGCGCGCCATCTGGTTCGGATTGGCTTTGAGTTCTTTGACCTCGGCTACGAGGTTGATATTTTCCAAAAGATTTTCGATGCCCTCGCCCGTCTTTGCGGATACGGGGCAGACGATGGCGTCGCCGCCCCACTCTTCGGGAACAAGCCCGTTGTTGGTAAGCTCCTGCTTTACGCGGTCGAGGTTTGCCTCGGGTTTATCCATCTTATTGACAGCGACGATGATGGGAACTTCCGCTGCCTTCGCGTGGTTGATCGCTTCGACCGTCTGCGGCATGATGCCGTCGTCCGCCGCGACGACGAGGACGACGATATCCGTGACGGACGCGCCGCGCGCGCGCATCGCCGTGAACGCTTCGTGCCCCGGCGTATCGAGGAAGGTGATCGTCTTGCCGTTCACCGTGACCGAATACGCGCCGATATGCTGCGTGATGCCGCCCGCTTCCCCCGCCGTAACGTTGGAGCTGCGGATTTTATCGAGGAGCGATGTTTTGCCGTGGTCGACGTGACCCATGACCGTAACGACGGGCGGACGGACGATCGCACCCTCGTCATTGCCGACTTCCGACTGATAGATTTCCGTCAGAGCCTCTTCCGCCGTCTTTTCGGGTTTGTATTCCAGTTCGATACCCAGATCGGAGGCGATGTAAGCGGCGGTATCGTAATCGATGGAGTCGTTGATCGTCTTTGCGATGCCTTCTTTGAACAGGCGCTTGGAAATTTCGACCGCCGTGATGCCCAGCTTTTCGCTGAGAACTTTCAGCGGGATATTTTCCGTGGTAACGACGGCATGTTCGATTTTGATGGTCTGTACCGTCTGCTGCTTCTGTTTTTTGACGCGCAGCTTTCTGTAACCGCTCTTATCTTCGTCAAAATCGGAAACGGAGACCTGCTGTTTGACGAGCGCGCGCTTATTGACGGTGCGCTTCTGCTCGACGTAAGGCTTTTCGTAGGATGTCTTTTTCTTTGCGGGAGAGGAATATGTTTTGGGGGCAGGAGCGGGTACGGCGGGGGCAGCCGAACCGAAACGATTGCCTGCGGCGGGACGGGCAGGACGCGTTCCCGCAGGAGCGGGGCGCGGAGAAGCGGGACGACCCTGCGGAGCCGCACCGGTCTGCCCCTGCTGCCGCGCACCGTACGGAGGGCGGGAAGCATTGCGGTCGCCCTGCTGCTGCGCCGCCCGGTCGGGACGCTCGCTCTTGGCGGGGCGAGGCGTATTGATAAACGTATTGCGGATTGCCGCGCGGGTGTTGCGGTCGGCATACTGCGTGCGGATAATTTTTTCCTCCACGCCGCCGCGGCCGATCTTCGTTTCCTGCACGAAATTCTTTTTGACTTCCTTTTCGGGAACCGCTGGCTTTTCTTCCGTTTTTTCCTCAACCTTTGCAGCGGGTTCGGGAACGGGTTTCGGCTCTTCCTGCGGTTTTTTCGAAGGTTCCGGCTTGTGCGCTTCGGGTGCCGGTTCCGGCTTCGGTTCCGCGCGTTTTTCCGTTTGCGACGGTTTTACGGGAGCGTCCTTCTTCGCCGCAGGTTTTTCCGCTGCAGCCGCAGGTTTTTCCGCTGCAGCCGCCGGTTTTTCCGCTGCAGCCGCCGGCTTTTCAGCGGGTGCCGGCGCCGCCGGTTCCGTCGGTTCCGGTTTACGCTCCGCTTCGGCAGACGGCGCCGCCTGCGCCGCATCGGCTTTTTCCTTTTCGGACGCTGCAGCTTCGGCAGACGCAGCCCGTGCAGCCTCTTCCTGCGCACGCTGGCGGGCGGCGGTTTCCAGATCGGACAGTTTGCGCAGGATCTCGCCCACTTTTTTCTCTGTACCCTGCACGCTCTTCATCAGTTTTCCGATCCCTTCTGCCCCCAGAATGGAATTGATGTTTTCGATATTCGCGTAATTTTTCTTTGCTTCTGCCATCTTGACTAAATATTGCCTCCCGAATATTTTCTGATATTTTCATCCTCTACCGACAAAATCGCTTTTGCCAGATTCTTTTCTCTCACCGCGGCGAGTTTGCAACCGGTCTTACCCGTCGCCTCTTCCAGCGTTTTGCCGCAGAAAAGAAGCATTTCGCAGCCGAAGCGACGCTGCAGTTTTTCCGCGCTTTTTTTTCCGTTATCGGACACCGTATCGCAAAGCAACAGGAGAAAAACATCCTTTTTCAGCAATTCGACCGCGTTGAATCCGCAAGTCAGCTTGCCCGCCTTGATACAGAACCCGATATAGCTTTCCGCTTTACTTTTTTTCGGCAAAAAACTCCACCTCGATTTTGTCGTACACTTCCTGCGGGATCTCCGCGGAAAATACTTTATTCAAAAGCCTTGCCTTCCGCAGTTTTTTTATGCACTCCGAATTGTCGCAGATATAGGCGCCTCTGCCCGCCGCCTTGCCCGTAAAATCGATGGATACTTCCCCGTCTTTCGGCTTGACGATGCGGAGCATCTCCTTTTTCGGCTTCATTTCGTGGCAGGCTATGCACATGCGCATCGGTATTTTTTTCTCTTTCACGGAGTATCCCTCCTTGCGGCAGACCTCGCGCCGGCTTCCAATTTACTCTTCCGCTTCCGGAGCCGGACTCTCGTCGGTCGGTTCTTCCTCCTCGGAAGGCTGCAATTCTTCCATCTTTGCCGCAACGCTCTCGCTCTTGACGTCGATCTTCCAGCCCGTGAGCCTTGCCGCAAGGCGGGCGTTCTGCCCGTCGCGACCGATCGCGAGCGACAGTTTGTCGTCCGGTACCACGGCGATCGCCGACTTTTCCCCGATCTGCGTTACGGAAATGACCTTCGCGGGGGAAAGCGCCTTCGCAATAAATTCGAGCGGATTTTCGCTCCAAAGGATGATGTCCACCTTTTCGCCGCCCAGTTCCGCGACGACGGCATTCACGCGCGAGCCTTTGTTGCCAACGCACGCGCCGACGGCATCGACCTGCGGATCTTCGCTGCTGATCGCCATCTTTGTGCGCTGCCCCGCCTCGCGCGAGATCGCCTTGACGACGACTGTCCCTGCCTTGATTTCCGGCACTTCCTCTTCAAAAAGCCGTTTGACAAGACCCGCCGACGCGCGCGAAACGAGTACCTGCGCGCCGCGGCCGCTGCTCTTGATATTCTTTACATAAACTTTCAAGCGGGCGTTGACCTCGTATTTTTCGCCGGGTACCTGATCCTGCGGGAGCATGATACCCTCGATCTGACCCTTGCCGAGTTCGACGTAAACGTTCTTCGCGTCGACCTTGCGCACGACGCAACTCATCAGTTCGTCCTTTTTATCGGAGAACTCGCTCAATGTATTGTCTCTCTCGATCTCGTGCAGCTTTTGCAGAATGACCTGCTTCGCGGTCTGCGCGGCGATGCGGCCGAAATCCTTTGGCACGAACTCTTCGTAGACGAGATCGCCCGCCTTGTAACTCTTTTTCAGAAGCTGCGCCTCCGCAAGCGAAATTTCCTTCTCTTTGTCCGTAACCTCTTCGACGGCAGTGCGCACCGTATAATATTTGATGCTGTTTTTTTCCGGATTGATCCGAATATCGACGTCGCCCGCGCCTCCGTCATACTGCTTTTTATAGGCGGAGATGAGCGCATTGCGCAACGCATCGATAAATATATCGCTGCTGATCCCCTTTTCCGCCTCCAAATCGGCCAAAGCCTCGAAGAACTCCTTGCTAACCATTGTCTTCTCCTCAAAATTTTTTTGATTATGAAATTATTTTCGCGCGGGTCAATCGAAATCGATCGCCTGCGACATCTTTACGATCTGCGTGAGATTCAGCTTGAATGTTTCCCCGCCCTTATCGAGCGTTACGTTTCCCGCAACGGGGTCGTATGCGAGCAGAACCGCCTCGAAAAACTTTTCCCCTTTATATGGAGCGTACAGCTTTACCTCCACTTTTTTCCCGATATTGCGCAGATAGTCCTTTGCCTTTTTAAAAGGTCTGTCCAGTCCCGGACTGCTCACGTTGAGCGTGTACGGCTGCCCGAACGTCGGGTCGAGTTCGTCCAGAACGGGATCGGCGGCGTTATGAAATTTTTCGCATGTGTCGAGGTCGATGCCCCCTTCCGCATCCGTATCCAGATACACGGTCAGCGACGGGTTTTTCCCCTGTTTGAACACGATTTCATAGATTTCGACGCCGACCGCCTCCGCGACCGGGCGAAGGACTTCTTCGATTTCCTGCACGGATTTCACTTTCATATTTCGCTCCCGCGGGCAAAAAATGTCCGCATAAAAAGATTTGAGAGCGGTGACCCACTCTCAATTCCAAGCTAACATATTCACTGTGTCAATTATAGCACATTCTCATGCCTTTGGCAAGCATTTTTTCGCTTTTATAAGCTCGATAAATATTTTTGCCGTCGTCAGCGCGTCGTCCCACGCCCGATGGTGGTTAAACACGATTCCGTAATGGTCGGCAAGCGTGTTCAGTTTATAGTTAGGCAGAAAGAGCAACCCCTGCGCGATGGCGAGCGTGTCGTACGTTTTCTGCTCGAACATATATTCTTCCTGTGCGCCGTAATACTGGATGAACTTGTAGTCGAACTGCACGTTATGCCCGACCAGGATGCAGCCGTCGCAGAATTTATAAAAATCGGGGATCACTTCGGCGATCTTCGGCGCGTCTTTCAGCATATCGTCGGTGATGCCGGTGATCCGCACGATTTCGTCGTCCAGCTTGCGCTCGGGGTTGACGAGCGTCGTGAATTTTTCGCGGATCTCCCCGCCGATGATCTTGACCGCGCCAATCTCGGTGATGGCGTCCATCTTTCCTCCCGCAGGAACATTGACGAGACCCGTCGTTTCCAGATCGAACACGACGAAAGTATTTTTGACCAGATCCTCGGGCAATGCGCTCTGTTCAAAGAGATTGAGCTGACTGTAATCGGTCAGTTTTTCGGGGGCAACGATCGCATAGTGTGCGGGGACGGGTTTGCCCGGGCGCTTTTCGGGGACGAAATCCTGCGGGGCGCGGCCGCGGTTTATGTAGCGGGCGGTGAAGCTCAACCGCTCGTTGAACATTTCGTTCGCACCGGTGCATACGACCCAGTCGCCCACCTTCAGCGCCCGCACTTTTTCCTCCGTCTTTTTGCGGATAAAGTAGGAAAATTGCATGCGGTCGGTCGAGTCGCTGATCGTAAAGCGCAGATACGGCTTGCCCTTCTGCGAAACGCGCTCCTGAATATACAATATTTCGCCGCACACCGTGAGCGAATCGCTCGTAAAAGTGCAATCGGACAGATAGGTTGCAATTTTGGGCACGTTCGCTTCGTCGATCGGCTCGAAATCGACGACGGGGAAAGTCCGCGCGGGGCGGTAATCGAAAACTTCTTCCTCCTCGTCTTCCTCGCTCTCCTCCCCGATGCCCGCCTTTTCCTTATCGACCAGCTCGCCCTTGAAGGTATTGCAGAAATTCCGACCCAACATGCGCTCCACGCCGGGCAAAAGCTGCTCGTTTTTTTCAAAGAAACCGCGCTCCGCCGCGTCTACACCGAAGGTAAACCGGACGGTCTGCCCCTCGGGGAAAACGCCGATGTCCTCTGCGCGGATGCACGCCGCCGCGGCGCGATGGCTGTGTTCGAGATATTCCAGAATTTTGTGGCGGACAAGCTGCGCGTCTGCGACCAGTTTTACGATCTTTGCCTCCGCCTGCATGGACGCAGGCACAGCTTCGCGCACGGCTCTCTCCGCACACGCCGCATCCTCCTGCGAATACGCAACATCCGTCACGATCTCGAACCGACAGCTGTGCGCGCGCACGTCTACGCATATTTTATTCAACACGGCATTCTTCAGCCCGTCGCTTTTCCGGATCTGTTCCAAAAATTCTGCCTGGTTCATTCATTCTCCTTCATTCAGCAATGCGGCGACCTCCCGCAGAAACACTTCTTCCGCGCGCGAAGCCGAAACCGTTTCGCTCGGTTCGCCGCGGCGGAAGATGACGCACTTTTCCTTGCCGCCCGCAATACCGAGGTCGCATTCCTTCGCCTCGCCCGGGCCGTTTACGACGCAGCCCATGACGGCGATCTTGCACCTCTTTTTCGAGCGGAAGGTCATCCGCTCCACCTTCTGCGCCAGCTCCATACTCTTCCACTCGCAACGACCGCAGGTCGGGCAGGATATGACGTCGACAAAATCTTTCTCTAAACCGCACGCGCGCAGAATGCGCTTTGCCGCGTAAATCTCCTCGACGGGGTCGTCGGTCAAAGACACTCGTATTGTATCGCCGATGCCCTTCAACAACAGCGCGCCGATACCGATGCTGCTCTTGACGATGCCGCTCTCGCGCGTTCCCGCCTCCGTCACGCCGACATGCAGCGGATAATCCGTTTTTTCCGCGAGCAACGTATACGCCTCCACGGTGAGCGGAACGGAGGACGCTTTGACGGAGATGACGATGTCCTCGACGCCGCACTTTTCCAGCTGCCCGACGTTATAGAGGGCGCTCTCCACGAGCGAACGCGCCGAAACGCCGTACTTCCGCAAAAAGTCCTTTTCGATGCTGCCCGTATTCGCCCCCACGCGCACGGGGATGCGGTGCGCGCGGATACAATCCGCCACCAGCTTCACCTGTTCTTCGCCGCCGATGTTGCCGGGGTTGATGCGCACTTTATCGGCGCCGCTTTCGATGGCGAGAACCGCAAGCCGCGCGGAAAAATGGATATCCGCCACGACGGGCAAGGGCGATCGTTCCTTTAACGCCCGAATCGCCCGCGCATCCTCCTCGTCGCGGACGGAAACGCGCACGATATCGCACCCCGCTTCCGCCAGGCGGAAAATCTGCCCCAGCGTTTTTTCCGTGTCCGACGTGAATGTCGTAGTCATGGATTGTATTGCGACGGGCGAGCCGCCGCCGACGGGTACTCCGCCGACTGCCAGACGCCGGCTCATACGCACCTCCTCCGCACGGTGCGGCTGCCTTCCGGCTTGCCGAACAGTGCAAAAGAAGCCCTCTTATTCGGGCTTCTCTTCTTTCTTATTTTTATCCTCGTTCATCATGCGCTCGAGTTCATGCATAAAGGAAGAAATGTCAGTAAACTGCCGGTATACGGAAGCATAGCGGACATAGGCGACCTCGTCGATTTCTTTCAGCCCGTCCATGACCATTTCGCCGATCTGCTTGGAACTGATCTCCTGTTCCAGCGAATTGTAGACGCGCTTTTTGATGTCGTCTACGAGCTTATCGATCTTCGACATGGAAACAGGGCGCTTTTCGCACGCCTTGATGATGCCGTTTTTGATTTTATTCGGGTCGAACGCCTGCCTGTTCCCCCCGTTTTTGACAACGAGGACGGGCGTCGTTTCGATCGTTTCATAAGTCGTGAACCGCCTTCCGCACTGAATGCACTCCCTGCGCCTGCGGATCGTCCTTCCCTCGTCCGTCGAACGGCTGTCGATCACTTTGCTTTCCGTACAGCCGCAATACATACATTTCATTCTGAACTCCGCCTTTTTAAGCGGGCAATACGCCGCTTTATACTGGTTTCACGTTACAATTATAGCACATTTTTAAAAAAAAGTAAAGTCTTCGGCGGGAAGGTTTGCGCAAAAATACGCAACGGACGGCTTTGCCCGGCTGTTTTTCCGCCCCTGCACCGCTTTTGCGGGAGAGGGCGGAACGAAACGCATGATTAACCCTTTATCTTTGATTCCAATAACGGTGAAAATCGCAGCTGGATGCCGTATGAAAAGAGCATCTCTTTCAACTCGAGCAATGCGTCGTAAACATGCTCGAATTGGCGGAACAAATCCAATTTTGAAGCATACTCGTATTCGCATACGGGAAGAACTGTTGCGATGTCGAGCATATCATCCAATACTTCGAAAAAATTCTCCTCATTCTCGCAAAACTTTCTGAACCTGCTGTTGATGTATTGCAGATCGCCGCGATAGAATAAATCCTTATCCATATATAAATTTCTTCCGTTATTACGTTGTTTTTTATTATACCATATCTATTCAAAATCTTTCTTCCAAAATTTGAAATATGGAAGAAAATTTCCCTTTTTTCTCGCGCCAAACAAACGGGCGGAAACGCCGTATGGTTTCCGCCCTGTGCCGCATCTGTATCGGCTTATTTGAAATATTTGACGCCGCTCTCGAACAGCTTCATATCGAAGTTGCCCGTGCAGTTCTTGTACAGGTTGTCGCCCGTGCGTTCGGTATGCCCCATCTTGCCGTACACCCTGCCGTCGGGCGAGGTGATACCCTCGATCGCCCAGGCGGAGCCGTTCGGGTTGAACGGGTATTCCATCGTCGGC
>CAJFFD010000003.1 GCA_904373255.1 uncultured Clostridia bacterium | reverse complement strand
AGTAAACTGGCTTCCGTCTACGCGCATATCGACCTCGACGATGCCGCTGTTCGCCGTATCTCCGCCCTGATACGGGTTCAGACCGTTTACCAGCACGATTGCCGAGTACGAAGACGCGCCCGATACGGCGGTCAGAGCGGACAGAGGAACTTCCGCAAATTTATGCCACCCTACTCTTGACGCCGAATCTGCATATACGCTTCCGACCTTTGAAAGCCCCTTCGCCTCTCCCGCCGCCAGGTTCGGGTAGGTGCCGTTCTGCTTGGCATAGGTTGCCGCGATATTATCTCCGTTACCATCTTGCGTCGCTTTCGCCGCGCTGTCCGCGCTGTCCGCATGGGTCGCGTTCCCTACCGTCATATTCGGATAATTTCCGCTCGTCTTCGCGTACCCCGCCAGGTCAGCCCCGTTTACCGTACCGACGTACTCGTACCGCTCCTCGCTGCCGATCCAGAGATATTCGGAGTATCCGTCGTTTTCCGTACCGCCGGATCGCGAAACAAGATAAATGAACGCGCTGTCGCCGGGAATCGGCAAGGCATCAAAGCTGTCATAAACCTGATACTCTTTTTTCGCATAGTCCTTCGCCTGCTCCATATACTCCTGCGCCAATTCTGCCGAATCCTGCGCGGACTGCGCGCTCCTTGCAGCAGAACTTACGCTCTGCGCCGCCTGCGTTGCGCTGCTTTCCGCAGTGCTTGCCGATTGCCCCGCAGCCGTTGCCGAACCTGCCGCCTGTTCCGCAGAGCTCGCCGCATCCCCGGCGCTGCCCGACGCCGCGTCCGCATACCCCTGCGCCGCCGTTTCGGACGCCTTGGCGTTGTCCTCCGCCGTTTCCGCCGCCGCCAGCGCCGCCTGAATCTCTGCAAAAAAATCGTCGGAGATCGTATCGAAATCGACGGCAATTTCCCAGTACTGCGCGTTAAGCGCGTTGCCCGTATAAGGCGGCTGCGTATTCCCTGCGCTCTTTGAGCGGAGGATCGAACCGTGCGCCCCCTCTTTCGGGCAGAACACGAGTTCGTTTGCCCCGTAGGTATGCCCGTCGTTCCAGGCGACGGCGGCGCGTGCGGGATAATAGCCGTTCTCCATATCCGCGCGCAGGGCGGAAAGCGCGGCGACAATATCGGCATAGACGTCCGCTTCGGGAGCGGAAGGCAATTCCGACGGAATGCCGCGCTCCACCGTAAATTGCGCGGCGGCGCTCGCTTCCTGCCCCTGCCCCGGCGCGAGGAAATAAAACTGAACGCGCACCGTGCCGTACTGCGCCGTAACGGAAGAGGGCAGCGAAAGGCTCCAGCCGCACGCCGCCTCCCCGTTTTCGCAGCGGTAGTTTTCCAGAACGCCCGCATATTCCAGCCTCCGGCGCGGCGTTACCGAACCGTCGGGCAGGCGGAACGCCGCCCAGACCTCCGTGCTTGCCGCATGCGGCGAAACGAGGAACAGCCTATTCCCCTCCGCAGAACCCTGATACACGCTTTCGGGTACGCAATGCACGATCCCGCCCGAAGCGTTCAAAAAGTAAACCATCCGAATCCTCCCCAAAGAAAAAATGAGCGGGGCGCCCGCGCACGTTGCGCAGACGCCCCTCTTTTATTCTCATTATACCCGAAGAGAAAGACAGTTCAAAGCCTTTCCGCCAGAAAATTTTATCGATCGCTTCCCCGACTGCGCAAAACAGCCGGCACGCCCCGCTCCCTCACGCAAGCGGGAAAAAGGGATCGGCTACCGCAAAACCGGCGCACTTTACTTCCCTTCCAGAAAGCGGCGGATGGCAGCGTATGTTTCCTCGCCGATGAGGTGTTCCATGCGGCAGGCGTCCGCCTCGGCGGCGTCCTCCCCCACCCCCAGTTTTACAAGGAAATCGGTGATCGTGCGGTGCTTTGCGTAAATCTCCTTTGCGTACGCATCCCCCGCTTCCGTCAAATGGATGTGGTTATCGATGATCTTTACATACCCTTTCTGCGTGAGAATGCGCATGGCCTTGGTAACGGCAGGTTTGGAAACCCCCAATTCGCGCGCCACGTCGACGGAATGCACATCCTTCCCCTTTTCCGAAAGGCGCAGGATTGATTCCAGATAATCTTCGCCCGATTCGTTGTCGATCATTCTTCTCCTCCCCCGGTTTCGCGCGCATCTCCGGCAGATCTGATGAGCCGGTCGCTGTCTGCCACCCGCTTCAGCAGGCGCGTAAGCTCCAAAATATCCGACTCGCCCAGAACGTCGACGAACAGGTCGAAATAACGGAGAAGAAAATCATACTTTTCCTCCAACAATTTCTTCCCTTTCGGCGTAAAGAACACGTCCATTTTGCGGCGGTCGTCGGGCGAGATCTCCATCTCTACATACCCTTTGCTGCGCAGGGAGCGCAGGATATTCGCCGCCCGCGCACGGCTGACGTGCAGGTTTTCGCTGATCTGCGAGGGGGAAACGCGCTCCGCCCCGCAGGAATGAAGATACCAAAGAGCGGCCGTTTCACCTTCGACAAATTCGCGCAGACTCAGCATCAGATCGATCTTATTCATCCGCCAAAGCTCGTGCATCAGTCCGTCACGCAACTCTTGTTTATCCACAGTATTCTCCTTTGAACGCCCAAATCATTCGTTGGATTTGAGCGATTCCGCCATGTTGATCCGGTTCAGCTTGATGAGCATGAACGCATAGACGACGACCGCGAAGGCAATGGTGAGCAGAAACGCCCACAAAAAGCTCCAACCCGAAATGACACGGCCGAACATCATTGCCACGCTGTTCACGCGCGATACGATGAACCAGTGCAAAAGGAACCCGAGTCCCAACCCCAGAAGGGTGCCTGCGAGCGTCAGAATGGCGCTCTCGCGGTAGATATAACCCGCGACCTCGTACCGGCGGTAGCCGAGCACGCGCAGCGTCGCGATCTCCCTCCGCCGCTCGTCGATGTTGATATTCGTAAGGTTGTACAGAACGATCGCCGCCAGCGCGCCCGCGCACAGCACGAGCACCGCGATGACCAGTCCCATCGTCGATTCCAGCCCCGAGAATGTGCTGAGGGAGGAGTACACGAACTCGACGGACGAGATGCCTGCATCGGTATCGGCAAGCAATTTTTCCGTTTCCGCGTCCACCTCGCTCTCCGCAATGCCCGACTTGACCAAGAGGGTGTTGTCCGCGTCGATTTCCCCGAACGCCTTTTCGTACACCGCCTCGCTCATGTAGGCATAGGTACCCGTATAGCTCTCGCACACGGCAAGCACGGTAAACTCTGCCGTCTCCGTATCGGATACATATGTTACCGTATCCCCTGCCGAAATGCCGTAGACGACGGCGATATTTTCGGGGATGACGATGACGTTGTCACCGCCTTCCGTTACGTCTATTATAGCAGAATTTTTCCGTTCATGCAAGTCTATAAAGGAACGAAATTGCTCGGCGGTGCCTTCGCGCACGACGTACAGGTCGACGCTCTCGCGGCCGTCGCTCTTGTTTCCGTCTAAAACGAGGGTGCCGCTTTCGGTGTACAAGCCGATGCTGTTCCCCTCGCCCGCGTTTTCCAAAAAGGTTTTCAGCGCACTTTCCGACGGCAGCCCGGCGAGGTCGCCCGTGTGTGTGTATTCGATGACGGTATCGTAGAGGAACACTTCGCCGTACTGGATGTCCGTGACGGCGACGACCGAATCGTTCAGTCCGAATCCGGTGAGGATGAGCGCCGTGCAGCCCATGACGGAGATAATGGTCAGAATCATATTCTTTTTATAGCGGAAAATGTTGCGGATCGTCGCTTTCCACTTGAATTTGAGATGATTCCAGATGAATCCGACCCGCTCCAGCCAGATGCGTTTGCCCGGCTTGGGCGCCTTGGGCTGCATGAGCTGCGAAGGTTTTTCCTTCAGCGAAGTGCGGCAGGTCGCCCAGGTAACGAGCGCAGTGCCGACGAGCGCCACCGCGAACACGATGAGCGCAAACCACGGGCTGAACGCGAGGATGAGTTCGGGCAGCGTGTACAGCGAGCCGTACGCCTGCCAGAAGATGGAAGGCAGCAGGCTGAACCCGATGAGGATACCCGCCACGCAGCCGATGATGCTCGCGAGGCAGCAGTAGATGAGGTACTTCGACATGACACGATGAAGAACACGGGGAAGATGCCCGCAATTTCCTCGACCTTTTCTACGTTCATGTCAAAACTGATATAGCTGACGTTCGCATTCGCGCGGTCGAGAACGAACCACTGCACGCTTTCCTCAGTAAGCCCCATATCTGCCAATATATCCCCAACGGAAATATCGCCGATTTTGATACTTTCCGCCTCTATAATCAGCTTTTTGAGCGCTGCAGTCTGCTTATTACCCAAATTTTCCAGCGATTCGGAGCCATCCAAAACAAAATTTTTGTATTCGTCGGTAAAGCGCTCGTATTCCTCCGAGCCGACCAGCTTCACATAGCAGTCGGTATACAGCACGTCGATCGGCTGAACTTTTTCGCTTTCGTCGCTTGCGTTGCTGTTGATCAGGTTAATGATCAAATCGGTTTCTTCGTCGATCTGCGAAAAGAGCACGGATTTTTTCAAGTCATACAATTCGCCCATCTCGCCGTATACGACGCAGCCGACTACGCCCGAGCCGAGCGTGGTGACCTCGCGCGCGTCATTGTAATAATAATCGGGCGAGGAAACGATGCCGACCACTTTGAACTCATGCGCCGCATACACGTCGCCGTACGTCGATTGCTCCGTGCCGATACCCTCGGGAATGGCGATCGCATCGCCGACCTTTACATCCTCGAAATAGTTGTTCGCCCGAGCCACGACCACTTCGCCCGCGGCATCCGGCCATTCCCCTTCGACGAGGGTGAGCGTGTTCAGGTTGCCGCCTTCGGCATCCGCCGACGCGTTCGCATATTCCTTTAAATTATCGATGCCGATGACTCGTACTCGCCCGCCGTGACGACTGCGTCCGTCGAAATGACGGGCGTGACCGATTCCACGATCTCGTTGCCCGCATCGTCCTTCAAACCGCGGATCGCATCGATGTCCGCCTGCGTGAGACCGAAAGTGCCTTTTACGTCGATGTCGTACGCCTTATTGTCGATGAGGTAGGTGCTCATCGTATTTTTCATGTCGGGCGTGGCCTGCGTGACGCCGATCAAAAAGCCGACGCCCAGCGCGATGATCGCCATGATGGCGATGAACCGCCCGAAACTCGTTTTAAATTCCTTTGCGATGTTTTTGTTGAATTTACGCATAATGCCCTCCGCTCAATCCGCAAAAGCCGCTCCGCCCTGCATACGCCGCCGATTGCGGCACGCCGGAAGTTTTACCACTCGATGGTGGATACGTCGGCGGGGTTCTCCTGCACGATTTCCGATTCCACGCGGCCGTTTTTGACGTGGATGACCCTGTCCGCCATCTGCGTGATTGCCTGGTTGTGCGTGATGACGATGACCGTCTTTTTTCCTTCGCGGCAGATATCCTGCAACAATTTCAGGATGCTCTTGCCCGTTTCGTAGTCGAGCGCGCCCGTCGGCTCGTCGCACAGCAGAAGTTTGGGGTTTTTTGCGATGGCTCGCGCGATGGAAACGCGCTGCTGTTCGCCGCCCGAAAGCTGCGCGGGGAAGTTATCCATGCGCTGCGAAAGCCCCACTCGCTTCAGCGTTTCCGCCGCGTCGAGCGGATTTTTGCAGATTTCGGAGGCGATCTCCACGTTTTCCTTCGCCGTGAGGTTCTGGATGAGATTATAAAACTGGAACACGAACCCCACGTCGTAGCGGCGGTAGTCGGTGAGCTGCCGCTCGTTGAAGGAGCTGACCTGCGCACCGTCGACGAGAATGGTGCCTTCGCTCACCTTATCCATGCCGCCGAGCATGTTCAGAACGGTCGTTTTGCCCGCGCCGCTCGGCCCCACGATGACGCAGAACTCCCCCTGCCCGATCGTGAAATTCACCTTATCCGCAGCCTTGATCTGCGTGCTTCCCATCGTATAAAACTTGCTCACGTCATGAAATTCGACAAAACTCATTTTCCAAGCCTCCTGCAATGTCATACAAAGTCATTCCGCTGTAATTTTCCGTAACAGAAAATTATGACAATAGTGAAAATATTTATCACTAATAACTTTTTTCTGTTTTTATTATATTCCATTGCCGGCGATTTGTCAATGGGTACGAGGCGAAAAAATGTGAAAAGTTTGCGAATATTCCGGCTCGGGGGCAGCGCGGAAAAAGTCTGCCTTGTAACGCGCGCGCGACACAAAGAGAAGGCAGCTTATTTTCCGTTTCCGGCAGAAAAAGTCCCAGGTAAAAACAAAAACCCCGGTAAAACCGGGGTTTTTGAGGCGGCAGTATTTTTCACCGCGAATCATGGTGCGAATGCTGGGACTCGAACCCAGAACGTAGCCGTCGGAGGGCTATGTTTTATCCAATTAGACTACACTCGCATTGCAGGGAAACCCGTTGCGGGGATCCCCTTGTGTTCCGTTGACCGTAAATCAGCAACTTTCCTGTATAGTATAGCAAATTCGACGTAAAAAGGAAAGAACTTTTGCGGCACATTCGCAAAAAAATTTTCATATCTTGATAATACGGGCTTCGGCTCGATTTCGAATACAAAAGAGGAACTTTTTATGACGCTCGGTCTGTGCATGATCGTTAAAAACGAAGAAGAAGTGCTGGCTCGCTGTCTGGACAGCGTTCAGGGTCTGACCGATGAAATCGTGATCGTCGATACCGGTTCGCAGGACGCGACGATACAGACGGCAAAACGTTACACCGACTTGGTGTACCCCTACCGCTGGAACTTCGACTTTGCCGCCGCGCGGAATTACGCCTTTTCTCTCGCTTCGGCAGACTATATCCTTTGGCTGGACGCGGACGACGTATTGCTCGAAAAGGACAGAAACGCGCTCCTCGCCCTGAAAAAGAAGCTGGACGGGAGCGTGAACGCCTATTATCTGCGCTACGACGCCGCATTCGATGAAGACGGGAATGCGGTCATGTATTTTTTCCGCGAGCGGATTGTGAAACGGGAATGCGGCTTTGTATGGCAGGGCCGCGTACACGAAACGCTGTGCGTTGCTCCGCCCGTTCGCTGCGAGGCAGGCATAGCCGTCACGCATAAAAAGGGAGAGCGCAAGGAGCGCGGCAGAAACCTGTTCATCTTTGCCCGCATGTTCGCCGACGGCACGATGCCGGACGACAGGCAAAAATATTATTTCGCGCGGGAGTTGTGCGACAACGGGCTGTACGACACGGCCGCCGCCGCGTTCGAAAGTTTTTTGCGCGGCGGAGGTTGGGCGGAAGATAAAGCGGAGGCTTGCCGCGCCCTCGCGCATTGCTACAAAATGAAGGGCGAGCCGCAAAAACAGCTATCCGCCTTGATGAGAAGTTTCGATTACGCGCCGCCGCGGCCGGAGATCTGCTGCGATTTGGGCGACCTTTACCGCGAAGCGCACGATTATTCCAAAGCCGTGTTCTGGTATAAACTCGCCCTGAACGAAAAAACGCAGGCGGGCAACGGGTTCATATGCCCGGATTGCGGCGGGCTGATCCCCTGCCTGTGGCTCTGCGTCTGCTTCGACAAGCTGGGCGATTACTCCCGCGCGAAACATTACAACGATCTTGCGGGGAAAATCAGACCGCAGGATAAAAGTTATCTGCACAACAAAGCATATTTTGAAAAAATCTTTTACGATGAGGATAAAACATGAATATCGACAAAACTGACCTTTGCGGCTTCTGCCGCTGCGACTGCTGCCATTCCTGTGCGAATGCGGTATCGGTGACCGTCGTCCGCGGTTCGATGGGGCCGCGCGGCGCAACCGGCCCCCAAGGCCCTGCGGGACAATCGGGCGCGACGGGCGCGACCGGCACAACGGGCGCAACAGCGCAGGTATCATAAGGGAAAAACATCAAATCCATAGGAAAAAGATTTCCAAACAGCGGATACACCGCTGTTTTTTGATTTAATTACAATTTTGTACTTCCCAATTCAAATCTTCCGAAACGACATTTCCTTCATGTATACGGAACGCATTATCAATAGAATTTTTATCGTTCGACAACCAATATTTTGAATCGTTGGTTAAAAGTATAGCCTGGAGGTTTTTATACATATGGCAACTCTCAAACAAATACGCGAGCGTTTGACAAAAGCCTTCGAGCCGGGCGGTTCCGCCCAAACAGAACCCGCGGAAAAATTGAAAGTATCGTTGCCGATTATTTTCCGCTACCTGAGAGGAGATAAAATGCCTGCACCGGATACGCCCGCAAATCTCTGCCGCATCCTCGGCATTTCTCCCGCATATATCCCTTGCTTTGAATGACGCCGCTCCCTTGACTTGCCTCGAATTTTAGCATATAATATGTACCATAAACGAGATATGAACTGTATTATGCTATAAAAAATTTTCGGAGGCGGAACTATGCTCATTCACGAAGCGATCGAATTTGCGGCAGTAAAACACAGAAATCAGGTGCGCAAGGGAACGGACACCCCCTACATCGTACACCCGATGGAAGTGATGTACATTTTGGCGGAAAACGGCTGCGACGACACCGTCGTTGCGCGGGCGCAACGCTCAAAGAGATCGAAGAAAAATTCGGCAAAGAGGTTGCGGGCATCGTTGCGGCGGAGTCGGAAGACAAATCGAAGAGCTGGCAGGAACGCAAACAGACGACAATCGACCGCCTGCCGAACGAGAGCTTTGAGGCGCAGCTCGTATGCTGTGCGGACAAACTTGCTAACGTGCGCAGTATGTATTACGATTTTCAAAAAATCGGCGAAAAGCTGTGGGAGCGTTTCAACGCGCCGAAAGAGAGAATCGCATGGTATTACGGCGGCATCGTCGATGCTCTCTCCGTGTTGGAAGACTACGATATGTATCAGGAATTGAAAACGACCGTACAGAAAATGTTCGGCTGATTTTTCATGTCCTAAAATCGGTACATTGTCTCCTCTATAATACAGACAGAGAGGAGGCGATGCACGATGGAAAAATACGATATCGAAAATCTCAAAAAACGCGCAGAACAGGGCGACACCTTTGCCATGCTGTATTTAGGCAATATCTACCGATTCGGAAAAGACGACATTGAACCGGATGCGGAAAAAGCGTTTGCCCTGTATGAAAATGCGGCAAAGGGCGGCAATACCGCCGGCTATTTATTTATGGGCGTACTGTACGAAAACGGCGAAGGCGTTCTGCAGGACGAGTTAAAGGCCGCCGCCTGTTACCAATACTGTGCCGAACAGGGAAACAGCCAAGGCTGGTGCCGGTTGGGAACTCTGTATCTGGACGGAAAAGGCGTAAAAAGGAATGCCGAACGCGCCAAACGGTGCTTTCAGGAAGCGGCAAAGCTCAAAGACAGCGACGGCTTTTTATACCTCGGTCAAATGCATGAAGACGGTATCGGATTTACCGAGAATCCGTTTACAGCGGCGCAGCTGTACGAAACAGCCGCCCGTATGGGCAATGACCGCGCACAAGCACAGATCGGCATGTGCTACGAAGCGGGCGTCGGCGTGGAGCCGAACATCAATATAGCGATAGCGTGGTATAAGTTGGCAGCAAAGCAAAAAAATGAACTCGCCCTTTGGCGGCTGCTTGACCTAGCAAACACTCTCGGAGGAACAATATGATCGGCGCAATCATCGGCGATATCGCCGGCAGCAGGTTTGAATGGGACAATTACCGGGCAAAAGATTTTGAACTTTTCACCGACGCATGCTTTCCGACCGACGACAGCATCATGACCGTCGCCGTCGGCAAAGCGATTTTGGACTGCGAGGGCGATTACAGCGACCTGTCCGCCCGCGCAATCGGGTGTATGCAGGAACTCGGTCGCCCCTACCCCGACTGCGGCTACGGCGGAAGTTTTTACGATTGGATGTACAGCGACGACCCGCAGCCCTACCACAGCTTCGGCAACGGCGCGGCGATGCGCATAAGCGCCGTCGGATTCGCGGCGCGGAATATGAACGAAGTAAAAGCTCTCTCCCGCGCGGTCACCGCGATCAGCCACGACCATCCCGAAGGCTTAAAAGGCGCGGAGTCCGTAGCGATGGCGATTTTCCTTGCGCGGCAGAGCAAAACCAAACAACAGATCCGCGGCCATATCGAGCAGAATTATTACAAAATCGGCTTTACGTTGGACGAGATCCGCGGCACTTACGAATTTAACGAAACCTGCCAGAACACCGTACCGCAGGCGTTCGAGGCGTTTTTCGAGGCGAAAGACTTTGAGGACGCGATACGGAACGCCGTCAGCGTCGGCGGCGACAGCGACACTTTAGCCGCCATCACGGGAAGCATCGCGGAGGCGTATTTCGGCATACCATTCGATTTACGGAAAAAGGCGGAAAGCTATCTTGACAACGATGCCTTCCGTCCCATCCATACATGGCTCAAACGCTTTGAAAAGATGTTTCCGTGACCGTCGCTGCCAAGCATTGACATACCAAAACAGCTTAAAGGAGAGAGATAAAGACAATGACAAAAAAGGTAATACAAATAGACCGCCATAAGGCAGGAAAATTTTATGAATTGACGCGAGATACTTTAAGCGCTCTGGCAAAAAGCCACGGCATCAAAGAAAACGATCTTGAAAAATATTATGAAACGACCGATACATATCATCGATACAATGAATGCTCTCTATGGTAAAATCGCTAAAAATATTTACGATTATATTGAAGAAATGCAATGTTTGGTCGAACAAATAAACGCCGTAAACGATAAAGAACAAATTACGGTATATCGATTGGACAAAATGATTTGGCTGGTTTGTTCAGGCAATTTTTATTTAGACAAACCCGAAAACGCAAAAAAAATATATTTAGAAAAAATTGTAAACGGAACGTATTATGCCTGACCCAAAAAATCAGCGCTTTTGCGCATAATACATTCCCTTCGATGAAACGGCAAGCGCCCCGCAAAACCATACCGGTTTTGCGGGGCGCTCTCACGCCGGCGCCGAAGCGGCGGCGCGGTCATGGATTTTACCCTATTTTGATAAAGGTGCTCCTGAAAGGAACCGTTACCGAAACCGTATCTCCTTCATCGGTATAATCGGTCATCTGTCCGTCGACGTATACGCGGAAAGCCTTATCGGGTTTTGCAAAGCGCACCGTAATCCATACTTCGTCGTCACGGTTTTGCAGTTTTGATACATTCGTAATCCTCACAAAATTACTGCCGACGCAGCAATCGTATTTGCGGTAACAGAACGCGAGGTTTTCCAGTTTGAACCATTCAAACCCGTCCGGGAGGGAAGGTTCGACCGTCAGCGTGCGGTACTCCGTGGAGGACAATCCCAAAACAGCGTCCGGTATGGCGGCACAGACGACGGAATTTTCCAAAAACTCTGCATCCAGACCCAAGCCGCCCGCCGAGTCTTTTCCGTTCACCTGCCCCTGCAACACGATCCCGCGGGCATTATAGGTTGTATTGAACACGTCGTATGCGTTTGAACTGCACTTCGCCAGATCGTAGTAATACGAGCGGTAAAACTCCTTCGCGCTGTCGGTATAGCCGTTTTCAAGGGCATACGCGTAAGCGTCGGAAACATCCGAATACCATGCGGCGATCTCTTCCAGCCTCTCCGTAAAACTATCCATGCCCAGCGTTTTAAAACGCGCCATCAGATCATAATAGGAAATCCACAGACAGCTCCCCCCGTTCTGTACCTGTTGGGTAAAAGGATAATTCTGGTCGGTGGCAACGCCGCAATAATACCAGTAATCGTTGTTTACGGTGTTGAAGCGGGGGGCGCAGTCGAACGTATAGAGATCCGCCCCGACCGAGTCGTCGCCTTCGATAGTACGCGAGCCGTCCGCCCAACTGATGATCGCTTCCGCCTGGCTTTCGGTCGCAACGCCGGCAGCGACCGCTTCGAGGTTGAACGCCAGAAATCCGAGGTCGAATTCATCCCCGCGCGCCGCCAGTTCCGCAATTTTCGTTTCCGCCTCGTCCGTTCCGGACGTGTAGCGCTTCAGCTCGCCCGACCAATCGTTGTATCCTTCAACAAATCTCCCCTTTTCCTCGTTCCAGAAAACGGTCTGAATGGAGGAACGGGTTTTTCCCAGAAGCGAAGCAAGGCTCTCTTCCGTCTGCGAATATGTTTCCTCGCCCGAAAGGTCGGGAGTGGAAACAGCGGCGGATTCTCCGCCCGTTATCCCCGCAGCTTTTGCCATCCTTTCCAGATAGAGCATCGATTCGATCGCCTTGTAGTAATACACGTTGAAATAGAAATCTTCCGAAGGCAGGGACACGATATCGAAATACCCCGCCGAAATCCCATGCCCGGCGAGAGGCACGCCGTCATGCCCCACAAAGTTGTCCTGATCGATCAGCCCGTCCTCCCCGTTGCAATAAGTGAGATAGAACTGAAAAGCGCGGCGGCAGGTTTCCAGCATTTGTTCAAGATAGCTGTCGTCGCCGGTATAACGGTAGTATTCGGCGATACTGTCGAGAAAAATTGCATTGTTCTGCACGCAGCGGGTATCGAAATCGGTACGGAAATAGTCGATATAAAATCCGATGCCGCTGAGCTGTTTTCCTTCGGCAGGCTTGAAAACGAGGCTCATGGAGGTTACCGCGGGCGCGGTGTCGCCGTAAACATTGTCTGAACTGCCCCAGCCGTCAACGGACGCCATCCAGAAATACAGCCGCACGCTGCTGCTGAAGCTGTCGTCATTGAAATCTTTGACCTGCGTTCCGGCTTCTGCATACGAAACGGAATGCGTTTCCCCGTCGGAAGTCGTCCACTCGAGGAAAAGATCGCCCATTACGTCGCCTTCGTTTTCAAGGATGCGGAAGCGGGTTTCCACGAACGGGGCATAAAAGGTGTATCCCTGCTCCACCCCGGTGAGAGTCAGGCGCAATTCGTCGCGGCTGTCTTCGTCAGGCGTCAGGCGGTATCCGCCGTTCTGCACGGAATACTGTCCGTTCGTTTCGAACCCGGTGCAGCGCGTCGCCCACCCGGAAGATGCAGGCGATACGTTCAGATTGGAACCCCAGCCGTAGCCGCGCGCACCCATGCTCTCCATGCTCGGGAAAGGCCAGCCTTGGTCAAAGGAAGTGTAGGAATTGCTGTCATACCCGGAAGCCGAGTCGTCACGGCTGCTCCACACATAGCCGAAACGGTCGACCGGGGTATCGTTCAGCCATTCGCGCACCAACTGATAGCGGTTGCTGTTCAGTCCCTGCACGCTGTTGTGCCACATGAGCGACTTCGTTTCCCATTCTTTCCAGGCTGTTCCCCCGTCCCCTACGTCGAGATTTACGACCTTGTTACTCGTGGGATACCCGATGTGCCGCGAAAAATAATCGTTGAGGAAATCGTTCCATTCCGCATTGGGAGAATTGAAATACAGGGTGCTTTCGGTAACCTTATCGATCTGCCCGTCTGAAAAATCAGTGATCGGGGTATAGTTTTCCTCCGGCGGGTTTTCGGGGGGAGTTTCCTTGCCGCCGCAGGCGGGCAGCGCGAAAAGCGCCGCCGCCAGCAGAACGGAAAAGGCACCTTTTCCGAACTTATTCATATTGCCTCCTATTGTACTTTGACATAGAAATTGCCGAACGGCAGTGTAAGCACGATTTCACCGTTCTGAACGGTATAATCGGTGGTAGCCGATCCGTCGACCAGAACGCTGTAATTTCCTTCCGGCTCGGGCAGGCGGATACATACGTTCAGACCGTCGTGCTTGCCCTGAAGCGAACCGACGGCATTATCCCGCACGTTGCTCATCCGCACGAAATCGTTTCCGGCGGTAACATCGTATTTTACGCCATGGAAAGCCAGATTCTCCATCTTGTAGTAAAGCAGCGAAGAAGGCAACGACGGCGCCAGATCCAGCGTTTTATATTGCGTAGAGTTCAACCCGAGCGTGATCTGAGGGAACGCCGCATACACAATGGCATTTTCCAAAAACTCGCAGTCCAACCCCAAACCGCCGGACTGACCTCCGCCCTGCAGCGAAATGCTGCGCGTATAATAGCTGCGATAGAATTGGGTCGGGTTATCGTCGTCCGGATAATCTTCCAGATATTCTTCCGTAACGTCTTCATACCAATCGACAATTTCATAAATGCGCTCGTAGGCACTGTCTGCGCCGTAAACGCGCTGGCGGGAAACGAGGTCATAATAAGTTACCCACATAGCCGAACCGCCGTCCTGTACCTGCCTGCCGAAGTCGATCTGGCTGCTCGCCCAGCCGCCGTATGCGTATTGGTTGGAATTGCTCTTTGTGCTGATGCGCGGCGCACATTCGAAGTAGTAGATCGTGTTTTTGACCAATGCGGCATCGGACGTAGCCGTATCCCCTTCCACATTGCGCACGCCCGTACACCAATCCATGATCAGCTTTGCCTGCTCGTCGCTTGCCATGCCGCAGGCGACCGCCTCAAGGTTGAAGGCAAGGAATCCGTAATCGATTTCGTCGCTTTCGACGAGATTTCCCAACTCGCTCAGGGCGGAATCGTCGTTCAGATGCCCCGTTGCATCCCAATCGATCGTCCCTTCGATAAAACGCCCCTTCTCTTCGCTCCAGAATTCTTCCGTCGCCTTTTCGGCGATCAGCGACAGCCGGGCGGAAAGCGTTTGCGCGGTTTCCTGGTATTCCGCGGACGACTTCAGGTCGGGAGTGCCGACGGATACGGTTTCCGCTTCGATGCCGGCGGCTTCCGCCATACGTTCAAGATACTCCATCGATTTGGTCGCCTTGTAGAAATAGACGTTGAAATAGAAATCTGTGGAGGGCAACGCAAGAATATCGAAATATCCCGGCGAAATACCGTGTCCGGAAATGGGGATTCCGTCATGTCCGACAAAATTTTCCTGGTCGATCAGCCCGTTTGTTCCGTTGCAATAGGTCAGGTAGAACTGATAGGCGCGGCGCGCCTTGCCGATGAGTTCAGCGAGGACTTCATCGTTGCCCGTGTAACGGTAATATTCCGCGAGGGTATTGATGAAGATCGCATTGTTTTGCAGGCAGCGGTCGTCGTAGTCGGAACGCAGGAAATCCACACGGATTTCCACCCCGTCAAGGTCGGCTCCGCTTTTCGTGCGGAAAACGAGGGAAACATCGGTAATTTCCTTATCCGCATCTCTTCCGCCCGTCTTGCAAATATCGTTCGTTCTGCCCCAGCCTTCAACTTCGGACATATTGAAATAATAATGCCCGTTCTCGTTGACATCTTTTTCCTGCGTTCCCGCTTCGGAATAACTGACCGAATAGGTCTCCCCGTCGGCAGTTGCCCACTCTATATACAAATCGTCAAGAACTTTTTCATCGTTGCCCGAATACTTCAGTTCCGTTTCCATAAAGGGCGCAAAAAAGGCATATCCGCCGTCGATATTCACGAGCGAAACTTTCAGTTCGGTAGCGCCCGTTCTGGCGGAAACGAGCAGATTGCCGCTCGCCGTACGCCCCGCGCCGTTTTCCACTTCCCATGCCGTCTGCGTGGCGGTATCGGCTGTGTTGAAGTTGTTGCCGAACCCGTGCGAAACGGCGCCGCAGTGTTCGAAGCTGGGGAAAGGCCAGCCCTGATCGAAATTCGTATAGGAATTGTTGCTGTCGGGAGTGTCCTCTTCGTCCACGGTAGACCAGATGTAACCGTAACGGTCGATCGGCGTTCCGCGCAGATCGGAAAGAATTTTTGAATAGCCGTTGGGTATACTCTCGCGGTTCAGCGCGCCCGTTTCGGTGCTGTCGAACCACATAAGCGACATCGCTTCCCACTCCTTCCACGCGGTTCCGCCCTGCCCGACGTCAAGCTCGACGACCTTTTTTCCGTTCGCCCCGACCTGCCTTTCGAAAAAGTCATTCATAAAGCTGTTCAGGCGGGCATCGGAAGTCACAAACGCAAGCTCCTGCGACGACTGTTTTTCGACGATTCCGTCCTCCGTGATGGCAGGCCCGGTGTTCACGGGCGGCTCCTCGCCGCCGGTCGTTTCCGTTCCGCAACCCACTGCAAACAGCATGGGCAGCGACATCAGGAGCGAAAGCCATTTCTTTTTCATGAATTTCTCCTTTTATGATGGTTCTGCTTTGAAAAAATTCCGCGCCCGAATTGTATCGGGCGCGGAAACTGCCTGCGATCAGTCGTTGCGCTTTCTTGCAACCACGATCAGCGCGCACGCCGCAAGAACTGCTGCACACGCCACTGCGATGCCCGTACCCAAAGCGGAACCGGAGCAGCCGCTCCCTGTATCGTCGCCGGGGTTATTATCACCGCCGGGGTTATTATCACCGCCGGGATTGGTCGACCCGTTCGTAACCGTAATGTCATAGGATGCGGAAGCGCCGTCGTCCGTCGTAAAGGTGATCGTAACGGTGCCTTCTTTGACGCCCGTAACGACGCCGTTTTCATCGACCGTTGCGACAGAAGTATCGGAAGAGCTCCAGGTACCCGTCTGCGCCGCCATCGAAGGGCTGACCGTAGCCGTAAGCTGTACCGTTTCGCCGACTTTGACGGTGCTGTTTCCGTCGATGCTGACGGTACCCGTCGTGAGCGTTTTGAAATACGAAACAAAACCCGTATTCGTTTCATCCGCGTAGTTCACGAAATAGCCGTTGCCCGTGCTGCTGCCGTTGGTGAATTCCGAGAACGCCGTTTCCATATCTTCGTTGAAAGTTGCTTGGTCAAATTCCTCCACAAATTCTGCGGAAGAAATTACCGTATCGTTGAAATACACGACCCAGTTATCCCCTTCTTTGCGGATGGAAATGGTGTTGTAAACGTCGTCTACCCAATCGACCACGACGTTGGTCAGCATCGCCTTCTGCGAAGAAGCCGACTCGGGCTGATGCCAGGTGAAGTTGATGAGCGCCTTGCCCGCCTGCACCTCGCCGTCAACGATATGCTTGTTGAGTACGAAGATAAGACCGCTCTGATCGGCGAGCGTAAACCATTCGGTGTTCAGCGAACCGCTCTGCAAACCGAAGGTCATGTTGCCGGCCGTCCAGTTGTGCGTTTTGAAGGTTGCCGTGAAGCTGCCGATGGCGATTTCGGAGCTGTCCGTACACAAATTCCGCATTCTCGTTGCGCGCACCCGGCTTCCAGCCGGCGGCGGGGTCGCTCATATAGACGAGTTCGGAAACGCCGCGCGCTACATATGCAGACTTCGCATCACCCAAACTCTGTACGGTAAACGTACCGCCCTGAGCAAAACTTGTATTGATAAACGTGTTTAAAGTATCATTTGTCTTAAAATCAATAACCGTACCGCGATTAAAATACAGTCTTGCCGTACCAGCATCCATGAGCAAGAAAGAAACCTCGTTCGCTGCGGTAATACCCCATGCAAAATTGACGTTTTCAGCAGTTTCAACGACAGTTTCTACATTGTTGTCTGAAAGTATGAAGCTTACCGTTGCTCTATTATCAGCCGTTTTAGTTACTTCTACAATAATTTTTTTGGTCGCATCAGCAACACTCGTCATGATAATGCGGAAAGGCTTTGTATTTTCGCCCAACTTATCAAAAGAAAGGGATACTGTAAAGCTATTCGCTGTAGCACTTCCGGGAATCCCTACTTCAAACATTTCGTCTGCTGTCGTATAGAACATAGGGGCGCCTTCAAGGCTTTTAATCCCCTTAAATTCATCCTTTGTAAAATTATAGCCTTCCGGGGTATCGATTTCTTCGATTGGCTCGAGCAAAAGCGGCTTTATAACAATATAGTTATTCGCGCTACCCGTTACACCAAACGAAAGCTTACAATTGTAATCACCTTCTCCGATCACGGAAACAAGCGTAGCCGTATCAATTGCGGGAATATTTCCGTTAACGGAAAGAACATACGTGTCAATGACTTTTTGGAACTTGATATTGTTATAGGTATGGGTCAGCCCACCACCTCCGCTAATGCCTTCCCAAGTAAACGGAACAGATACTTCTTCGCACAAAACTTCTGTAGTCTTCCCCATCGTAACACTACCAGACAGTAATGCCGTCGTCGCCGCGCCACTCTCGGGTTTTTTGAAATCAAATTTTACGAGAGCACCATTATCAAGCGTATAACTCATAGTGTAAATATCGCCAGAATTCAGCAAAACACCGTCTACCAAAACATCTGCCGTAATACCGGTAAATGAAATATCTGCCGCGAACGTGTAATTGTTGACAGCGTTGCCGCTGAATTTGGCAAACCCGAGTTTATTGTATCCGCCGAAAATGACGTCGTCGCTCGCGTTCACATAGTCGCGCGGCAGGAAATCCTGCGTGGTTTCTTCGGATGCGGAAGTAACTTCGGCAATGCGCATAGCGCCCGTCAGACCGTCTGCGAACCACACGACCATGTTGGTCGTTTCGCCCGCCTGCATATCGCTGAAATCGTACAGGCGTTCCTGCGGGCTTTCGACGCCCTCGACCCTGCCTTCCGCTTCGGGAGAAAGGTCGATCGTCATCGTGCGGTCTTCCGCATCGTCCTTGCCGGCAGCTGTAACTTCAAGCATCAGCATGCCGTCTTCGTCGAAATAGAAGCGCCAGGTATTCAGCGAACCTTCCGCAGGAGCGGCGCTCTGCCCCGCTTTGTCGGTTGCATCCTTCGCCGTATCGGTGAAGTAGTTGTAGTCGAAATTGATAGGAACGTTTGCAGCGTCCTCGATCGATTTGACTGCTTCGCCCGATTCCGTTTTGACCTGAATCGCCATATTGGCGGTACCTGCATCGGCATTGATGCCCCACAGCCACAGCGCCATGCCCGCCGTACTGCCGTTGTACCAGCCGACGTTGTTTACAAAGTACAGGCGGATTTGCCCGCCAGAACCCGGCGTGGCGTTCAGGTAGAATTTGATGGTGAGGTCGTTCAGACCCCAACCTGCCGTACCCAGAACGTTGTTCTGCACGAACCCGGCGTTTGCCCCCGCAGGAACGCTGAAAGCATTGCCGTCTGCATTGACCGTAGAATGCAGGATCAGCTGATTGCTTTCTTCCAGATTGTCGATCTCATTCGGCCAATCGGGCGAATAAACGTCAAACGTGTTGGGAAGCGTGTACGTCGTGCGCTCCGCCGCAGAAGCGCGGGCGAACGGCAAGCCCCAAGCGAATGCCGCGGCGAGCAGAATGCTTGCCATAAACATACATGCCAAAATGAAGATACTCTTCTTTTTAGCCACCATTTTCCTTTTACCTCCAAATAATTTTCAATTAACGGGGGAAAGAACCCGTATAATCCGATTTTGATAAGAGTTTGCAGGGACAGATTTCTCCGCCCGCAGAATTTTTCAGCCTTTGACCGCCCCCATCTGAACGCCGTCGATCAGCTGACGCTGGAAGATGAAGAAGACGATCGCGCAGGGAACAAGCATATACATACCCGTCGCCATGCGCACGTTCGGGAACTTGCCGGGAACAGGCGCGCCTTTGAACAGGTTGTAAATGCCGAGCGCAAGCGTATACTGCGATTCGTTGTTCAGATACAGCAAAGGAGTCGTAATATCATTCCATACGCCCGTAAACGTAGTGATCATCATATAGATGATAATGGGTTTGCACAGGGGGAAATAGATGCGGAAAAAAACGTCGAAACGGTTGGCTCCGTCGATTGTGGCAGCCTCGTCGAGCGAGCCGGAAATCGTGCGCATATATTGCCTTGCCAGAAAGATATTGCCCGCGCCGCCGCCCAGAATGGCGGGAACGATCAGCGGGGTAAGCGTGTTGTACCAACCGATCCGCACATAAATGACGAACATGGGGATCTGGCAAACGATGCTGGGGATCATCATCGTTGACAGGATGATGGCGAACAGCACGTTCTGCCCCACAAATTTGCAGCGCACGAACGCAAAAGCCGTAAACGTTGCCGCAAGAGGGATAAAAATGACGTTACACCCGACAACGATGACCGAATTTTTGAAGAAGATCAGGAACTTTTCGTCAAGGGCGGTGACATAGTTTTCGAAATGCCACTCCGTGGGGAAAAAGTTCCCCTGCCCCGACTCGACCTCACCCATAAAGCTGGTCACAACCATATAGAAAATGGGGATGAGGAAAAGCAGCGACAGAACGATAAGAACCAGATGCGCCACAGAGTGCGAAAGGATTTTTTTCGCTCTCACGCGCCGCCGCATAAGTATTGCCTGCGAATCCATTTCAGTCACCTCCGTAGAACACCCATTTCGACGTTTTGAAGATAATGCCCGTCAAAATGGCGATTACCACAAACAAGAACCATGCCATGGCGCAGGTGTATCCCATGCTGCCTGTCGTGATACATGTTTCATAGGAAGAATAAATTTTGGTAACATAAAACAGAAGCGAATTTTCCACGCCCGCCGTGCCGCCCGTCAGCGTCGTCACCGCGGCAAAGGTTTGCAGCGTAGCGATGATGTTCATGATCAGGTTATAAAAAATCATGGGCGAACACATCGGAATGGTAATGGTGATCAGCTTACGGAACCGGCTTGCCCCGTCAAGGTCTGCCGCCTCGTACAATTCCGCGGAAATATTTTTGAGCTGCGACAGCCACAGCACCATCGGGCCGCCCAGGCTCCACAACCCCACAAAGATGAGCGTCTGCATCGAGGTGGAGGCTTCGCTCAAAAAGGGATACGGCTGCATGTTCAGCATGCGGAGCGCGCGGTTGAACCAGCCGTAATCGACGTCGATGAGCGAACGCCACGCGATGCCCGAAACGACCGCCGACATAACGCAGGGCATATAAATCAGCATACGGTAAATGCCGATCCCCTTGATGCGGATATTCAGAAGAAGAGCCAGCGCAAAGGAGAAGATCATGAACATCGGGACGCTGATCAGCGTATAAATCCCCGTATTTGTGATCGCCTTGATCCATTCCTGATCCGAAAACATCCGCAGGAGATTATACGTCAGGGAAAATCCTTCGGGCGGGCGTATGACGGTATACGATTCAAAAAAGCTGTAATACAGCGAAGCGAGCAGCGGATATGCGGTAAAAAACAACAGGCCGAGCGTTACCGGAAGGGCAAAAATAAATCCTGCGCCGTTCTTTTTGAAAAAACGCACAAAAGAATCGCGTTTGCTCCCTTTCGGGGGTCTGCGGAGAAACGAACGCTTCGCCTCTCCGCTTTCCTTGCTTTGTATATTCTCCATAAAACCTCCGTACCGGCATCAGCGGACGGCTTCCCTGTACCGGTCGAGCGCATCGATCATAGAAGTCGTTCCGTCCTGCCTCCAATACGCCTCGAAGAGAGCGCGCAGCGCATCGTCGTGCGTCTTTGCTTCGGCAGACGAGAGCATATCGTAATAGTCCATCACGACGTCGCGTTCAGGCGCATATACGAATGCATCGTGGTTATAGTTGTACTGCGAATAGAACTGCTTCCAGCCGGGGTTTTCGCCTTCCTGCAAAGAAATCATGGACGGAACGGCTTTGCCCGTTTCGGAAAGAACGGTCTGCCCGTTTTCGCTCATCATGTAGCGGATGAATTCCCATGCCAGGTCAGGGTTTTCGGAGGATGTGCAGATCCCGTAACCCGTGGTACCCGTGCCGACCTTCGGGTCGCTGCCGATCGCGGGGAACGGAAGGATTTCAAGATCGTCGCCCAAAACGACCGCCGTAGCCATATACGGGCGCGACTGGAACGCGATCACCGCCTGCGCCGAGTGGAAACGGTTCAGTTCGGTCAGGTTCGTATCGAACGTGGTATACCCTTCGTCAATGAGATCGCGCACGAGATTGAGCGCGTTCTGGAACCCTTCGTCAAGCACGGGGTTCCCGTCCGCATCGAGGTAGGAGCCGTCTTCTGCCTGCACCAGCCCGTAAAAAAGGATGAGCCAGCGCCACATTGCCTCGACGATACGCGGCTTCGTCTGCTCGTTCGCCATGCCGTTTTGCAGCTGCTCGCACAGATCCAGCATGACGTCCCACGTCCATTCGTCCATATGCTCCACATAATACTGCACGTCGAAATCGGGAGCATACTGCTCTACAAGGCTCGTATTTATGTAAGTTACGATTTTACTGTAATCGCGGGGCAGGAAGTACTGCGCCGTGTTATCGGGGTCGGAACCGTGCTTATACTGCCCAAGCTTCATCATCGCGGGCTGATAGTCATCGGGGTTGAACAACCCGTCCGCTTCCGACTTTTCCATATAATTCTGCAGGTTGTACAGCAGCCCCTGATCGGCAAGGCTGGTGACGTACGCGTCCGGAACCCAGATAACATCCAGCTTGGTGCCGGTGGCGATCGTCTGCGCGATACCGGATTCGTAAGTGGTCAGCTTCGTAAATTCAAAGTCCACATTCGGATAGATGACGTTGAACCCGGAAGCGAGGTCGTCCATCAATTCCTCCTCCTGGGTCGTGTTGAGCATCGCGACGCGGAGCGTGGCGTTGATTTCAGGGTCGACATCCCCGGGAACGTAATCGTCGGGATCCTTCAGTTCCATATTGACCGCGCAGCCCTGCAACCCGAATATGCTCGTCGCAAGAAGCACTGCGGCACAAAGCGTGGCTATCCATTTTTTCATTGATTTTACCTCCAAAAATTGAACGCAGAAAGCGTTTTTAACATATTTACAGAATACAACGCGCAGCAGCCGCCCGGAAGTTCATCCGCGCTTTGCCCTGCGCAGCAGCAACGCCGCGGCGCACAGCACGGCAGCCGCCGCAGCCGCCCCTCCTGCCGAAACAGCCGCCGAAGAAGAGCACCCGCCCTCCGGCTCATCGGCGGAAGCCGAAGACGCACTGACGACCACGAGGAAGGAATCCATCACCGTTTTGTCTTTATTGGTTACGGTTATCGTGACCTGCTTGCTCCCCGCAATATCTGCCCCGAATACGACCTTTCCGTTTTCCACTTTGACGACGGAAGCGTCGGTAGACGACCAGACCGCATCCGACGGGTCAAGGTATTCTTTGTTGGAGACCGTATAATCGATCTGCACCTCGGAGAGCGCGGCTTCTTCCGACAGATTTTCACCGTTTTCCTGATAGACGAGCGTTACCTTATCGCTGCCGACGGTATACCGCATGCCGGTGATCGAAATATCGTTTGCCTTTATATCCACGTCCGCAGCCATCTGCTGATATGCCGCCGTAAGCGCGAACTCCTTCGGTTCGCCCACGGGGGCGCCGCCCTGATACATAGTGACGGTAACCGAAGCGGTACCCGCGCCCGTTGCGGTAATCGAACCGCTGACATCCGATTCCTCCGCCGTTTCTTCGGCGGGAACGAATGCAGCGCCGCAGGTATTTTCCTCAAAACTCCAAACGTATTCGGTTTCAGGGTCTACGGTACCGGAATTGCCGCGGCTGTCCAACCCCGTCACATAGACGGGGAACGGAACGCCGTATTCCACAGTGAGAGAATCTCCGATCTCCGTGCGGTTGATCGCGCCGGGTTTTTCCCCGTCTGTCTGCAATTCCACGGTGCCGGGGAGAGCATAGTCGGTCGTTACCGAAATCGTAACGGACAAATCGTTTTCTGCAGAGATCGTAACCTCCGTCGTACCCGGACGGTTCTGACCGGCTGTGGCAACAAAACCTATCCTTCCCGAAAGGGAGATCACCTGCACGACCTCCGCATCTTCCGCAACGGCGCTGACGGCGACATCCGCAGAACCGTTTACGAGATAATACAGGTCTGTGCGAGCCTCGCCGATGCGGACGGTAACAGAATCACCTGCAGCCTGCGTTCTGTCGCTGTCTGTAAACAGCTGAATCCCTTCGCCGGTTTCAGCCGAAACGGCAGCAAACGGGATCATAAGAAGCAATGCAGCAAAAAATGCCGCCAATGCACACAATTTTCTCTTCATATTACCTCCGCAATCAATATATTGTTCTCTGTTAAATGGATTTTGTTTTTTTGAAAATCAAAAAAACAAAACCGGATCCGGTTTTGAACGATTGTACCGTGTTGAAACAACCGCTGCGTTTCCGTTTACTGTTTATTTCCTTTCTTTTTGCGGATGCTGCCGCGCGGATAGAATACAGCCTGCGTTTCCATGCGCGAACGGTCGGAAACACCGGCAATGTATTGGATATACCCTTCCGCCTCGTCGCGCAGCGACGAACCGATGGTCGAAAGGGTCGGCGTCATGTATCGGTCAAGCAGCGTATTGTCGAACCCGATGACAGACACATCCTGCGGAACTTTGAAGCCGCAATCGCGGATGCCGCAGATGGCGCCGTATGCCATCATGTCGTTCAGGCAAAACATCGCGTCGTACCGAATTCCGTCTTTGAACAGCTCCTTTGCCGAACGGTACCCTTCGTCCAACGCAGACCGATCGGTATATTCCCCGAAGAAAATATCCTCCTCCGAAACAAAGAACCCGAATTCCTTTCCGTATTTTAAAAACGCTTTCAGCCTTCCGTCCTGCAACAGGCGCTGTTTCGTGCCGAAAAGGAAGCAGACTTTTTCCGCCCCTCCCTCTTTCAGCGCAGCCATAGCTTCCGCCATCCCCTTGCCGTAATCGGTATGGAACTGATAGAATTCGTCCTCCGGCCAGCCGGGATAAATCATCCTGATCCCCGCCGCGCGCACTTTTTTCAGGCTGTCTTCCGAAATCGAATCAAGCCCGAGGTTCACAATGCCGCAAACGCGGTTGCCCACGACCTCATTGACGACTTCGTCGAGTGTATCCGTGCTGATACTGTATATCATGATCGTATACCCGTACTTACGCGCACATGACACCATTTCGTTGAACATCTGCATGTAATAATAATTTGTCATGTCGGGTACGAGCATGGCGACAGCCGTACTGCGCTTGTTTTTTGCCAGGTTTGCCGCCAGCACGTTGCGCGTATATCCGCTGTCCTCCACGATCTGCATTATTTTTTTGCGGTTTTCGGGCAGAACCGTTTCATCCCCCGCGAGAACGCGCGTCACTGTCGTTTTGGACACCCCTGCGCGCAGGGCGATCTCTTTTCTGCTCAACATATGATTTTCTCCCCGTATCGAAAACAAAACCTCTGTTTCAATATCTTTTCTCCGCTCTGTCGTCAAGTACCTAGGTATTTATTTTCGTGTACCTAGGTATTTACGCGTTTATTATATCACACAGATATAACCTTGTCAATACCTTTTTTTTGATTTTTTTTGTGATTATTTGGTGTAAAAATACCTGCGGAAGAGAGCGCGCAAAAGCAGATTTATCCAAAAGAGCAGGGCAAAAACTGCCCTGCTCTGCTCCGAAGCGTTGCGCTTATGTTTCTTTTTCGCCGCGGCTGCGCATTCATTCCGTCATCCGAGAACCGTCAGCATGCCTTCCGAAAGGCTGACCCTGTAATTATCCGTTACTTCCGCCCCCGCCGCATCGGTTATGCGCACCGACGAAATCGAATTTTCCGAGGAACCGATTTCCGTCTGCGAGCCGATCACTTCGGCAAAAAGCACGTCGCCCGGCGCAAGAGAGCCGCCTGCAATCCAGAACGTTCTGTTCGTGAGAGGCGTGCCGTCGTACGCCTTGGTTTCGGAAATACTGGCCACCGTTATCGCCCTGCGGCTGACCATGAGGGCGTTTTCCAGATCGAAATGGATATAGAACCGATCGGTAACATCGCGGCCGTATTCATCGGTCACGGAAACGGCAACGCCCTGCAGATCCTCCTGCCGCAAAACGCCCGCATCCGTCAGCCCGATCCCCTCCAGGCTCAGATGCAGCGCATGCCCGCCGGGTACTCCCGCGGCGGTATAGTCGTATGCGCCGTACAGGAACGGCTCGCCGTCGTACTGTTTTTGCAGTGCATACGGGCGCACCGTTATGACCGTTTCTTCCACGACAGCCAGCTCCCCTCTCGTAAACTCAAAATCGTACCGGTCGGTAACATCCGTCCCCCCTGCATCGAACAGCGTGAACGATTCGATGGAACTCATGCTCCACCCGACCGGCGTAATGCTTCCGCCGAATACGGCTTTATACGAATATCCCACAAGCAGAAGTTCGCGCAGCAGAAGTGCGGAACGGGGATCGGCGCCCTCGACGTATCGGGCGGTAAGGGGCGTGCCGTCGTACTGTTTGACCTCGTCGGCCGGTTTGATTTCCAGGCGAAGCGGCTCATTGCCCCCGACCGGATCGCCGAAAGCGTGACCGGCGCCCGTAACCTCCACATATACCCAACCGAATCCGTCGATATATACTTCGACCCACGCATGTGCGTCCAATTCGGAAATATCCGTCCATTCGCCCGCCTCCGCCTTGACCGCGTAGCCGACCGTATAGCGGGCGGGGAAACCGAGCATACGGAAAAGGAGCGTTGCCGCGCTCGCATAGTGCTGGCAAATCCCTTCCTTGAAATCGCGCAGAAACGCGACGACTATATCCGACTGCACGTCCAGAAGCCTGTCGTACTTCCAGTTATACTGCGCCGCGCCCTGCACATAATTCGCCACCTTGGAAATGACGGACGGATCGGACGCATCGAATCGCTGCCGACGGATGACATACTTCAGATACGATTGCGTCGTTTCGGGTACGGCGAGATATTCGTTCCGCACGAAATTGCGGTATGCCGCCTCTGCAGCCGCATACTGCGCGGGCAGTTCGCCGAATCCCCCTTCCGCTGCATAATCGTAAAAATAATTGTACAGTTCGTACGGTTCGGAAGTATTTCCCGAATACAGCACGTCGCTCGTCTGTACCTGATAATTCCCCGCGCCGGGCACCATATAATACGGAAGCACATACTTGCCCGTTTCCATCTGAATGCGGATAAGACTGCCTTGCTTTCCGCCGTTCTGCAGGGCGAAGGAAGCCAGGTAATTCATCGAATAAGTATCGTCGAGCAGCTGCTTATACGGAATCGTGCTGCGCCAATATGCGCCCATATATTCCCCGTAATTGGCTTCGCGCAGATAAACCATTCCGCCGCTTTCCGAATAGACTTTTCCGAAAGAACCGCCGCTGCCGCTGCCGTCTCCTCCTCCATCGCCGCCCCCGGGAGCTATGTCGGGAAGACCGATCCCTATATCGCCATACAGGTCGGAAGGGGTGATCTCCAGAACGCCGTAAATCCAGGTGATAATGTAACAGTCGGTCACGGTAACGCTCACGCCTTCGGAAACCTGCCGCACAATTTCCATCTCCAGGCTGTTTTCCTCGATGCCGACGCGGCTGATGAAGACCGGCCCGGTACATTGAAACGAATCTCCTTCCGCCAGAGGCAGGCTCGCCGCAGTCGTTTCAGCGCCCGTATCCCAATGCGTTTCCCCGTCGTATTCCCAGGAATTGCTCGCTGTCTGCACGATGATCGGGCGCGGCAGAATTTCCAGAATCCCGTAATCGTATTCGACGTATATAAAATCGGAAACATCGGTGCCGTCGGGCGCAATGATCTCCAGGCGCACGGTATTGCGCACTTTCCCCGCCGCCCAGGCTGACCCCTTTGCTTCCGCCGTTACCGAAAAGGTATCCGGCAGATCGCTTTCGGTTATTTCGCATTCGGGGACGGTGAGCGGCGTGCCGTCGTAAACTTTGCTCCCGCTGCCCGTACTGATCTTCATCGTATAATCGGGGATCAGCACGCGCAGACACCCGTCGAAGCAGGTAACGGCATAATTTCCGGTAACGTCGCGCATGCCCTCGTACAGCGCATAGGAAACCACCTTATTGGAGCTTTCCCCGATTTCCGTCTGTTCCCCTTGCGTCAAAACGCGCGCCGTTTGCCCCTCCACGGGAAGCCGGTCTTCGTACAGCGGAATCCAAAGGAAGGTTTCGCAGGTGAGCGGGGTGCCGTCGAATTTTTTCGACGCGCTTCCCGCCTGCAGCCCGATCGGCAGAGGCGTAACGATAAGAGTGCCGCCGAGGCAGGTTATCTCGTAGTTGAACGTTACGTCGCGCCCGTATTCCCAAACGGTGACCGAACGCACGCTGCACGGCGCGGTACCGGCGTCGGTGATGCTGCCCTGCGTTTCCACATCGTAGGAATGCCAGGAAATCAGATCCGAATCCACCCAAACGGCTGCATCCGACTCCAGGGGAAGCCCGTCATACACCTTCCCCTGATCGGCTGCCTTAACGGTGATCGGGCGGCGGGTGACCGAAAGCGTTCCGTCTCCGAACGTGATTTTGTAATTATCGGTCACATCCCTGACGCCCCCGGCGAAATCCCCTTCGTACACGCAGAAATACTCCACCGTGCAAACGCTCTGCCCCGCATCCGTCCGCGTACCCGCATTGTAGAAATCGTAGTAATGCCCTTCGACCAGGGCGGGGTCGCAATCGGAAGTGATTATAACATCCGTCGATTCGAGCGGAAGCCCGTCGTACATTTTTTCCGCATCGGCAGCCGTTACCGTGATCGGGCGCGGATGAACGGAAAGCGTGCCGTATTCATACGATATATCGTAGTTGAACGTGACCTCTTCCTCATCCTGCGATACGATCCTCACCGTCAGCCTGTTTTCGTATTCCCCCGCGTCGACGACCGCATACTTTTCCGCCACGGCTTTATGCCCCGCAACGAGCTTGTATCCGCTCGAAGGCGCAAGGACGAATCCCGATTCGCTGTGTTCCGTGCCGTCGTACATCCACGCATTGTCCGCCGTCCGGAATACGACGGGGCGGGGAAGCACTTTAAGGACGCCCGTTTCCTCCGTTACGGCATAGTTTGCCGTTACATCACGCCCGTCCGCATCATATATGATGACCCGGGAAATCCTGTTTTCCGCCGTTCCGGCGTCCGTGCGGTCGCCCTCCGTATCCGCCGCACAGGTATGCCCGGCGACGAGCGCGGGGTCGTATTCTGACGTTACAATAAACCCATCCGACCGCAGCGCCGTGCCGTCGTACACCTTTTCGGCGTCCGCCGCCCGCACCGTGACCGGGCGGGGAAGAACGGTGAGAACGCCCTCCGCAAACGTTACGCCGTAATTGGCGGTAACGTCCTTTCCTTCCGCATCGCGCACGGAGAAGGAAACGACCCGGTTCGCCTCTTCCCCCGCATCGGTACGGATGCCCTCCGTCTTCGCCGTGCAGGTATGCCCCGCGACGAGCGCGGGGTTGTATTCTGACGTTACGACAAACTCATCCGACCGCAGCGCAGTGCCGTCGTACACCTTTTCGGCGTCCGCCGCCCGCACCGTGACCGGGCGAGGAAGAACGGTGAGAACGCCGTATTCGCAGGTTATATCGTAATTGGCGGTAACATCCTTTCCGTCTGCGGCTGAAATAAACACGCCGAGCAAATTCTGTACGCTGCCCGCATCCGTTATTTCCGTACACTGCCCGATGCGGAACGAATGCCCCGCAACGAGCGGACGGCTGCCCTCCGCAACCGAAAGCAGCGGCTGCGAATGCGCTTCGCCGTCGTAGACCCATTCGCCGTTCTCCGAGCGCAGCGTGACCGGGCGGGGAACGACGGAGAGCGTTCCCGCGCGGCAGACCGTTTCGTAATTGGAAGTAACGTCTCTGCCTTCTGCATCCGTTATGCAAAGCGCAGACGCGTTTTCCGCTTCTCCCGCATCGGTGATTTCCGCGGGCGTTCCCAGCGCGTGCGTATGCCCCGGAAGGATGCCCGTGTTTTCGCCGCCATCCGCAACGGAATACTCCGTGCAGGAATGCGCGGTACCGTCGTATTCCCATGCGCCGCTGCCCGTGGAATAGAACACCTGCCGCTTTCCGACCGATAGCGTCCCTGCGTCGAAAAACAGCGAATAGTTGGCGCTGACATCCGCCCCGTCTCCGTTTTCGATGCGGAATTGCAGGATATTATCCGCACTGCCCGCATCCGTCAACTGCGTGCCGGAAAGCAGAACTTCCCTGTGCCCTTCCAGCAGCCCCGACTCCCCGTCCGCCGCGGCGAGCGAATACCTGCCGTCGGCAAGGGCGGTGCCGTCGTAAATTTTCGACGCACTGCCGGTCGTCACATACAGCGGTCGCTTCTGCACCGTCAGCTTGCCGGGGACAATCCCGATTTTGTACCGCGCCGTTACGTCTTTGCCGGTGGCGGTGTTTTTGACCCGTATTTCGGGAATATTCTCCCCTTCCCCCGCCTCTGTCCGCTCGTCGTCGAACTGCGCGATGAGAATATCGCCTTCCGCAAGCGGCGTGGACGGATCCAGTTCATATCCGTCGAAGCGCAGGGGCGTGCCGTCGTAAACGCTCTCCGCGTCCTGCACGCGCACGCTGATTTCGCGCGGCGTAAAACCGACCGGCACCGCGACGGGGCGGAAAATGTAACAGAATGAAACGTCGTTCCCCTCCCTGTCCAGGGCGACGACCGCCGATTCGACGGCTGTCACCTCCGTTTCCGCCGCGGCAATATCCGCATATTCAAAGCGGGTGCAGAAAACGGTATCCCCGTAGGCGAGGTCGGCTGTCACCGCGGGAAGCGAACCGTATTCCGCCTTCTCCTGCGAAACGTATACGTCCGTTTCCCTGGGTACGATGGAAAATGTACGCGTACTGCCGCAGCGCCTGCCGCCGAAAGCGTTTTCCGCAACCGCGCGAACGCGGTACTCGCCCACGCGCACGGGAACCTCGCAAGTCCATTCCCCGCCCGACCCGGGCGCATATTCGTACCGCACATCCGCAAGCACGGCGGCCGCCTCGTAGCCGAGCGGGCTTCCGTACTCCACCGAAGAGGGGCAGGGCGCCACCTCGTATACGATGCCCCGCACGGAGAGGAGAGCGGCGCACACGGCGGCAACGAGCGCGAGCGCAAGAATGATTGGCACGCGGAAACGCCGCACGACGCCCGCAAACCCGGCGAGTTTCTGCATTTTATTCCGATAATTTTCGTACCGCATCCGCCCTTCCTCCTTTTTCGGATTTCAGCGCCGATATAGCCGCGTCGCGCTTCGGATTGCCGCAAATTTTACAATACACATTTGCTTTTTCAAACCGTTCCATGCCCGTCAGGGCGTTACTCGCAGCGTGCCGCTGACGATCCGCACGGAATAATTATCGGTCACGTCGTTTCCGTCCGCATCGGTGACCGTATACGCCGTAACGCTGTTTTCGCTCTGCCCGATCTCCGTCTGCGAACCGAACAGCGCAACCACGAGCGTATGCCCCTCCGGCAGCGCCCGGTCGTACACGGAAGAGACCGTATAATCCCCGCAGACGAGAGCCGAGCCGTCGTACGCCTTTTCCGCGCTCCCCGCAGCAATCGTGATTTCGCGCGGGGAAACTTCGAGGATGCCGTATTCCGCGTTGACTTTGTACATATATGTAACGTTCCGCCCTTCCGCATCCAGAACGGAGATATTGAAAGTATTGATGCTTCTGCCGGCGGAAGTGATGCTGCCCGTTGCGGAAAAAACACCGAGCGTATGCCCCGCCAGCAGGTTCCCTTTCAGAGAACACCCGTCCGCCGTGAGCGGCGTGCCGTCATATACCTTGCCGGCGCTCGCGGTAACGACTGTGATCTCCTGCAGGTATACCTGCAGTTTCCCGGGAGAGTAACGAATGTCGAACCGCCCGGTAACGTTGTTTCCTTCGCGGTCGAACAGGCGAAGGCGGACAATGCGGCAGACGCTGATGCCCACGTCGCGCCGGGAGCCGGAAACCTCCGCTTCGTATGTATATCCCTTCTCCGTAAGGGCGCTCAATCCCTGCAGCGCGCCGGAATGCGTGAGCGTGGTCACCCCGTCGTATTTCATATATTCGTCCACGGGTTTGACTTCCAGCTTCATCGTAATGCCGCTGCCCGAACCGCCCGAGCCGCCGCCCGGATCGCCCGGATTTTCACCCGAATCGCCCGGTTTTCCGCCCGAGCCGCCAGAACCGCCGCCGGGGATCCCCGTCCCCGCGGCAGCGCCGCCGCCCGTGACTTCCACATAGACCCAGCCGACCCCGTCGACATAAGCCTCCGCCCAGGCGTGGGCGTTTTCCGCCGAAATATCCGTCCACTCGCCCGCGGCGGTTTGCCCCGCATACCCGATGGTATAGCGCGCGGGGATGCCGAGAGAGCGAAGCAGGAGAGTCGCCGCGCTCGCGTAATGGCGGCAGATCCCCCTCTTATAATCGCGCAGGAATGCCACGGCAACATCCTCTTCTCCGTCGAGGGCGGTATCGTACTGCAAATCGTATTCCGCCGCGCCCTGTATGTATTCCGCCACGGAAGCGAGGATACCGGGGTCGTTCCTGTCGAATCTTTGCTCGGCAATGATTTTATCCATATACTGCCGCGTGGAATCGGGAACCGCGAGATAATGCTCGCGCACATACGCCGCATACGCCTTTTCCGCTTCGGCGTACTCGCCCAGACTGACGGCGGATATTCCCGAAGCAAGGTAGTCGTGCGAATAGTAATACATCGAATAGATGCTGCCCGTATCCCCTTCGTAAAGGACGTCGCTGCCCTGTACGCGGTAATCCAGTTCGCTCGGATCGAGATAATACGGCAGCAGGTAATCGTCGGAAGCGACTTCCAGGCGCATATACGACCGCTGTACGCCCGCCTCGCGCAGGGCGATGCCCGCCATGTAGTTCAGGGAATACTTCCCGTCAATCCTGCCGGCATAGGGCTCCGCTTCTTCCCAGCTGCGGAATGCGTAATCGCCGAAACTTTTCAGCCGAAGATAGACCTGCCCGCCGGTATCCGAAAAAACACGCAGAGCGAGAACGTCTTCGCCGCTGCCGCCTTCCAGCATACCGCCGCCGAGCGACCCGTCTGCGGCAAGCCCGCCGCCGCCCGAACCGGCGATCCCGCCCGGATCGTCCGAGCCGCCTTCGCCTTTGACGACCAATCTTCCTTCCTGCGCTTTGATCTCGTAATTATATGTAATATCCTTTCCATGCGCGTCGAGGGCAACCACCTGCGCGATCGTGTTCGGCACTTCCCCCACTTCCGTGATCGTGCCGGAGACGCTGACGAGAAGTTCGTGACCTCCGACGGGCTGCGTGACGGACACGATTTCCCAATCCCCGCAGACGAGGGGAGTTCCGTCGTACTGCTTGGACGCATCCCCCGAGCGGACGGTAACGGTGCGCGGCGTAACCGTCAGTTCCCCGCAGAGAAATTCGAACCCGTAAAATCCCGTCACGTCGTTCCCGGAAGAATCCTCCACGCGGTAATCGCCGACGATGTTTTCGCACTTTCCCACGTCCGTCTGCCGCGCGGGAAGGTCGGCATAAAACGTATCCCCGTCCCGCAGACCCGTAACGCTGTATTCGGAACAGGACAGCGGCTCGCCGTCGTACACCTTCGTATCCGAAGACGTGACGACCGTAACGGCGACAGGCAGGACGGAGAGCGTCCCTTCGTTCACGGAAACGGCGTAATTTGCGGAAACGTCCTGCCCGCTTGCATCCGTGACCGTGACGGAAGCCGTGTTGGGCGAATCCCCCACCTCCGTCCGGCTGCCGGTCACCTCGATCTGCATGGAATGCCCCTCCAGCAGCATTGCCGAATCGACTTCATACGCGCCGTTCGTCAGGGGCGTTCCGTCGTATTCCTTGCTCGCGTCGGCAGTGGAAAGGACAATGCCGCGCGGCAGGATTTTCAGCGTTCCGAACTCATAGGAAATGCGAAAAGAATCGGATACGTCCGTTCCTTCCTCGTCGGAAATGCGCACGGAAAAAGTATTTTCATAAGTCCCCGCCTGCGTTTTGCCCTGCGGGAAATCCGCGGCTGCCGTATACCCCTGCGGCAGGCTGCCGCCGGTCAGCTCCCATCGGCTCCCGCCGTGCGCCTGCCCGTCGTACAGAAACTCTTCCGCCGCCGAAGAAAAGGTAAGCTGCGGCAGCCCCGCGCCGAATCCGCCCGCCGTAAGCCCCAACAGTACCGCAAGAAGCACGGTGACGCCCACAGCCGCCGCGCCGAGTATGAGAATCCATTTTTTTCTGCCGACCGTAACCGTCACCTCCTTTCCCCGCCGCCGTCAGATCATCTGTTCCAGGCGGCGCACGAAATCCCTGCACAGGGGCATATTTTCTTCCCCGAACAACCCGTCGAGGAATTTACACAGATCCCCGCCGATATTTTTGATAAACACGGGGTTCTGCATGCTCAGCTTCCGCAGCACCTTTTTCGCCAGAATATCGTCGAGAGCTTCCAGCGCGTCTCCGCCGCAAGCCGCGTATACGGCTACATATTCGGAGATCTGCTTCATAATCCTGTTTCCGAACGTCACGCGGCATTTATCCGTAAGGTAGGCATCGAGCCGTTTCAGCCTGCGCAGGTCTCGTTCGGTAAGCCCGTATTCCCGTTTTGCGTACTCCGTAAGTTCGGCAAACCGCTGTGCGCTGATGCAGCGCCGGGCGGGGCGTTCCGCCGCGAACGGCTCTGCCTTTCGCTCCAGTTCCATGACCATCGCCCTGTCGTACACCTTGTCGGAGATCGCAAAGGTGGAATCGTCGTTGTTTGCCGTACCTATAAACCACATATTCGCGGGCAGGCGGATATGCCCGTCGTCGAATTGCAGCGGGTCGCTCCGCCATTCGTCGGATACCACGGCGAGATTCCGCTTATCTGCGTCGGGCAGTTCCAGCAGCGAAAGAAATTCCGCAAAATAATACTCCACCCGCGCTATGTTCATTTCGTCGAGTACCGTAATGTAAATTTTGCGGCTGTAATTCGCCTCGTACATCTTTTTAAGCAGATCCGTTTCGTTGAACCGGCGGGTGAATTCGTTATAATATCCGATCAGATCGGTGCGCTCTTTCCACATGGGCTGGACGGGTATGACCGCAGACGGATTGCCGAGATACTCGCCGAAAGCGTATGCGAGCGAAGTTTTGCCCGTGCCGGACATGCCCTGCAATATCATGATATGCGATACCGCCAACCCCGCGACGAACCTGCGTATATCCGATTCCTCGTAATACAATCCCAAACACCCTGCCGCAAAATTGCGGAACTCCCGGCAGAGCACGGGAAGCGTTACGTCGTCGTCGAACTGTTCCCTGCCGAAGGCTTCGCGCCGCCCGTCTATGCGGGTCAGTCCGTCGAACCGCGTTTTCTGCCCTTTTGCGGGTACAGGCTCCGCCGTTTCGCCTTCCGCCGCAGCCCCGCCGTTTTCCGCCGCGGAGCCGCGCGGTGCTGCGGAAGGCTCGGCGCGCTTTTCCCCCGCGACCGCAAACAGCAGCGCAAGCACGAGCAGGGGCAGCGCCACCAGAAGGATAATGACGATGACGGTGAGCCAGGCGGGCAGGTTGCCGCCTCCCCTGCCGACGAGAATGCCCGCCGCAGTACCCAACAGCACTGCCGCCGCGACAAACGCCGCCAGCACGACGAGATATTTTTTTTCGATTTTTCCCTTTTTGAATTGCATCTTTCTCATGATTTGCCCGGTTTTCCGTCCTCTTTGCCCGAATCCTGCCCGCCGCCCTTATCTTCGGCGGCGAAAACATCGGCGAACGCCTCCTTTCGTATCCTCCTTTTTGCTTTCCGCCACTCTTTTTTAAAGAATGCGCGGAAAGCGCGGTACTGGCGCTCGATCTCGTCGAATCGTTCCATCGAGGTGAAATCTTCCTCCTCGCCGAACGCGCCGTACTCGCTTTTAACGGCGTTCAGCCTCGCCTCCGCCAGAATCCGCTCCCCGTCAGCACGCGCGGCGGCGGCTTCCGCACGTTCCCGCATCTCTTCGGAGCAGGCGAACCGCTCTTCGGCATCCGCGCGCGCTTCTTCCAGCTTCGCCCGCTCCGCCGCGAACGCTTTTTCGCCCGCCGCGCGTTCTCTTTCATGCTCGAGGCGGAGCGCGGAGAGTTCACCCCTGTACCGCTCTTCCAGCGCGGAAACCTCGGCTCGGCGTTCGCCGGCGAGCCTTTCCAGTTCGCCGCGGTGCGCAGCCTCTGCGCTTTCCAGTTCGCCGCGGTGCGCAGCCTCTGCGCTTTCCAGCGCTTCGCGGCTTTCGCGCAGCGCAAGTTCCAGTTCTCCGCCGCGCTTGACCGACTCCGCCAGCATGCCCTCGCTGCGGGAATATGCTTCGGCGAGCGATGCCTTTTCCTTTTCGAGGCTGCGGCAGCGGCTTTCCAGAAGGAGCATATATTCCTCCGCCCCGACGCCCGATTCCCTCACGCGTTTGCGCAAGCCGCGGAAACGCTCCTCTTCCCGGCGCGCCTCCTCCCGCTTCCGCCGTTCCTGTTCTTCCAGATATGCGCGGCGCAGTTCCTCCCCGATCTGCATCCCGTACTCATACATAAGGAAGGTCACAAGCTCCTCCGCCTCCGAAAATTCATCGGCGGCGCCATCGGGGAGCGGACTGAAACGGCGCGTGGTCTGCCTGACGGTAAACCCGTCCTTTTGATACGAAACGAGGAAATAATACAGCCGCAGAGCGCCCTTGAAATTTTTATCCATTTTCAGGACGTTCGTTTCCGTGACCGGAGGCTTGAGCATCGGAACCTTTGCCACCTCCTGCATGAGCGGCGTGCCGAGCAGCAGATGCACCGTTTTGAGTGCGCCGTCCATGCGGGAAAGCTGGCTTTTTACGCCGCTCTTTTCGAGTATGCGCTCGTCGTTTTTCCGCACGTCTTCCGCCACCAGGGTCACGGAGGTGCGCCGCGCGCCCGTATCCGCCGTTTTTTCCACGCGCAGCCGCCCGCGGTATGTATTCACATACTCCGTGATTTTTCCGTAGCGGTAGGAGATAAAATCGCGCAGATAGCACAGGAGCATATACAAAAATCTGTTCTCGTATACGGTGTAATCGTTGAGCCGCTCCACCGTGTAGAGTTTATCCGGAACGATGTCTTCGCCCTGCCGCCGCGTAATGAACTCTCCGTGCCGCGAAAGATGCTCCGCCGATTCGCGCGAAACGCTCTTGACCTTTTCGATCGGCACGACCTCGCCGTTGGAACGGATGAACTGCCGCTCTTCGCCGATCGCCCTGCCGATGTATTCCAGCCCCTCCTCGGCAGCCTCAAGCCAGTCGTTTTCAATTTCGCATTCCGTTTCGATGACCTCGAGCGCGTCGTTCCCGCCGGCGCGCGTCAGGGCGCGGCGGCGTCTTTCACAGTCGCGGTCATGCTCCGTATTCTCCCTGTAATCGCGGAACGCGCGATACAAAAGATCTTCCGTGTTCATGCAATACCTCCCGCGGAACGGCAGCGCCGCGTTACACCCCGTACCCGTCAAGCTGTTTGCGGCATTCGGGGAATGACGCCTCGTCCAGCTCCTTTTCCGCTTCGGGCAGGCATTCCTTTCCCGCCGAATACAGCACGGGCAGAATGCACGCCGCCACCGCATCGTCGAACGCCTCCCCCTGCTCCGCGCCCAGCGCGAGGAGGACGGAAGAATACCTCTCCGTTTTAAGCCACAGCCTGTTCCCGAACCGGAAGGTCGATGGCGATGCCTTTGCCGCCGCTTTTTCCAGGCGGTCTGCCTTTTTCCAGCACGCGTCTTCGTCGAGCAGAAATTCCTTCGTACACTTTCGCGCAAGCCGCAGCAGCTGGTAATAATTGAGCGCGCGCACAGGATGCCCTTCCGCGGCTGCCGTACCCGCAATATCCAGGCGGATGCTGCACGCCGCCTCCGCCAGCGCTTCGCCGGCAGCGGGCATGGAACCCGCCTCGGCGCCGCACACGAGCCATACGTTCGGCGGAAGCGCGCCTTCCGCGCCCGGCGTCGCCGCGAAGGAGCCGGCAACGCAGCCGAGCAGCGTTTCGGGCGGGAGCAAAACGCCGCCGAGCACCGCCGCACAGACGGCATGCTTCTTTTCCGCGGCATTTTCCGCCGCGCGCGCCGCCTCCGTTTGCGCGCCTTCCTCCTTCCGCACCGCGCCGAACAGGTCGGCGGGCTGCGTATACGCCGAAACGTCGTCGTAATACCCGCCGCTGCCGAAGAAATCTCCGAGCGCCTGTGCGAGCGCGGGCAGATACTTCGCCGAAGAGACCTCGGCAAAAATCAGCCGCGAAGCGCAGAAAGCCGCAAGCAGGCTGCGCGTTCCGCTCTCCCCCAGGGAAATCCCGCGGGCGGCACAGCAGGCGGCAAGCTCCGATTCTGCATCCCGAATGGTATAGGAAGGGTCGATATACGCGGCGGATTCGTCCGCTCCGAGCCGTTTTGACGCGGATGCGGCGGGGCGCTCCTCCGTTTTCCGCTCCCTGCCGAACGCCTCGTCGAACAGTTCTTCATAGCTCTTTTCCCCGCCTGCACGCACGGTTTCCGCAGGACACCCGTCCGAAACGATCGGCGCACTCGCCTTTGCCGCTCTCCGCCTCCGTTTTCCCACAATGAACAGAACCGCCCCCACGATCAGCAAGGCGGGGCAGACAAACAGGAGGATCAGAGAAAAGAACACATCGGTATTGAACAGGCTGACCGCCCCGGCAAAATGCAGCAACGCGATAAACAGGGCGCTCAAAACGGAGATCAGCACGAGCGTTTTCCCCGCGGACAGCATCTTTTTCCCCCGCGGCGGAACCTGCACGACCCTGCCGAGCGTATAATTGCCTGCCAACACGTTGGAACGGTTCCGAAGGTAGAAGGAAGCGTCGTCGCCGCCGCGCTCGAGCATCTCGCCCGCCGCAAGCATTGTCGTTTTCAGCCGTATATCCGCGGAAGACGCGCCGACCGAAACTTCGTACACCCCTCCCTCCGTTACGCTGTTCCCGCCGCTGCGCACGGCAAACGCCGAGGGCGAGAGCGGAAAACTCACCGTCGCCGACTCGCCGGCGCGGAGAAAAATCTTTTTGAACCCCTTCAATTCCTTTTTCGGGCGGGGAAGGGCGGAATCCGCCTTGCCGACATACAGCTGCACGACCTCGTACGCGTCGCGCCCGCCGACGTTGCGGACGGTCACCTCCGCAGCGGAATACAAGATTTTCAGTTGAGAATACTCGAACTCCGAATATCCCAGTCCATGCCCGAAGGGGTAAGCCGCAGGCGTCTGCTCCGCCTCGTCGCGCCGATAGCCGACAAACTCTCCGATGCGGAACGAGCCCTCTTCCTTCCCGTTCAGAAGCGAGCCGAAATATCCTGCCGCGTCGTCATACCGCGATGCGGCGAGCCTGCCGCCCGGCGAAACCCTGCCCGCCAGAACACCGGCAAGCGCTGCGCGGGATTCCGCGCTTTCTATGCCCGCAACGAGCAATGCCGCAACGCCGACGCGGAAGGATACGCTGCACGGATCTTGCGGCGGAATGACCGCTATAAGGTTCGGATTGGCGCGCGCCGCTTCGGCGAGCAGAGCGAGGCGGTTGGCGGGAAGCTCCTCCGCGGCGCCCGTACCCGAAAGGAATACGACGGCGGCATCCGCCTTCGCCGCCAGTTCGCAGGCGGGAGGGATCAGTTCGTCGCTTCGTTCCCTCTCGGGCGCATATCCCGGGGCGAACCCCGTGCAGCGCAGCCCCGCGCCTTCGAGCGCGGCGCAAAATTCTTCCCCCGCAGCCCCCAGCACGGCTACGGAACTCCCCTCGCGCAGCGGCAGAATGCTGCCGGTATTGGAGAGCAGGACGATGCACTCCTCCGCAGCCCGGCGCGCGGCGTCTTCCGCCGTATCGACCGGTTCCGCGGCGGTTTCCCGCGCGGCATGCACAAGTTCCGAAAGTCCGATCGCCCTGTCGGCGGCTTCGTCGGTCACGTCTTTGCCGGATGCCTCCACCCCGGCGGCATCTCCGTCCGCAAGTACGCACCCCTCCGCCAGCGCAGCCGCTTCCCGCCCCGCCGCATTTTCGCACAGGGCAACGCCGCCTTCGCGCACGGCTCCGAGCAGCGCCCGCCGCGCCTCCGCCATATTCGGATTCTCTTTTTCTCCGGGAGCGGGAAGCACCGCAGCCAATCCTTCCCGCGGGAGATATGCAAGGGCGGCAAGAAAATAATCGTACACGGCGCGCGGCTCAGGCACGCCGTCGAGCAGTGCCGCATTTTTTTCGTCGGGCAGAAACCGGAAACAGGGCAAAGCCCCCGCCCCGCGCACCGCCGAGGAGATCTCCGCGGCATACGCCCCGATCAGGCAGGGGTCTTCCGAAACGGCATCGCCGCAGGGTATTGTGCCCACGGTTACGGGCGGAACGAAGAGAAGCGCCGCCTCGCCCCCGGCGCATTGCCGCGCGAGCGCGCCGCATACCTCCCCCACGAGCGCCGCGTTCCAGCTGTTTGCCAGCGCGCGGAACGAAGGGAATGTTTCCCCTCCCGCCTGCGAAATGTCTGCACAGCGGAAGGGCCGAATCCCCTCCGGCACCCGGTCGGGCGAAAACGCGCGCAATGACGCCGCCAGTTCCTGTTTCTGCCCGGCTGTCAGCGCAGCGATGATCTCTCCGTGTTTCAGCATCATATCCTCTCCTTTCCCCGGCGGCAGCGGTCAGCTTTCATAGACGATCGAACAGCCGGACGGCGTATATCCGCCGATCTGCAGCCATTCCTCCTCCGTACCCTCGTAATAGATCGCCGTCAGCCCCGTGCATCCGTCGAATGCGGCCTGCCCGACCCTCTCGACTTCCATGGGGATGTACAGCACCTTTATTCCTTCATTGCCGAACCCTTTGCCCAGCGCATACCCGTCGATCCGCACGCCGCCGATCCTTCCGTCCTCGGGAAGATACACCCGGTCGGTCTGCGACGCGGCGACGAGGCTCCATTCCTCCCCGTCGCGCACAAAGATGAACCCGTCTTCGGCGGCGACCCTGCTTTCTTCGTCGGCAGAGTCGTATATGAACATCGCATATTTTCCCACGCCGCCGTAATCGCTTCCGCCCGCTTCGACGGGCAAAGAACTCAAATTCCAGACCTCATACAGGCAGTTGCTCGAAAACGCTCCCTCGCCGATTTCCGCAAGGGACGCCGGAAGCGTTACCTTCGTAAGAATATTGCATCCGCTGAACGCTCCCTCTCCGATCTCCTTTATTCCTTCGGATAACGCCGCATCCGTCAGAAAAGCGCATTGCAGAAAGGCATAGTCTCCGATTATTTCCGCCGAACCTGTGGAAGCCAGCCGCTCGATATTTGTGTCATTGTAAAACAGGTAGGGCGCGATGCGGTAGCTCTGCGGCGTCTGCGGCAGGGAAAGAAAACTTCTGTCGCCGTATCCGACGAGATAGCGCACGCCGCCCGTTTCCATGAACGTCCAGTCTCCATCCGTTTCCCGCGCGGGCATATTCTCCCCCGCGCCGTATACCGCGAGGGCGTATTTCGCGACCATGCCGTACCCTTCCGATCCCGCACGGACATTCAGCGAGCTTCTGTTTTCCACTTCATAGAGGCGGTAACACCCCTCAAACGCCCCCGAACCGATCGTTTCCAGCCCTGAAGGAAGCGTAAAGGATGTGATCGACGCGCATCCGCTGAACGCATCTTCCCCGATCGAACGGATCGTCTGCCGGTAATCGACCTCCTCGAGCAGACCGCACCGGTAAAATGCGCCGGCGGCAATTTCTTCCCCGTTCCGCACGCGCACGCTCTTCAGCGAACAGAATGCCCCGGTGCAGTCCCGGTAATTTTCCCATCCGAACAGGGCGGGAACGGTTCCGGCAATGCTTTCGTTTTCGCCCAAAAACGGAATGTCCAGGTTCTCGAGCGAAGAACAGCCCGCAAGTGCGCCGCTCCCGATGCTCCGCACCGAATCGGGTATGTAGAGTTCGGAGAGCGATGAGCATTCCGCGAACGCATCTTTTCCGATGCTTTCCAGCGTATCGGGCAGAGATACCGAACGCAGCCGGGTGAACCCGAAAAACGCGCTGTCCGCAAGTACCGATGCGCGCGTCAGCGTAACGTCGCGCAGATTGTTTTCGCTCCACGCGAACAGGTTCGCCAAAGTTGCCGGCTCGTCTGCGGAATACCCCAGGTAAGGCAGCGTGAGGGAGGACATATCCGTGCAGTTCCCAAATACCCCCTCTCCGATAAATTCCGTCCCGTCGGGAACGATGACTTGCCGGAGGGAACTGCAGTTTGAAAACGCGCTTGCTCCGATCTCTTTCAGACCGGATGGCAAATCGATATATTCGATTTGGAAACAGTTGCCGAACGCGCCCGTGCCGATTGTTTCCAGGTTTTCGGGCAAAACGATCTCACGCAGATTTCCGCAGCCTTCGAACGCGCCATCCGGGATTCCGGTCAGCGCGGCATTCCCCTCGAACGTTACCGAACTGACGTTCGATTCGGCAAACGCCTCCTCGCCGAGGCTGACGATATTTTTGCCGTCGAAGGAGGAAATCCCCGACCCCGCAAAGGCGCGGAATCCCACTTCCGTAACGTCGGGAATGTTGATCTCGTATAAACCGCTGCAACCCTTAAACGCACTCTCCCCGACGACGGGCGAAACGAGGTTGTCGACGGTGACGCTCCCGAGTCCTCCGAACCCTTCGCAAAAATCATCGGGTATACAGTCCATATAGCCGATATGCACTTCGTTCAACGACGACGTGTAAAAATCCGGATAATTCGAAAACAGCTCCCACAGCGGCGCCGCCTCGGAAGGCGCGGCAGGTTGATCTCCGCCGGAATATTCGTAATTGCGGAGATACAGTTCCTCGAGCTGATCGCATTGATCAAAAGGTTGGGGCCCTCCATAGATGATCGTCGGCTCCAGCCTGACAGAGCGGAGCGAATAACAGTCTCTGAAGGCATTCTCGCCGAGGGAAAGCGACCGCTCTTCCCCCTTGATCTCCACCGTTTCCAAAGCGGTACATTCGGCAAAAGCTCTGGCATCGATCGAGTTCAGCGTGGAGGAGCGCACCTCCTTCAGGCTGTCGCAGCCTTCAAACGCATATGCCCCGACGGACGTAACGTTCTGCAGGTTCGCGTGCTGGAGGTTCCGGCAATTCGCAAACGCATTCGAAGCGATGCTGATGCTCCCCTTGAACTCTATGCCGGTTATGTCATTGTTGCCTTGAAAGGAGAGCGAACTGACGTAGGTGACTTTATGCCCTTCGATCTCCGCAGGGATGGTAACGTCTCCCTTTCCCTTGAAATCGCTGACGTATATGTCCGCCCCTTCGGTATCTATACCGTGGTCGAAGGAATATACGACGCCGTCCTTCATAATTCCGGTCGCCGTTTCCTTATACGAAAACAGCTGCGCCAAAACGAGAGCTACGATGCACAGAAAGGTAATGCACGCAAAAATCCCGATCGCCGCAGGATACTTCGCCCGCTGCTCGGCGACCGTGTATTTCGGGGCGCTCTCCGTGGGGACAGGCTCCGCCGCATCTTCCCCCGCCGCGGCGCGGACGGGTTCCCCGTACCCGACGGCGAGCTTGCCGCCGCGCATCGTATACGAATATCCGCCGTAACGGGCAGACATCTTCTCCACCGAAAAATCCGCGCAGGCGGGGTCTGCCTCCAACTTCGTACAGGTGAAAACTTCGCCCGCACCCGCGCGCACGGGCGCGGAAACGGCGCGGCTGAAAAGGGCGTTCCCGTCTGCGCCGTACTGCGTCAGCTCAAAGGACAGCCCGTTCAGCTCTTCCTCCCTGTTGTTGCGGAATTCGAGAAGAATATACCGCCTGCCCCCTTCCTCCGCAAAGATATAGCGGATGAGCGTAACGGGAGAAAAATCCTGCGGGCGGAGATATTCGCCTTTGGAAAGAACTTTAATGTTTTGCATGCCTGTCCCTCCGGCGCTTACGGTTTTTTACTTTGAAAAGGATCAAAGCGAACAGGATGTCCGCCGCCACGACGACCAGGCTCGTGCTCAAAACCGAGCCGAAATAGCCGCTCATGAGGAACCCTTCGGCATACAACCCGCCGAAAATATGCGCGACGCTGATGCGCATGAGGCATACGGAAAGGAATACCGAAAGAACAAACACCGTAATATAAATGAGAAAGCGCACTTTCGGAATTTTTCCCGAAGGCGCGCTTATACCGCGGCGAACTCCTTTCGCCGCGGGGAGATAGATGGATATGTATTCCGTTTCCGGAGGCAGAGCGATTTCGCCCGTATATCCGGAATTTACGGCATCTTTGCGGACGTTGAGGACTTTGAACACCTCGCCGTACCTATTGAACAGCGCCACATCGTACGAAATGGCGCGCACATTGGCGCTTACACGGCATTGCAGCCGCTTTTCTCCGTTCCGCTCCGAGAGCGTATATTGCGGAATGACATGCGAAACGTCGGAAGGAGCGTCGTAAAGGACGCTTTTGCCGTCTGACTCCCGCAAGGTTTCCCTCCCGCGCCCGCGCGGCGGAACCGCGCCGTATCGCAGCCTGACAAGGATCTTCGGCAACAGAACAAACTGGACGGCGAGAAAAAAGATGCCCGTCAATACCAGCAAGATATACCAACCTGCCATATATTCCCCTCCTCGCAGATTCAATTGTAGCACACTGAATTTAAAAAGTCAATATTATAAGTCCAACTCCGCTTTATAAAAAACTGAACAAAACTTATGTCCTTCCGCCGCGCGGCGCAAAACCGCGCTGCGCTTCATACAATGATACCGTGGCGGCATTGCGCCGTACCGGAACGAAAAGGAGGTATGCCCGACGGAAAAGGAAAGGCAGAACACCGCGGAGGACACCCCTTTCGCGGAATTTTACGAGGCGGAAGGCAAAAAATTTATCGTAATCCGTCACTTTTCGGGGAAGACGGAGATCGGCAGAATCGTGGCGGAAACGGCGCGCGCTCGGGCGGACAAAGACGCGGGGTTTGACGGATGCCGCCGCTGAACAGAACGGCGCTTTACCTGCGCCTTTCGCGCGACGACGAAAAAGCAGGCGAATCAATGTCCATCGAAAACCAGCGCATGATCCTGCGCAAATTCACGGCAGAAAACGGCGGCACAATCGCAGACGAATACGTCGACGACGGCTGGTCGGGAACGAACTTCGAACGCCCGGGCGTAAAACGGCTCCTGGACGACGCCAAGGACGGAAAAATCGATACCGTTGTCGTAAAAGACCTGTCGCGCTTCGGAAGAAATTATATTCAGGTCGGGCAATATATCGACTACATTTTCCCCGCTTACGGCATCCGCTTTATCGCGCTTTCGGACAATGTAGACACTGCCGACCGCACGAGCGCGGGCATGGATATGATGCCCATAATGAACGTATTCAACGAGTGGCACGCGGCGAATACGTCCAAAAAAATCCGCGCCGTACTCGAAGCAAACTGGAAACAGGGCAGATACACAAACTGGGCATACCCCTACGGTTACAGGGTGGGCGCGGACGAAAACCGCGCGGCGGTCATCGACGAGGAGGCGGCACGGGTCGTGCGGCGCATTTACGATATGCGGCTGAAAGGCGCTTCCGTGCGGGCGATCGCGCGGGCTCTCACCGACGAGGGTATTCCGAATCCCACGGCGCACTATACGCGGCTGGACGGGAAAAAGTCGGAACGGCGCAACAGCGCCGCCTGGTCAGCCAAAACGGTTTCGTGCATCCTCAAAGACCAAACCTATACCGGCACGCTGACACAGCACCGCACGACGCATTTTTCGTATAAAAACCATACGGCGGTAAAGGTACCGGAAAGCGAATACGTTATTAAAAAGAACGCACATGAACCGATCATTCCCGCCGAGGTTTGGGAAAAGGTGCAGACGGTCAACGGCGGGGCGCACGGGAGGGCGGACAGGGATAATATCGTTCATCCGCTGTCGGGTCTTCTCGTATGTGCAGACTGCGGAAAAAAGCTGAAAGGAAAGCGGGCGGGGAAAAACAAGACGTATATGTACTGCTGCCGCACCTATGCCGACCTGGGCAAAAAATATTGCAGTTCGCACGCCATCAGCGAAAAGCTGCTGGAACACATTCTTTTGCAGGACATACGTTCCTTGTCAGGAGAATTGAAGTTCGACGAGGAAAAGGCGGCGGAACATTTTCTGCACGAGCGTGCAAAGCGGAGCGAGCGCAGCCGTCTGGCGGCGGAAAAACAGCTCCGCTCTCTTATAAACAGAATTGCAGAGCTGAACGAGCTGATCCGCTCGGCGTTTGAAGAAAAAGTACTCGGCAGCCTGCCCGAAAGCGTGTGCAGGAGTCTGTGCGAAAAATATCTGGAGGAAAAGGAGGACGCGGAAAAACGGACGGCGGAACTTCGCTCCGTCCTCTCCGGAGAAGATGAGGGAGATGCCGGGGCGGAAGAATACATAGCGCGGCTGAAAGGGTACGCAGGCTGCGGGCAGCTCACCCGCGAACTGTGCCTGCAGCTCATCGGGCGCATTGCCGTCGGCGAAAATCCGACGGACGGCGAACCGCGGCGGATCGATATTTATTACAAAGCGACGCCGAACGCCCCGCTCCCCTCTCCCCGCAAGGATTGATAATTTCCCCTGCGTTACCTGCCCCACAGGCCCCGCAGGGGCACCGGGCGCAACGGGTGCGACGGGCGCGACGGGTGCCACAGGTGCACCGGGCGCGACGGGCGCAACGGGTGCGACGGGTGCCGCGGGCGCACCGGGCGCGACGGGTGCGACGGGCGCTACGGGTGCGACGGGTGCCGCGGGCGCACCGGGCGCAACAGGCGCAACGGGTGCTACGGGTGCGACGGGCGCGACGGGTGCCGCGGGCCCCACGGGTGCCGCGGGCGCGACGGGCGCAACGGGTGCAACGGGCGCGACGGGTGCGACGGGCGCGACGGGCGCGAACGCGCCGCTGGAGACAATGACGGCATATTCCACGCCGACGCAGCAGGTGACGAACAATGCGGCGGTCATTTTTGACCGTACAGCCTCGCAGAACGGTTCAGCCATATCGCATGCGGACAACACAGCCGCATTCACGATCAGCGAACCCGGCACCTATTTTGCGACGTACAACGGTACGGCGGCGCCGCTTGCCAACGCACAGCTGCCCGAAACGAACCTGGTGCAGTTTACCCTGAACGGCACGGCGCAAAACGGCGCTTCGACGCAGCACATCTTTACGACGACAAACGAGACGAGCGCGCAGTCCGCGTCGCTCGTGTTCACCGTGGCGAGCGTTCCTGCGACGCTGGAACTCGTTTCGAGCGGCGGAACGTACAATTATTCGGGCGTAACGATGAATATTTTCAAGATCGGTTAAATTACCGCGGGCGGAGGGAGAATTTCCCTCCGCTTTTTCATTCGCTTGACGAACCGGGCAAAAAGATTTATGATAATAGAAACAGAGGAACGGATATGATACGCACGGATATACACACGCACACAAAATTCTCCGCAGACGGGCGGAACAGCATCGAAGAAATGATCGCCGCCGCCATGCAAAAGGGACTTGCCTGGTACGGCATTTCCGAACATTTCAACTACGATTACGACCGTCTGCACCTGACCATCGACGGACAGGAAGTGCCGCCCATCGACGAACGGGCGTATTTTACGCGGGCGCGGGAGCTGCAAAAACAGCTCCGGGGCAAACTGCACCTGCTCGTCGGAGCCGAATTCGGCTACGACAACGCAAACTCCACCCTGCAACGTTATATTGAAACGGAGCAGGAATATTCGCCCGACTTTGTGGTGAACAGCGTGCATACCTGTCTGGGCATGGACTGCTACTTCCCCCACTACTGCATCGGAAAGAGCAAGGAATACGCCTACAACGCCTACCTGTACCGCGTGCTGGAAAGCCTCGACGCGCCCTACCGCTACGATATTGTGGCGCATGTCGGCTATTGTTCGCGCAACGCGACCTATCCCGACCCCAAACTCCGCTACGAGGACTATGCGGACGTACTCGACGAAATTTTAAAGCGCATCATTGCCCGGGGCAAGATCCTCGAAGTGAATTCGAGCGCCAAGACGGCGGGCAGCCCCTTTATTCCCGATACGGATATTCTGGAGCGGTACTTTGAACTGGGCGGGAGGATGGTTTCCTTCGCCTCCGACGCGCACGACACGACCCGCATTGCCGACCGCCGCGACATCGTGGTCGCCGCGCTCAAGAAAATCGGGTTTACCCATCTCACGATTCCCGACAAGGGAAGATATCTGCAACTCGAAATCTGAAAAGCAGCTCGATCTCGGCGGAATAACGGCAAAGCTGTTCCGCGCCGAATCGCCGCACACCGACGACTGCGTGTGCGTCTGTATCCCGCAGGAAAACGCGCTCTTTCTGGGCGATTCTGCCTGCGAAGACGTGTACAACGGCGGATATTTGGACAGAGCAAAATTGCGGATGCTGACGGAAACGGTACGGAAGACTGCCTGCAGCCTTTGCGTTCTGAGCCACGAGCCGCCGCTGACGAAGGAAGATTTTCTGGCATCTGCGGAGGAAGAACTGCAATAGCGCCTTACCTTTGAACCGCCCGGACGGATGAGGCGGAACGCGGCGGAACAAACCCGTTTCCGCCCCGCATCCCTGCCCGCGCGCGGAATGACGGATTCGAATTTCGCCGCCGTCGCCTGAAAGCGGCGCGGCGGAGGGCGCTCCAAGGCGGGCGTTCGAAATACGAAATATAAAAGCGCAAGGGGATCCCCTTGCGCTTTTGCGAAAAATGCCGCACCGTCAGACGCGGCATTCCTCCGCTATTTCCTTTTCCAGTTTTTTACGGTCGATCTTGCCGATGATGCTGACGGCAAGCTTATCCCGGAACACGACTTGCTTGGGTACTGCGTAGCCGATGAGCCTGCGGCGGCAGATCTCCATGACCTCCCGCTCGCACGCCGCCCTGTCCGCGCCCTCTTCCGGCTCGACGTACAGACGCACGATTTGCCCTTTGACAGGGTCGGGCACGCCCACGGCGCAGCACTTGGCGACGCCCTTCGCCTGCCCCGCCGCCTCCTCGATCTCCGAGGGATACACGGGCACGCCGCTCACCTTCAGAACGTTCTTCAGCCGCTGTTTGAAGAATAAAAATCCGTCCTCGTCCACATAGCCGCAGTCGCCGGTGGCGAGCCACTTCTTTCCGTCCGCTTCGACGAACGGGTCGCCCTCCTCGCCCAGGTACCCGAGCATAAACTGCTCGGAATGCAGGTAAATTTCGCCGACCTGCCCCGCGCCCTGCCGCACGCCGTCCTTATAAATGCCGATCTCCGTGCCCGTGAGCGGGCGGCCGACCGAGCCCGCGCGGTTGTGCTGGCGGGTATTGACGACGCATACGCCCGCCGTTTCGGTGAGACCGTAGCCCGCGAAGATGCGCGCGCTCGCGCCCTGCCGCTCCAATACCGCGTTGAAATCGGCGAGGAGCCGCGGCGAAACGCCGTCGCCCCCGACCCAGATGTCCTTCAGGTTGGACAGATCGCCGCGCGTAAACGCCCTTTCGCCGAGCAGTTTGAGGTACATCGTGGGGACGCCCGTCAAGATGTTCGCGCGGCTTCGGACAATTTCCTTCGCGCTGCGCTTCGCGTTGAATTTGAGGCACATCACATTGGTGCGGCGCATGATCATGCACATGTGCATGTTGATGCACAGCCCGTAGCCGTGAAAAATGGGCAGAACGTTGTACAGCGCGGTATAATTTTCGATGGGTTCGCCCAAAAACTCCTGTGCCTTGGCGCAGAGGTTGTTGCACACGGCGTTGCAATGGGCGATGGTTTTCGGTTCGCCCGCGGTGCCGCCGCTGGCAAGGTAGACCGCCGGCTCCCTCGCGCCGAATTGTGCAGCCACGACGCGCGGATTGCCGCGGTTTTTGAGATATTTTTCAAACGGAATGCCCTTCGCCTTCCGCTTTTGCGTGAAACGGTAGTACAGTTTTGCGCCCGCGCCCATGTAGGAAGCGCTGTCGCTCACCAGCACGGGGATGCCGAACGCAAACCCCGCAGCGGGGTATAAATCGTATACGAGGATGAGCTTGCTGTGCGATTTTTCCGCGCTCTCCTTCAGCTTTTCGGGCGGAAGGAAGGGATGCACGAGGTTGACCGCCGCGCCCAGTTTGTTCGCTGCATAGAAAGCGAACACCGCCGCGGGCGAGTTGGGCATGCACAAAGTGACCGCGTCTCCCTTTCCGAGCGAAAACTCCGCGGAAAGGTTGTCCGCAAGGGTATCGATGCGGTCAAACACCTCGGCAAAGGTATAATTTTTGCCGTAAAAGGCGATGGCAGGCTCGATTTTGCTGCCCGAGATATTCCGTTTAACTGCCTCGTACATGGAGCAGGTTTCAGGGAAACGTTCGATCAAAACAGGTACACCTTTGGGTAAAAATTTTCGTTCGCCGATACAAATTCACTGCGCGGGCGCGAGGTACGACCGCGCAAACGTTTCAAAACAGGGAAGC
>CAJFFD010000002.1 GCA_904373255.1 uncultured Clostridia bacterium | reverse complement strand
TAAATACGGCGAGGGGCGCTTCCGCATCGTAACGCTGAAAAATTCCTTCCACGGCAGGACGATGGCGACTTTGTCTGCAACGGGGCAGGAGGCGATGCACCGCTGTTTTGCGCCGATGCTGGGCGGCTTCGATTACGCCGATCCGACGTTCGAGAGTGTGCGCGCAAAATGCACGAAGGCGACCTGCGCGGTCATGCTCGAACTCGTGCAGGGGGAGGGCGGCGTGCGCCCGCTCCCCGTCGAAGAGGTGCAGAAAATCGAAAAATTCTGCAAGAAAAACGACATTTTATTGATAATTGACGAGGTTCAGACGGGCAACGGTCGCACGGGAACGCTGTACGCCTATGAACAGTTCGGCATTTCGCCCGACATCGTGTCGACTGCGAAGGGGCTTGCAGGCGGTTTGCCTCTCGGGGCGACCATGTTCTTTGCCAAGACGGAAAAGGTATTTGCCGCGGGCGACCACGGCTCGACCTTCGGCGGCAATCCCGTCGCCTGCGCGGGCGCATGCAGCATCCTTTCGCGCATCGACAAAAATTTGCTGCTCGAGGTGCAGGGCAAGAGCGCCTATCTGTTTACGCACTTGGGCCGCATCAAAAATGTGATCGAAGTGACGGGCATGGGGCTGATGATCGGGCTTTTGACGACGAAAAAGGCTCGTGCTGACCGCGAAGGACAGGGTGCGCCTGCTTCCGCCGCTCACCATTAAGAAAGACGAGATCGATTTTGGTTTGAAAATTTTGAACGAGGTGATTTCCGAATGAAGCATTTGTTAAAACTTGCAGACCTTTCCACCGAAGAGATATTCGGCATTCTGAACCTTGCCGACCAATTGAAATACGAGCGGAAAAACGGCATTCCGCATCCGCACCTTGCTGGCAAAAAGCTCGGTATGATTTTTACAAAGTCATCCACGCGGACGCGCGTCAGCTTTGAGGTCGGCATGACGGAACTGGGCGGTACGGCGCTGTTCCTTTCCGACCGCGACATTCAGCTCGGGCGCGGCGAGCCGATCAAGGATACCGTGCGTGTGCTTTCGCGCTATCTGGACGCGATCATGATTCGCACCTTTGCCCAGCAGGACGTGGAGGACTTGGCAAAATACGGCTCCATTCCCATCATCAACGGGCTGACCGATTATTGCCACCCCTGCCAGGTGCTCGCAGACCTCATGACGATTCGCGAGTATAAAGGAAGCCTCAAAGGTCTGAAATTGTGCTTTGTGGGTGACGGGAACAATATGGCGAATTCCCTCATCGTCGGCGGCATCAAGACGGGCATGGAGGTTTCTATCGCCTGCCCCGATACCTATCGCCCCGATGCGGACATCATGAAGTGGGCGTCCGAGAACGGCAAATTTACCGTCACTTCCGATTTGAAAAAAGCGGCGGAGGGCGCGGACGTGCTCTATACCGATGTGTGGGCGTCGATGGGGCAGGAAGGCGAAAAGGCGGTTCGCGAAAAAGTGTTCAAAAATTATTGTGTTGATGCGGTGTTCGAAGCGCATGCAAACGAAATATTCGACGAGGCGGAAAACAGGCTGCACGCGCAGAAAGCGGTGCTGTGCAAAGTACTCAAATAAAATTCGGATTTAACAATCGATTAAAAATATTTTATAGGGTCGCATATGAAGGAAGAAAAAGTTTATTTAACTCTGCAGAATGGGCAGGTGTTTGAGGGCAAGCGCTTCGGCGCGCGCGGAGATGTGATCGGCGAACTCGTCTTTACGACAGGCATGACCGGATACATCGAAACGCTGACAGACCCGAGTTATTATGGGCAGATCGTCATTCAGACGTTTCCGCTGATCGGAAACTACGGCATGATCCCCGCCGACGCGGAGAGCCGCAAGCCGTTCCTTACCGCCTATGTGGTGCGGGAGTATTGCGAGGCGCCGTCCAATTTCCGCTGCGAAGGGAAACTGGACGATTATCTGAAGGCGCAGGGCATCGTCGGCGTGTACGGGCATCGACACCCGCCAGCTGACGCGCATCGTGCGCGAAACGGGCGTAATGAATGCCGTCATTTCCACGCGCCCGGTCAACGACGTCAATGAAATCAAAAAATATGCGATCCGCAACGCGGTGGAAAGCGTAACCTGCGCCGAACCCTCCGTCTACGGCGAGGGAAATAAACGCACGGTGGCGCTGTGGGATTTCGGTGCGAAGGAAAACATCGTGCGCGAACTCGTCAAGCGCGGCTGCAAGGTGATCCGCGTTCCCGCCTCCTATACCGCCGAGCAAATCCTTGCTTTGAATCCGGACGGGTTGATGCTCACCAACGGCCCGGGCGACCCCGCCGAAAACGTCGGTATCATTGGAAATATCAAAAAACTTGCGGGCAAGCTCCCCGTGTTCGGCATCTGCTTGGGTCATCAGCTCTTCGCGCTCGCGATGGGCGGTAAGACCAAGAAGATGAAATATGGTCACCGCGGTACCAACCAGCCTGTCAAAAATCTGGAGACGGGCAGGGTATACATCTCCAGCCAAAACCACGGTTACGAGGTCATCAACGAATCGGTGCAGTCGGTCGGCAAAATCAGCTTTGTCAACGCGAACGACAATACCTGCGAGGGCGTCGACTATGACGATATGAACGCATTCACCGTGCAGTTCCATCCGGAAGCCTGCTCGGGGCCTTTGGACGCGTCCTATCTCTTCGACCGCTTTATTGCCAACATGGACAAAGGAGGAAAGCGCAATGCCTAAAAGGAGCGACATTAAAAAGGTTCTCGTCATCGGCTCCGGGCCGATCGTCATCGGTCAGGCGGCAGAATTTGACTATGCGGGCGCGCAGGCGTGCCGCGTTCTGAAGGATGCCGGCGTAAACGTCGTGCTGTGCAACTCCAACCCTGCGACCATCATGACGGACGAGGCGCTCGCGGACGAAATTTACCTCGAACCGCTCACCATCGATTCCATCAAGCGCATCATCATCAAAGAGCGGCCGGACAGCCTGCTCGCCTCGCTCGGAGGACAGACGGGTCTTACGATCGGCTGTAAGCTCGCGAAGGAGGGTTTCCTGGACAAATGGGGCGTCAAGCTCATCGGAACGAAGGTGGACGCCATTGACCGTGCGGAGGATCGCGAACTTTTCAAGGAAACGATGCAGAAGATCGGTCAGCCGGTCGTTCCCTCCGACATCGCGTACACCGTCGAGGAGTGCGTTGCGGTCGCCTTGATGCTTTCGCCCATCACGCAGGTCTTGGTTGAAAAGTACATCTACGGCTGGAAAGAGATCGAATTCGAGGTTTTGCGCGACGGCGCGGGCAACGTTCTGACCGTCTGCTCCATGGAAAACTTCGACCCCGTCGGCATTCACACGGGCGATTCTATCGTCATTGCGCCTGCTGTCACCTTATCCGACAAAGAATATCAGATGCTTCGCACGGCGTCTTTGGACATCATCTCCGAATTGCAGATCGAGGGCGGGTGCAACTGCCAGTTTGCACTCAATCCCGATTCCTTTGAATATTCCGTCATCGAGGTCAACCCCCGTGTGTCGCGCTCCTCGGCGCTCGCGTCGAAGGCGACGGGCTATCCCATCGCGAAGGTTGCAACGAAAATCGCGCTCGGGTATACCCTCGACGAAATTAAAAACGACGTCACGGGCAAGACGTTTGCCTGCTTTGAGCCGACGCTCGACTATGTGGTCGTAAAGCTCCCGAAGTGGCCGTTCGATAAATTTCGATCGGCACCTCGTTTGAGATGGCGATCATGAAGGCGGTGCGCGGCGCGGAAATTTCCCTCTCTTCCCTCAACCTCGACAAGTATGAAGGAAAGGATTTACGGGAAGAATTGAAGAAGTTGTCCGACGAGCGGCTGTTTACGGTATTTGCGTCTTTGAAGGCGGGCGTCTCCGTCGACGAAATTTTTGAAATAACGAAAATTGACCGCTGGTTCCTCTCCAAGCTCAACAATCTGGTCGAGTACGAGCGCCGCCTGCACAGCGAAAAGCTGACGCGCGCGCTGTACGACGAGGGCAAGCGCCTCGGGTATCCCGACCATGAGCTGGAAAAGCTGTCGGGGCAGAAAATCCCACAGGAAGGCGGTCTATAAGATGGTCGATACCTGCGCGGCGGAATTTGCGGCGGAAACACCGTATTTCTATTCGACCTACGACGAGTATTCGCACGACGAGGCGACGCCGTTCATTGCGGAAAGCACGAAAAAGCGCATCATCGTCATCGGTTCGGGGCCCATCCGAATCGGGCAGGGTATCGAGTTCGATTATTCCTCCGTACATTGCGTCTGGACGCTGAAAAAACTCGGCTACGAAGTCATCATCATCAACAACAACCCCGAAACGGTTTCTACAGACTTCGACACGGCGGACAGGCTGTACTTTGAGCCGCTCACTCCCGAGGACGTGCAGAACGTCATCGACAAGGAGAAGCCTTACGGCGTCGTCATTACTTTCGGCGGACAGACTGCCATCAAGCTGTGCAACTATCTTGACAAGAAGGGCATCCGCATCCTCGGCACCTCGGCAGACAGCGTCGACATGGCGGAGGACAGGGAGCGCTTCGACGAACTGCTCGAGCGCTTCGGCATCAGCCGCCCGAAGGGGCTGACGGTCATGACCAAAGAGGAGGCGTTGGCGGCCGCCGACAAGCTCGGCTATCCCGTCCTGCTCCGTCCGTCTTATGTCATCGGCGGTCAGAACATGACCATCGCGTTCACGGAGAGCGACATTTCCAGATACATGGACGTCATCCTAGCCCAGCACATCGAAAACCCCGTGCTCTGCGACAAGTATCTCATGGGGCAGGAGCTGGAAGTCGACGTTATCAGCGACGGAAAGGACGTTCTTATCCCCGGTATCATGCAGCACATCGAGCGTGCGGGCGTGCACAGCGGCGACTCCATCGCCGTGTATCCGCCGTACAATCTGAGCGACATCATGCTGGATAAGATCATAGAATGTTCGACGCAGCTCGCGCTTTCGCTCAAAACGAAGGGGCTCATTAATATCCAGTTCCTTGTATTCCACAACGAATTGTATGTTATCGAGGTCAACCCCCGCGCTTCGCGCACGATCCCGTATATCTCCAAGGTGACGGGAGTGCCGATGGTGGAGCTCGCGACGAAGATCATGGTCGGCGCAAAGCTGAAAAAACTCGGCTACGGCACGGGGCTGTATAAAACTTCGCCGTATGTGGCTGTCAAGGTGCCGGTATTTTCCTTTGAAAAACTCAACGACGTCAATTCCCAGCTCGGGCCGGAGATGAAGTCGACGGGCGAAGTGCTCGGCATCGGCAAGACCATCGAGGAGGCGCTCTTCAAGGGGCTGGTCTCGGCAGGGTTCAAGCTGTGCCATCCAACCAAGCAGCGGCAGGTCGGCGTCTATTTCACGATCAATGATCAGGATAAATTCGAGATTTTGGGACTTGCCAAAAAGTTCAGCGATCTCGGTCTGAATATCTATGCGACGAAGGGCACGGCGGATACCATCCGCACCCTCGGCGTAGAGGTCACAACGGTGGACAGGCTCTCGCACAGCGAGGAGATTTTCCGCCTTATGGACGATGGAAAAATCGACTACATTGTCTATACGGGCAAAACGGATATGGACTCCATCAACGACTATATCCGCATGTACCATCACGCGATTCTGCTCGGTATTACGACGCTCACCAGCTTGGATACGGCGAATGCGCTTGCCGACATCATCGCGAGCCGCTTCAATGAGAACAACACCGAACTTGTCGATATCAACCATCTGCGCACCGATAAATTAAAGCTGAACTTCATCAAGATGCAGAGTTGTGGGAACGACTATATCTTCTTCGACAATATGGACGGGAAAATCACCTGCCCTGAATCGCTCGCGATCAACTTCGTCGACCGCCATTACGGAATCGGCGGCGACGGGATCACGCTCATCGAAAAGTCGGACGTCGCGGATGCGAAGATGCGCATCTTCAACAAGGACGGCAGCGAGGGCGCGATGGCGGGCAACTCCATCCGCTGTGTCGCGAAATATCTCTTCGATAACGGGCTTGTGAAGGACAAGAACATCACCATCGAAACGCTCAGCGGCGTCAAGGAGCTGCAGCTGTATACCTTCAACGGAAAGGTCAGTTCCGTCAGCGTCGATATGGGCAAGGCGGTGCTGGACGGCAAGTCGATCCCTTCGACGTTGGAGGGCGAAACGGTCGTCGGGCGAAAAATTTCCATCGGCGGTCAGGATTATACCGTGACGTTGGTCAACGTCGGCAACCCGCACTGCGTCGTGTTCTGCGACAAGGTCGACGCGGTAGACGTTGCAAACGTCGGCCCGATGTTTGAGTATGCGGAGTATTTCCCGCAGCGCATCAATGCGGAGTTCGTGCGCGTCGTCAACGATAAAACGCTGAAAATGCGCGTTTGGGAGCGCGGCAACGGCGAAACGCTCGCCTGCGGTACGGGCGCGGCTGCAAGCGTTGTAGCGGCGGTTCTGAACGGATACTGCAAGCCGGACGAAGACATTACGGTAAAGGTGCGCGGCGGCGATTTGATCGTGCGTTATTCTTCCGACGGAAGTGTGCGGCTCACCGGCAGCGTGAAGCAGGTGTTCGAAGGCACGGTCGAGTATTAAGCGGTGATTGTATGCAAGAAGTCTTTTACGAAGAAAGTGTAACCATGCACAACGAAAAACCGGCAAAGCGCCGGTATACCATCTTTACTGTCACGGCGGTGCTGTGCTTTATTCTGGCGTTTGTTTCGTTTATCAATTTGATGTGGACTCCGACAGCAACAGCGGATGGCGAATCGTTGGTAGGGCAGGCTTCATTTACGATAAGCCTTGTCGTTTGGGGACTGCTCTGCGTTTCAATGATTGTCGGAGGAGTCTTTCTGATAATAAAGCGGCATGCCTTTTATCTGAGCTACGATTACACCTTTGTTTCGGGTGAATTGCGTATTTCAAAAGTGTTGCATAACAGAAAACGCAAGCTGCTATATCGTTTATCGGACGATAAGCTGATTATGATCGGAAGAGTCGATTCCGAAACATACAAAAAACTTAAAGCATCGCCGGACAACAAGGAAGATATTCTGACCCCGAATACGGAAGCTTCAGACGACAGAGAGTTTTTCTATATTCAGGCGGCTACGAATGCCGGCAAGCGTATTCTGATTTTTGAGTGCCGACCGCAGTTAATATCGACAATATTGCGGTATACACGGAGAAATATATTGGAATCGGAATTTAACAGACGATGATTTATTTGGATAATGCCGCGACGACCCGCCCCGACGAGGGTGCCGTCCGTGCGGCGATGCATTATTTACAGGAAGACTTTTTCAACCCCTCCGCGCTCTATCGGGAGGGGTTTGCGGTGCATAAGGAGCTTGAAGAGGCGCGGCGGCATATTCTCTCTTTTATTGCCGCGCCGGTCGGATTCGATCTCATATTTACCGCATCGGGCAGCGAGGCGGATAACCAGGCTCTGTTCTGCACGGCGAACCGCGGGAATATCGTTACGACGGCTGGGGAACATGCTGCGATCTATAACAGCGCGAAGGAGCTGCAAAAGCGCGGCATTGAAGTTCGTTTTGCAAAACTGAACGGGGACGGGAGCGTAAACGCCGACGATCTTCTTTCGCTCGTCGATTCGGGTACTTCGCTTGTATCCGTCATTCATGTCAATAACGAAACGGGTGCGGTCAACCCGATTGCGGAGCTGGCAAAGCAAGTCAAACAGAAAAATCGCTCGGCGCTCTTTCATAGCGACGGGGTGCAGGCATTCGGGAAAATCCCTTTCAGCCTTTCGTCCGAAATCGATTTATACACTTTCAGTGCGCATAAAATCGGCGGGGTGCGCGGTGCGGCGGGGTTGGTCAGAAAAAAATCAGTCAATGTTCATCCCTTGATCTACGGCGGAGGGCAGGAAAAGGGACTCCGAAGCGGCACAGAAAATTTGTTTGCGATCAAGCAATTTGAGTTTGCGGCGACAAAAAAATTTGCCGCTTTGGAGAGCGATTATCAAAAAATTGCCGCTTTAAACCGGTATTTCCGTGAAAATCTGCGCGGCGATATTTTTGAGATCCTGTCTTCGCCGCAGGCATCTCCGTATATTTTGAGTGTTTCCGCAAAGGGGCTTCGAGGAGAAGTTTTGCTTCATATGCTCGACGATGAGGGCGTTGTCGTCGGTACCGGCTCGGCGTGTTCCTCGAAAAATCGTTACAGCCGTGTTATTTTGGCGTGCGGAATACGGGAGAAGAATGCCGACGGTGTATTGCGCATATCCTTTTCCGTTCAAAACACAATGGATGAAGCGGAACGAGCGGTCAGTATTTTCAACCGCTGTGCCGGTGCTCTTGCGGAAAAAATGAGGTGATTTAAGTATGGAAAAAGTGATTATCGTTCGCTATTGTGAAATACATCTGAAAGGCAAAAACCGGGGATATTTTGAAAAGATTTTCATGATGAACCTGGAAAAGGCGCTTGTGGGAATCCGTCACGAAATCCGTAAGCCGAGCGGACGTTACATCGTTGAAAATTTTGATCAGACCCGCACGGAAGAAATTCTGGAAAAGCTTTCAAGGGTATTCGGCACGCATACTTTAAGTTCTGCCTATAAAGTGCCGGCTGAACTCGAAATGATTTACGACACCGTAAAAAAGATCGCCCCCGAGAGCGGCTCGTTTAAAGTCATCACCAATCGTGCGAATAAAAGCTTTCCGCTCAATTCGATGCAGTTGAATGCAGAGATCGGCGGGAGATTGCTGCAGGATTTTCCGAATTTGACCGTTGACGTGCATGCTCCGCAACATGAAATTTGCATCGATATCCGCGAAAACGGCGATGCGCTCATATTCAGCGGGCATATAAAGGGCGCGGGCGGTATGCCGGTGGGAACGTCGGGTAAAGGCGTTTTGCTCCTTTCAGGCGGAATCGACAGTCCTGTAGCGGGATATATGATTGCAAAGCGCGGCATGGTTCTGGAGGCGTTGCATTTCCACAGCTATCCGTATACCAATATGCAGGCGCGAGAAAAAGTAGAGGAGCTGGCTCGGATTTTAAGCGGCTATACAGGTGGGATGACTTTACATGTTGTAAGCGTAACGCACATTCAGGAGGCGATTCATAAGCATTGCCCTGCGGAAATGATGATCACGCTTTTGCGCCGCTTTATGATGCGGATTGCTGAACGGCTCGCGGAGCAGGTCGGCGGACAATGTATTATAACTGGTGAAAGTTTGGGACAGGTCGCCAGCCAGACGATCGAGGGAATGACTTCCTCCGGCTCTGTCGTTGAAAACTTGCCGATTTTGCGCCCGCTTGTCGGGTTTGACAAAACGGAGATCATTGAACGCGCTCGTGAGATCGGAACCTTTGAAACCTCAATTCAGCCGTATGAAGATTGTTGCACCGTGTTTTTGCCGAAGCATCCGCTGATTCGTCCAAAAACGGAAGACGTGCTTCGTGCGGAGCAGAAACTGGATGTGGAAGCTCTTCTCGAAGAGGCGATGCTTTCGTCGGAAACGGTGCGGCTGTAATGAAAAGTATAGGAATATGGGCGTGCGCCGGAAGGGCGCGCGCCCTTTAACTGTTCCACCAGTTTTTAGGAGGGGACTGCTTTGTCTGTTTGCAGTAAACGGACGGAAGTGTGATTTCTTTTCCGTAGTGTCTTTTTCCGTCTTCTCCGAGATAATACGGCGTTATCGAATAGGTGTATTTCTTGTTTGGAAGTACAGTATCGTCTTCATATCCATTGTCGCAGTGTCCGTCGTAGATTTGGATTGTTTTTCCGTTTTGTTCGCGTTTGATGACGTAATCGTAGTACTCTGTCTGACATAAATCGATAAAAACAGCGGAATTTTCATAGTGTATCTTTGCAGAAACTGACGGGGCGGTAAAGGTGCTGCCGAATTCTTTCGGTTGGTTGGAGATGCGGAAAAGGTCGGTAAAGGTGTATCGGACGGGAGTATTTTCGGCAGCAAGTTTAACGGAATGATCCTGGTCATAAGCGATTTTGTCCAGGCGGCATTCAACAACTTTCGGTGATGACGTGAATGGCTGAGGGCGCGTATTGCGGTAAAGTCTTTTGTTCAGCAGCATTGCGTAGTGGCAGGGCAGCCCGCCGCCTGTAATATCGGTCAGGGTATTGTCGGCATTTCCCATCCAGACCGCGACGGTGTGCGCGGTCGTATAGGAGACAGTCCATGCATCGGTGTTCCCTTCATCGGTTCCGCATGTTCCCGTTTTTGCGCATACTTCGAACGGAAGGCATGCCATTTTTTTAGCCGTTCCTTTTTTTACGGCGCACGCGAGCATTTCATTCATGAGAGCGGCAGTGTCTTCTGAAAAGACTTTTTGCGGTGTGCTGCTGCGGGTATAGAGAGCGTTGCCGTCTGCGTCCTCGATACGGCGGATAAAGGAGACCGGTGTAAAGTTACCGCTGTTTGCAAATGTGGAATATGCAGCGGCAATTTCGCGCAGGGTAAAACCTTCGCTCATTCCGCCCAAAGCGAGGGAAAGGTTCTTGTCTTCTTCGGGCAGAAACAGCTGCATCCGGCGCAAAAAAGCTTCGCTTTTTTCGACGCCGAGAGAATTGAGTATTTTGACGGCGGGAATGTTCAGGCTCAAGGCAAGTGCTTCTCTTGCGGAGACATATCCCCGGTATTCATCTTTGTAATTAGAGGGTGAATAACCGCCAAAGTCGGTTTTTTCGTCCGACAGCGGCGTGCAGGGGGAAATTTTGTTTTCTTCCACGGCGGGGGCATACACAGCAAGGGGTTTGATGACTGATCCGGGTTGGCGGCGTATATCCCCCTCAGTGGTGTACCATGCGATGATCCCGTGTGTCCGATTGTCACATATCAGCATGCTCTTCCCCGAACGATCGGCGTCTGTTTTCAGGTTTTCCGCGTAGTCCTGCATCTGGCTGTCCATATAAGTGTAGATTTTACAGCCGCCGCGGTATTGATACGGGGAATACAGAGGTAAGGATTCCATTTCCGCATAAACCCCGGATAAATATGTTTTAGAGGTAATGGAATTATCCTGCTTTTCCGGCAGGGGTTCGGATTTCGCCTGTTCAGATTCGCTTTCGGTAATAAACCCCAGGATTTGCATCCGCTTTAATACGGAATTTCGTGCGGTAAGGCACTTTTCCGGGTTTAAAAACGGGGAATAATTGTTCGGTGATTTAATGATCGCAGCCAAAGTGGCGGCTTCGGCTGCCGAGAGACTGCTTGCGGGTTTGGAAAAATAAAAATCCGCCGCGCCGGCAATTCCGTAGCATGCGTGTCCGAAATAGATCGTATTCAGGTACATTTCCAGTATTTCGGTTTTGGTGTATCTTTTTTCGAGTTGTCTGGTCAGCCGGATTTCTTTCAACTTTCGGGTGAGGGTTTTTTCGCTTGAAAGCTGGGTGTTTTTAACAAGCTGCTGGCTGATCGTCGAGGCTCCCTGTCGGAATGCGCCTGCCTTTATATTTTTCAGGAGCGCGCGGATCATTCCTTTATAATCCAAGCCGTGGTGCGAATAAAAGTTTTTATCTTCGGCGGCGATGAATGCATTGGGAACGTGCGCGGGGAGTTCGTTTAGGTGTATGCTTTTGTTGGCGCTCTTAAAGGAAAGGTCGGCAATTTTGTTGTCGGCAGAATCGTACACTTCGATGCACGCGTCTGTGCGTTCGAGTTTTGCATCGTCCAAAACGGCGCCCGCCGTGACGGCGAAATAGAAAAATGTGCCGACTGCCGCGCAGATCAGTGCAGCGCAGAGCAGAATAATTGAGATTTTCCTGACAGTTTTCATGTTTCTGAACCTTTATAACAGTATCTGAAAATTTGCGCAAATTATTTCAGTTGCAATAAAGTTCAAAGACTTGAAAAAATTCCGTAAAAAAGTTATAATGAATAAGAATAAATTTCAATGGAAGGACGGATGAAAAAGAAGTATCTGATCGTAACATACGGCTGCCAGATGAACGTACATGAATCGGAAAAAATCGCAGGAATTCTGCGTTCTCGCGGCTATGAAGAATGCAAAGACGAGAAGGAAGCGGATATTATCGTCTTCAATACCTGCTGCATCCGCGAAAATGCGGAAAACCATGCTTACGGAAACATCGGAGCGCTGAAAAAGCTGAAACGAGGCAACCCCGGACTTTTGATAGCGGTCGGGGGATGTATGACCCAGCAGGAAGGGGCAGCGGAGCGGCTTCGCAAAAAATTCCCCTTTGTGGATATTGTGTTCGGTACGCATAACCTGGATTCGTTGGGTGAATTGCTCGACCGAAAGGCGGGGAGCAAAAAGGCGGTCGTCGATATATGGGGCAAAGAGGGGGAAATCCGTGAAGATGATTATTCCTTTCGCACGAGTTATCCGAATGCGTGGGTCAATATAATGTACGGCTGCAACAATTTCTGTTCCTATTGCATCGTTCCGTATGTGCGGGGGCGGGAGCGGAGCCGTGCGCCCGAAAAAATTTCGGAGGAAGTTGACAGGCTGATTGACGGCGGCTATAAAGAGATAACTCTTTTGGGGCAGAATGTAAACTCCTACGGAAACGACCGCGAGGGTGAGTGTTCCTTTCCGCAGCTTTTACGCAGGCTATGCCGCAGGGAGGATAAATTTCGGCTTCGCTTTATGACGAGCAATCCGAAAGATTTCGGGGAAGAACTGGTGCGGGCGATTGCCGAGTGTCCGCAGATTTGCCATCTTGTGCATCTGCCGGTGCAAGCTGGCTCCGATCGGATACTGAAACTGATGAACCGTAAGTACACCGCAGCCGAATATCTTCGCAAAGTGGAGCTGTTGCGTAAATATGTTCCGGATTGTCAGTTGACGACGGATATAATGGTCGGGTTCCCCACCGAAACGGAGGAGGATTTCCGGGCGACGCTTTCCCTCGTCCGCGAAGCCGGTTTTTCTACGGCGTTTACCTTCGTCTATTCCCGCCGCAGCGGAACTGCCGCCGCGAAAATGGAGGGGCAAATCCCTGAATCTGTTCAGAAAGAGCGCATTATGCGCCTGGTGGAGCTTGTCAATGAGCAGACGCGCGAGAAGTCGGCTTGTTATCGGGGCAGGACGATCGAAATTCTGTGCGAGGACTATGATGAAAAAAAAGGTCTGTATCTCGGGCGCGACGAATACGGGCGCATGGGGTATTTTCGAAGCGAAAAGAACCGCATCGGAGAATTTGTCCGCCTGAAAATAGGAGAGACTTCCGGTGTTTCGCTGATGGGTGAACCGGCAGACTGATGCACGACGAACTTTGAGAGAGGTACAAATGAGCGGACTTTCGCCGATGATGCGGCATTATCTGGAGATCAAAGAAAAATACAAAGACTGCGTTGTCTTTTATCGCCTGGGCGATTTTTATGAAATGTTTTTTGAGGATGCGAAGGAGGTTTCGCAGCTGCTTGACCTGACTCTTACGGGGAGAGATTGCGGGTTGGAGGAGCGCGCGCCTATGTGCGGGATTCCGTATCATGCGGCGGAAACCTATATCGCAAAGCTTGTTTCGCTGGGGAAAAAGGTTGCCATCTGCGAACAGCTCACCGAGCCTGCTCCGGGCAGGGGTATGGTCGAGCGCGACGTCATACGCGTCGTTTCCGCGGGTACGCTCATTGAGGACAGCCTTTTGGACGAGCGCACGAACAATTATATTGCCTGCGCCTGTCAGGACGGAGATGCGTGTGCTCTCGCCTGGGCGGATATTACGACGGGGGAATTCAACGTCGGCTCCTTTCGCGGAGAGGGAAACGTCGGAGCGTCGATGGAGTATTTGGGAAAACTTTCTCCCGCGGAAATTATTTGCAACGACGAATTTTTGTTGCATTCAAAAAATCATCCCCTGCTGCGTTCGCTTCCGGCTTTTTCCTGTTATGTTCCCTGGGCATTTGTGCTTCGTCACGCCGAAAAAAATTTGCTTGAACAGCTCGGCTGTAAAACACTGGAACCGTTCGGAATAGCCCGGGAACCGGTGGCGATTTCGGCGGGCGGAGCGCTTTTGGAGTATCTGAAAGAAACGCAGAAACATGCCTTGAAGATCATCGATTCAGTCCGTTTTGTCAATGAAAACCGGACAATGATGCTTGACAACAGCGCCATCCGGAACCTTGAGCTGGTGCGTACGCTGGGCGACGGAAAGAGAAAGGGTTCGCTCTTGTGGCTTTTAGATAAGACGAAAACAGCGATGGGGGCGCGGCTGTTGAACAGGCTGCTGTTGAACCCTCTGCAAAACCGGGCGGATATTGAGTATCGTCTGGACGGTGTGGGGGAATTGTATAATGCGACGGTCATTCGCATCGGCATCGCCGACACGCTCGGCGGCATCCGCGATATTGAGCGCATTGCGGGAAAGATTTCCAACAATAATCTGACGCCGCGCGACTGCGAAAATCTCGCGTCTTCCCTGGACTTGCTGCCGAACCTGAAGTTTCAGATGTCGGGTTTTTCTTCGCCGCAGCTTCGCGGGATTTCGGAGCAACTCGGCGATTTTTCAGAACTCACACAGCTTTTGAAGTCTGCTTTTATTGACAATCCGCCCGTCGGCATCAAAGACGGCGGGTTTGTGCGCGAAGGGTTCGACCGCGAGCTGGATGAGCTGCGCTCCGTGCGGGATAACGGTGCGAAAATGATCGCGGAAATTGAAGCGCGCGAGCGTGAGAATACGGGAATCCGCAATCTGAAAATAAAATATAACCGTGTTTTCGGCTATGCGATCGAAATAACCAATTCTTTTAAGGATAAAGTACCGTATAATTATCAAAGGCGCCAGACGCTCGCCAATGCAGAGCGCTATACCACGGATGAATTGAAGACGCTTGAGGAGAAAATTTTGACCAGCTCGGAGCAAAGTCTGCGGCTGGAGATCGAAATTTTCGAGCGTATCAAGGCGCGGCTCGGAGCGGAAATGTCGGAACTGAAAGCGCTCGCCTCGGCAATTGCCATGCTTGATTGCCTAGTGTCTTTTGCTGGGGTAGCGAAGGAGCGCGGTTATTGCCGCCCTCAGATTTCGGAACCGGGCGGAGGTCTGAAAATTTGTGACGGGCGGCATCCCGTCGTGGAGGCGTTAAGCAGGGAGAGATTTGTTCCGAACGATACCGATCTCGGAAGCAATGCAAAAACGATGGTCATTACCGGGCCGAACATGGCGGGTAAAAGTACCTATATGCGGCAAAATGCCCTCATTGTACTGATGGCGCATATCGGCTGTTTCGTGCCTGCAAGATCGGCACAGATCCCCGTGATCGACCGCATTTTTACGCGGGTCGGCGCGAGCGATAACCTGATCCTCGATCAGAGCACCTTTATGGTGGAGATGACAGAAGTTGCTTCGATTCTGCTGAATGCGACGGAAAATTCTCTTTTGATTTTGGATGAAGTCGGGCGGGGGACAAGTACTTACGACGGATTGAGCATCGCCTGGTCTGTCCTTGAATTCATTACGGAGCATATCCGTGCCAAGACGTTGTTTGCGACGCATTATCATGAACTGACCGAATTGGAGGGCAAAATCGAAGGCGTCAAAAATTATAAGGTCACGGTGAAAGAGAGCGGGAGCGGAATTGTGTTTCTCCGCAAGATCATGCGCGGCGGCGCAAACAAGAGCTTCGGTATCGAGGTTGCGCGGCTTGCGGGCGTCCCCGCGGACGTGACTACCCGCGCGAAAGAGATACTCAGGCAGTTGGAAAAGAGCGATATTGCCCGTCACGGCGGCAAAACGGCTCATGAAGAGGAGCTTCCTGCTCCTGAATCGCGCTATAGCGCTGCTGAAAAAATTCTTGCTGATACAGATATCAACAATTTAACGCCGATGCAGGCTTTCAATTTGCTCTCTGATTTGGTCGAGATGGTAAAAAAGGGATAAAACCATGGCAAAAATCAATATTTTAGACAGCAGTGTCTATAATCGGATTGCGGCGGGTGAAGTGGTCGACAGACCGTACTCCGTTGTCAAGGAATTTGTGGAAAACAGTATTGATGCCGGCGCAACAAAAATTTCCATATCGATAGAACGAGGCGGAAAGGATTTGATAAGCGTCAGCGATGACGGAAACGGTATCGGGAAGGAGGATCTTCCGGCGGCATTTTTGCCGCATGCAACCAGCAAGATCGCGCGCGCAGAGGATCTGGATCGCATCATGACTTTGGGATTTCGGGGAGAGGCTTTGGCGAGCATCGGTTCTGTTGCAAGGGTTACTCTCCGGTCGCGTGCAAGAGGTGCGGGCGAGGCGTATGAAATCTGCTGTGAGGGCGGAACTGTTTCGGAAGTTCGCCCGTGTGCTCTCGGGGACGGGACGGAAATAACGGCGGAAAATTTATTTTACAACACTCCTGTGCGGGCGAAGTTTATGCGCGCGGACAAGGGGGAGGAAGGGGAAATTACAAACTTTGTACAGCGGTTTGTGTTGGGAAATCCTTCCGTTTCCTTTACTTATACGGTCGACGGAAAACTTTTTCTGCAATCATACGGAGGAGGTCTGGAGGAGGCTGTGGCTGCCGTGTACGGTGCGTCCGTAATCGCGCAATGCTATCAGATCGATGCGGTAAAGCACGGCATCCGCATTCGCGGTTATATCGGCAAGCCGGACTTTACAAAGGCGAACCGGACTTATCAGAGCGCCTTTGTGAACGGGCGTTATGTAATGAACAACACCGTTTCGTCCGCTGTTTCCAATGCGTATGCCAGTTACCTGATGAAGCGGCAATATCCGTTTTATATTTTGTTTATCGACGTTCCTCCTGAAATTGTCGATGTAAATGTCCATCCAAACAAAGCGGATGTGCGATTTGAAAACAATCAGGTCATATATGGGTGCATTTATTCCGTTATTTCCGCGGTGTTGGACGGTAACGCGAGCGCTCTCAACTTTATCGTGGGAAACGGGAATCATGCCTCGGTGGAGACGGAGGCTGGAATGACGGAATCCCGGGCAGCCGTGAAGCGGGGCGCAGGGGCGCATTCGGAGGTCGGGCTTGGCAGCGGTACGGTAGGTAAGCAAACAGAGGTTCCGCCGCCGAACAGGGAAGAGCGGGATAATCTGTTCCGTTTCCCTCGCCGTTCTGAAATGATGGGCGGTGCGCGCATTGAGTTTCGTGACAGCGGGATAGCTGCTTCGCGCGAGAATGAGCAGAGTGAGCCCCTTTTGCCGGAGGCGGTAAACTCGTCGGTTAAAAAGGACTCCGCTTTCCGCGAAGAAGAGCCGGGTGAGGATATCTTTGCCGAAAATAAGCGTTTTTTGGAGGAGCGGGATAAAAAGGCGGCGCAGCAAAAGCTGGTCTTTGAGCAAGCGATCTATAAAGGGGAACTTTTTCGGACGTATCTTCTGTATGAGGCCGGGGACAACGCCTATATAATCGACCAGCACGCGGCGCATGAACGCCTGATTTTTGATCGTTTGAAGGAAGAAATGGAACACCGGCGTGTCGTCCGCCAGCCGATGCTTGTGCCGTATGTTTTGAACCTGAACGCTGAAGAATTTGCTTTCTTTTCGGAACATTTGCAGGCGATCGGTGACATTGGCTTTGAAATCGAAGAATTCGGGGCGGGGAGTTTCAAAATTTCCGCGGTGCCTCTTGATTTGCAGGATATTGACCTGACCGGTTTTTTCGGAGAATTGCTTAAAGAGGTCGGTTCTCTCCGAGCCGTAAGGCTATCAGACTTGTTGCGGGATAAGATCGCTATGACTGCTTGCAAACATGCGGTAAAAGGCGGAATGGCATTGACTGCGGCTGAAAAAGAAAAGTTGTTTGAAATGCTCCGCGGCGATATGGGTTTAAAATGTCCGCACGGCAGACCGATTGCCGTCAGGCTGACGAAATATGAAATAGAAAAAATGTTCAAAAGGATTGTGTGAATTTGAAAAAAATATTGGTTGTGTGCGGGCCGACAGCCTCCGGAAAGACAGGTTTTGCTGTTCGGATGGCAAAAAGTTTTGGCGGTGAAGTGATTTCTGCTGATTGTATGCTCGTTTATCGCGGTTTCGATATTGGGACGGCGAAGCCGACCCCGGCGGAAATGGACGGCGTGCCGCACCATATGATTGATATTGTCGGTGCAGGGGAAACTTTTTCGGCGAGCGACTATGAAGCGATGGCGAAGCCTGTTTGTGAACGTTTGCTGTCGGAAAATATGCTCCCTGTTATTTGCGGGGGTACAGGTTTTTATATTCAGTCGCTGCTTTTTTCCCGTTCCCTGGGGCATGTCGGATCGTCGGCGGATGTTCGCCAAAAATATGAGAGGGTAGCAACTGAAGAGGGCAATGAATCTTTATATGCCCGCCTGTGTAAAATCGATCCGCGCAGCGCGGAAAAGTTACACCCGAACGATGTCAGGAGGGTAATTCGCGCGCTGGAAATTTATGAGCTTACGGGCAGGAGAAAATCTGATCAGCAAGACGGCTTTGTTGCCCGTTATCCCTATGTGGCAGTAGCGTTCGATTACCCGCGCAGTGAATTGTATGCTCGTATCGACCGTCGTGTCGACCGGATGCTGGAGTGCGGACTGGTAAGGGAGGTTCAAAATCTTTTATCTTCCGGAGTGAGTGATGCTGCGCAAAGTATGCAGGGCATTGGCTACAAAGAGGTCGTTCAATATTTAAAAAATGAGATTTCATACAGTACTATGCGTGACATAATTAAGCAGAATTCACGCAATTATGCCAAAAGGCAGATTACTTTTTTCAAAAAATTTCCGGATATAATATGGCTTGATCCGCATGCGGAAGGCAACGCGGCGACGGTCAGGGAGATGCTCGAAAGATGAATGCGATCGATATTGAAAAAATAATTGCAGAAAGTGAAGAAGAGCTTTCTGCGCAATTTAAAGCTTTGGAAAAAATTGCCTATTCAAATCAATGCCGCGTTATGGAGGCTTTCCAAAAAAGCAAGATTGCTTTGCGGCATTTTGCTGCTTCAAGCGGGTATGGATACGGCGACGAAGGGCGGGATACGCTGAATGCGCTTTTTGCCGATATATTCGGTGCGGAGGCGGCGCTTGTCTCTCCGAATATCCTTTCGGGAACGCATGCTCTGACGGTCGGGTTGTTCGGGCTTCTGCGTACGGGCGATACGCTGTTTTCCGTTTCAGGGAACCCGTACGATACCTTGCAGGAAGTGATAGGCGGCAAGGATATAGGTTCTCTCGCCGATTTTGGCATTTCTTTCAAAAAATGTGAGCTTAAGAACGGCGACTTTGATACGGATGCAATCCGCGAGGGGCTTTCCGACAGGACAGTTAAGGTCGTTTTTATTCAGCGTTCCCGCGGTTATGAATGGCGTGATGCGCTGAGCGAGGAGAAAATCCGTAAAATCTGCTCCTTTGTCCGCTCTTGCGGTTTTACCGGGTGCATCTTTGTCGATAATTGTTATGGCGAGTTTGTGGAGACCTCGGAACCGACGCAGAACGGTGCCGATATTTGTGTCGGCTCGCTGATCAAAAATCCGGGAGGCGGTATTGCCCCGACGGGAGGATATATCGTTGGCAAGCGCGAATATGTCGATAAAATAGCAGGGCGTCTTACGGCGCCGTCTATCGGGGCGGAAGTCGGTTCGTATGCCTACGGTTATCAGTATTTTTACGAGGGCGTGTTTCTTGCTCCGCATGTTGTCTGCCAGGCGTTAAAGGGAGGTTTGCTGATCGGAGCTTGTCTGGAAAAGCTTGGCTTTGAGTCGTCGCCTTCCGTGAAATCGCTGCCGTACGATATTACGCGAGCCATCCGTTTCAATACAAGGGAGGAGCTTATCGCGTTTATACAGGCGGTGCAGGAGGCTTCGCCTGTCGACAGTTTTGTAACGCTCGAGCCTTGGGATATGCCGGGTTATCAGGAGCAGGTGATCATGGCTGCCGGCACGTTTGTGCAGGGCGCTTCGATCGAACTTTCTGCCGATGCTCCCGTTAAAGAACCGTATATCGCTTATTTTCAGGGCGGGCTGACATATGAACACTGCCGCTATGCTCTTTCAAAAATTTTGGGTAAAATCTGCAAAAATGTTTGAGTGACAAAACAGCGGCTCCGCATATTGCGGAGCCGCTGTTTTGGTTGAAGTTTTTTTTGTTTTGCGGAGTCCCTCTTCTTTTTTCAAAAAGTAAAACCCCGAAGGCTGTGCCTTCGGGGTTTTGAAATTCCTAAACAGGGAGATCTTAATACATACCGCCGCCCATGCCGCCGCCGGCTGCGGGAGCCGCAGGCTCGGGTGCGGGAATATCCGTGACAACGCTCTCCGTCGTGAGGAGGGTAGCCGCAACGGAAGCCGCATTCTGCAATACACTCCTTGCAACCTTCGTCGGGTCGATGATGCCGCTTTCGACCATATCGGTGTAGCGGTTCTTCAAAGCATCGAATCCGAAGTTTGCCTTCTTGCTCGCGGTGATTTTGTCGACGATGACGGAACCGTCAAGTCCGGCATTCTTCGCGATCTGGCGGATCGGCTCTTCAATCGCCTTGAGAATGATTTGTGCACCCGTCTTTTCATCGCCTTCAAGGGAAGCGATCAACTTTTTGAGTGCTGCAGCTGTGGAAAGCAGAGCGACGCCGCCGCCGGGGACAATACCTTCCTCGACCGCTGCGCGGGTGGCGGCCAATGCATCCTCAATGCGAAGTTTCTTTTCCTTCATTTCGACTTCGGTCGCTGCGCCGACGTTGATCACGGCTACGCCGCCGGCAAGTTTTGCGAGGCGCTCCTGCAGCTTTTCGCGATCATAATCGGATGTGGTTTCGGCAATCTGCGCTTTGATGGCGTTGACGCGAGCCTTGATGTTTTCCGCAGATCCTGCGCCGTTGATAATGGTCGTATTGTCCTTGTCGACTTTGACCTGGTTGGCGCGACCGAGCATATCCTGGGTAACGTCTTTGAATTCATAGCCGAGATCGGAGGAGATGACCGTGCCGCCCGTGAGAATAGCGATGTCTTCGAGCATAGCTTTTCTTCTGTCGCCGAACCCGGGTGCCTTTACCGCAACGCAGTTGAATACGCCCTTGAGTTTATTGACGATCAGCGCGGCGAGCGCATCGCCTTCCACATCTTCCGCAATGATCAAAAGCCTTGCGCCCTGCTGTGCGAGCGGCTCGATGACGGGGAGGATTTCCTGCAGATTGGATATTTTCTTATCGGTGATGAGAATGTAAGGGGAATCGAGAACGGCTTCCATCTTATCGGTGTTGGTAACCATATACGCGGAAGCATACCCACGGTCGAACTGCATGCCCTCGACGGTGGTCAGTTCGGTATTCATCGTCTTGCCTTCCTCAACGGTAATGACGCCGTCTTTGCCGACTTTTTCCATCGCGTCAGAAATCAGCTGTCCGATCGTTTCGTCGCCCGCAGAGATTGCAGCAACCTGTGCAATTGCCTTTTTGCTGTCGACGACTTTCGAAATTTTCTTGATCTCATTGACCGCCGCATCTACGGCTTTATCGATGCCTTTGCGCAGGATGATGGGGTTGGCTCCTGCCGCAAGGTTTTTCAACCCTTCGCGAATGATCGCCTGTGCGAGTACGACTGCCGTCGTGGTGCCGTCTCCGGCAACATCGTTCGTTTTGGTCGAAACTTCTTTAACGAGCTGGGCGCCCATATTTTCGAACGGATCTTCCAGTTCGATTTCTTTCGCGATGGTAACGCCGTCGTTGGTGATCAGCGGAGCGCCGAATTTTTTGTCAAGAACGACGTTTCTGCCTTTCGGCCCGAGAGTGATTTTAACTGTATCGGCAAGGGTATTTACGCCCTTTTCCAAAGCCTTGCGCGCTTCGTCGCCGTATTTGATCTGTTTAGCCATGATAAAAAGTCCTCCTTTTTGTTTCCGCATTATTCAACGATCGCGAGTATATCGCTCTGCCTGATGATTGTGAACTCTTTGCCGTCTACCTTGAATTCGCTTCCCGAATATTTGGAATAAAGGACAGTGTCGCCGACTTTCACGACCATCTTAACTTCTTTGCCGTCAACCATGCCTCCGGGGCCGACCGCAACCACGCGAGCGGTCTGCGGTTTTTCCTGTGCGGACGAAGGGAGAATAAAGCCGCTCTTGGTTTTTTCTTCCTTTTCAACGCTTTCGACAACAACTTTATCGAACAAGGGTTTTACGTTCATATGTTTTGCCTCCACAAAATTTTCCGTTTGAATTAGCACTTTCTTTCCATGAGTGCTAATTTACTATATATTATAAACATTTGAATTGAAAAGTCAAATGTTTTGCGCAGGAAAAAGGATTTTTTTAGCACTTTTATTTTGAGAGTGCTAACTCGTGAAAAAAACAGGCGGAAAAACAATTCGCGCTTGCTTTTCCTCCGAAAATATGATAAAATATAGAAAAAACAGAGGTATGCGCAATGGATAAATGGGACAGGCGGTTCATGGAGCTGACGGAAAAAGTCGCGGAGTGGTCGAGTTGTTTCCAGGAGAACCGGCATGTGGGCGCCGTGATCGTACTGGATAAGCGGGTCATGACGACGGGGTACAACGGTGCGCCGGCAGGGATTATGAGCTGTGTCGACCGCGGAGAATGCCTGCGGCGAAAGCTGAACATTCCGAGCGGAACAAGGCAGGAGATCTGTTATGCTGTCCATGCCGAGCAAAACGCAATTATCCAGGCGGCGCGGCTCGGCATTAAAATAGAGGGCGCGACATTGTATTGCACGCATCAGCCCTGTGTCATCTGTGCAAAAATGATCATCAATGCGGGTATTTCGCGCGTCGTCTATAAGCACGGATATCCCGATGATTTTTCAATGCAGTTGTTCCGTGAGGCAAATGTCACCGTACAAAAATATGAAGACTTGGAAAAGGAGTAAAATTTTATGAATCCTGTCGTTACTTTCACGATGCAGGGAGGTAAAACATTCAAGGCGGAGCTGTATCCCGATAAAGCGCCGAACACGGTCAATAATTTTATTTCGCTTGTCCGGAATCATTTCTACGACGGGTTGACCTTTCATCGCGTGATCGAAGGCTTCATGATTCAGGGAGGCGATCCCGCGGGGAACGGAACGGGCGGCCCGGGGTATACCATCAAAGGTGAATTCCGCTCCAACGGATATCCCGCCAACGACATTAAACATCTGCGCGGCGTTCTTTCGATGGCTCGGTCAATGATGCCGGACAGCGCAGGGTCGCAGTTCTTTATCATGCACCGGAATGCGGCGCATCTGGACGGGCAGTATGCGGCGTTCGGAAAGGTCACGGAGGGCATGGAAGTGGTAGATTCGATTGCGGTCGTCGATACAGATATGCGCAACCGACCTTTACAGCCGCAGGTCATCGAAACCGTTACGGTTGAAACTTTCGGGGAAGAGTATCCCGAGCCGAAACGGGCAAAATAATCCAATCGGGCAAACGCAGTCGGGCGTCCCTCGTTTCAGAGGGACGCCCGTATTTTTTCCCGCATATCATATATTATATGTATAATATAAGCGAATCGATGCCGGATAATCGCATTGCCGATTTTCACAACGATATTCTTACCGCGTCGGGCAGGATTGAAATGCTTTCGCGCGAAACTGTCTGCTGCGTATGCGCGTTATTCCGGGGAAACCGGAGTTTTGCGCAGCTGCGCTCCATTGCGCTTCGCTTTAATAAAGAAAAGCGACGAAATTTATTTTTGGGGTTGGAGGACATAGGGTATTTTACTCCGGAAACGGCTGAAGAGATCCGGGCGTGGAACCCCGTCTATGCTTCTTTGACCTGGAACGGAGCCAATCCGTTGGCGGGTGGCTGTATGGATGACGGCGAACTGACGCCGAAGGGTAAGTTCGCCGTCCGATTTCTGGCGGAATGCGGTATTTGCATCGACTGCGCCCATCTGAACAGGAAGAGCTTTGCCGAAGTTCTGAAATGTGAATCGGGCAGACTTGTCGATTCGCATACCTGCATGAACGGAATCTGCCGCCACCCGCGGAACCTGGAGGACTGGCAGGCGCAAGAAATCGTCTCCCGCGGCGGACTGATCGGTATTGCCTTTGTTGCCGGTTTTTTGAAGGAAGATGGGGCAGCCTCGGCGGAGGATGTTTACCGTCACATCGATTATTGCGTGCAAAAATTTGGCATTGAGTCAATTTGTATAGGAAGCGATTTTAACGGAACGGACAATTTGCCGCAGGGCATTCGTGGGTACGCGGACTTGCCGCGCCTGCGGGAGAGACTGTTGCTGGCCGGCTATTCAGATTCATCTGTCGACAGAATTTTTTCTGAAAATTTGCGGGCATTTCTGTCCCATCATAATTGATTTTTTAATTTTTACAAAATTCGACAATATGCGCAATTATTTTTTATAAAATATTGAAAATAAATTAAAATTCGTTTAAAAAATGCTTAACAAAAAGCCGACCTTTCGCTATAATAAGAATATAAAAATTATTTTTCGCAAAGTAAGGAGGCAAAAATGCAACAGAAGAAAATTGTTGTATTGGAAGGCAATGGTGAGGCAGCGGCTGCAATCAGTTCAGAACTGCGCAATGCTGGTTTTGAAGTGTGCGCGGTCAGCGATGACGGCGAAAAAGCGGAAGAGCTGGTGAAAGAATATGACCCGGACGCCATGCTTGTCGGCATGACGCTGAAAAATGTCGATGGGTTCGGCGTTCTGGACAAGCTGCGCGAAATGCACGCGCGCTGCGCGGTGCTGGCGTCTGGAAATTTCAGCGACGACGCAACGATCGATCTGATTCTGCAAAAGGGCGCCCGATATTATATGATGCGCCCCGTAAACGCTTCGCAGGTCGCCGCGCGCCTCGGCGAGATTTTTGCGGAGCCGGATGCGCGCACTTCCGTTGTCGGGAATGACAGGAAGAATATCGTTTTGTTAGACGAAAAGATCAGCAACATTTTTATATCGATCGGCATTCCGCCGCATATCAAAGGCTACGCCTATCTGCGGGAAGGGATTAAGATGGCGGTAGAAAATCCCGCCATAATAAATAATATCACCAAACAGCTGTACCCGAAAATTGCGGAAAAATTTGATACAACGGCGAGCAAAGTGGAACGGGCAATCCGCCACAGCATCGAAGTCGCATGGAACAGGCAGCGGATCGATGCGATCAACGCCGTATTCGGTGTGCGCGTCTATATCGGAACGGAAAAGCCGACAAACAGTGAGTTCATTGCCCTCGTTGCGGATAAACTTATATTGGAAGGTTTGATGAACGGCTGAATACGGAAATACGGAGAAGAGGCATGCGCAATGGCAGATACATTGCTTTGCCGATTTTATTTCGGAAAATTGCGTCGGAGAAGCGCATTCCGCATCAAAAAAGGAGCGAAGACTTTCAAAGTCATCGCTCCTTTTTTGATGAATCGGCGTTGCTTCCGCAGCCGACCGCAGTCGGGCGGGGCATAAGCGTCGCTTTTTATAGGAGGGGTACCACGAATTTTCCGTCGCCGGGGGCGATGCTGAGGGTAACTTTTCCGTCTCGCGCCGCGATGACCTCGGGCGTGCCGCTGTATCCGTCGCCTCCGTAAACGGCAAGGTGCGTCGCGCCGCCCTTTAAAGTGATCGTCAGTTCAATCGCTTGCGTTTCGTCGGGGTAGCCGTAGTTTGCCAACATATATGCCTCGTCCTCCGCGCGGTCAAAGCAGCCGACCAGGCAGTTTCCCTCCGTTTCAATATTCGCAATATAACGCCTGTCTGAAAAATCAAGCGGGGTATTCATGGCATATAACTCGGATTTGAAGTTGTCAGCTCCGTAAGTCTGTACGCAGACTGCCATACATTTTGTAAAACTATACGAATTGAAAGCGGCTGCAAACGACTGGATTTCGGCATTGATCTCTTTGACATAATTATAAAGATCGGTCGGCTTATTGTCCTGATCCAAAAGACAAGCGATATACATGGGATTCGCTACGCTTCCTTCGGTATAATTGCTGTTATTGTCCGGCACGGAGTAGCAGTAGTAGGAAAAAGAGCTTCCGCCGAAACACAGCGCGACATAAATTTGATAGCGTATGTCTGCCTCGGTCAGGCTGTCGGTAAACTCGTTTCCTTCCGAAGTCTGGATATAAAAGTTTGTTTCCGCTCCATACTCTGCCGCCAGTTTTGAAATTTGCTCGTAACAGGAAATCCATTGCCTGTCCATCGTTGCGTATTCGTCGGTATGGAACGGATAAAAGTCGACGGAAATATAGGGCGTATTCGGGAAATTTTGCAGAACGCATTCTTCATATACCTGCAAATATTCGGCATATGTAAGCGTGCCGGTGCTTGTGCCAGCCGCCGTGACGGGGTGCAGATTGATGATATACGGTACAGAATATACTTTTTTGAAATCCTCGATGCGTTCCGCGGTGCAGTACTCGCGCATTACCGCTGCGCTCGGTTCGTCGGCAATGTGAACACCCTTGATGATGTCGCTGTAGTCGCCGTATAAATCATTTTCGGTAAAGGGGGTGCCGCCCTGGTCTTTGTATCCTTTTCCCTCCGAGATTATCGCGTCAAGCCCTGTTTTGCGGCACATTTCCAGGGTTTGCATTGTCAGGGCGGAGCCTAAATAGTAGCGTGTGTCCGAGAGGGTGTCATCCGTCGCCGCGCGCGAATGGTTGACAAAAATCATGGTATTCAGCCCTGCGTCCTTATAGAGCTGAAAACTTTCCTCAGAAATTTCGTAGGGCGCCCACCACGCGGTCGTCGTAAAATTTTCGCCTTCATACTGCTTCGGCTCCGGCGGTTGAGAGGGGGCGCAGGCGGAAAGCATGCATAGGCTCAAAGAGCCGATCGCCAATGCGCTTGTTAACTTTTTCATTGCTGCTCCTTTTTGGTTTGAACTTTATTTTGCGGAACGAGTGCGTGTCCGTTGCTCCGGTACCGGTTCGGCGTAACGCCGAAAAGTTTTTTAAAGGTCGTGTAGAACTGCATCGGATTGGCGTAGCCGATTGCAAACGCAATTTCCGATATAGTCATGTTTGTATTGACAAGCAGCCTGCGCGCATGATTAAATTTATATTCGATGAGATACTCGTGCGGCGTAATTCCGAAATGCTTTTTGAAAAGATTGTTCAGCTGCCCGCGCGAATAGCCGAGTTTTTTGCAAAGGTCGTTTACGTTGCAGGTCAGCAGTTCATTGTTTTGCGCAAACTGGTTGAGCAAAACAAGATAGGGGGAAATATTGAGCGACGTCGTCGCTCGGCTGAACAGGATTGCCGAAACAAGCAGCAGAAACGCGGAACAGATAAACTTGTCGTTTTCCTGATATTGTTCGGGATTGGTATAATTCACCTGCAGAAGGATCTGTTCAATTTCACTGATCTTGTTTCCGGAAAGCGTCAGGCTGAAGTCGTCGGAGCGGAGGTAATCGAGCAAACCCGGCGAGAGCCTTTCGACCGTATTTTGCAGGAAAGACTCTTTTACCATGATATTGATATAACGCACGGGTTCCACTCCGGAAGCCAACAGGCGATGCACGTCGCCCGTGGTCGCTATAAACACGCTGTTGGCGCCGTAAGTCCTGACCTTTCCGTTGGAGCAATTGTCGATCTGCCCGTTCGTCATGATCGTAAATTCCCAATAGTCCTTATGCCCGTGTTCGATCGGCCAGTCGAACAGATTGATGTGGTAAAGAAAATCGATTTCGGCGGCGTACTGCACCATGTTCGGCGCCGCGCTCTGATAAAAATAATACTCGATCATTGCAACAAAAGTATATAACATATTTCATTTTTGTCAAGATGAAAACAATATTATTTGACAAAAATATATATTTATCCTACAATTCGATATTGAAAAAGGCGGAACGGCGTATTACAATAAAAACGAAGATCAAAAATGATCGCGTTTTATACGTTTAGTTTCGGAAAAAAGGGGTACCCCTTTTTTGAGTTGCATGCAACTCAAAAAACACTTTATTGGTTATTTGTAAGAAGGGATTGCTTATGGAAGAATTGGCAGAAGTAAAAACTGAAAATGGGAACATCCATGAAAATAAACCCAAAAAGAAGCTTACCGACGCAAAAAAGAAGGAGATATTATTTATTGCGAGCTTATTGGGGATTCCGATCATATTTTTTCTTGTATTTTGGCTATACGTCAACCTCGATTCGCTTGCGATGTCTTTCCAAAGAGAAAAATATGACCTGACGGGGATGCATCTGTATTTTACATTCGAAAATTTTGAAATGGTATTTACAGGTTTTTTCCGTGACGGGGATCTTTTAATCGCGCTCCGTAACACTTTGCTTTTTTATGCCGTCGCGCTGTTGATCGTGCTGCCGATATCTATTCTGATGGCGTATTTCGTCTATAAGAAAATTCTCGGCTATAAAGTTTTCCGCACGGTTACATACCTGCCCACGATTATCTGCAGTTCCGCTCTGGTTATATTGTATAAATATACTTTTATGTCCGGCGGCCCTTACGAAGCAATCTTGCATGCTTTGGGTAAAACATATGAATACCCTCTTGTTACCGACAATGCGATCATTATGCTTCTGATTTATAATGTTATTTTCGGTTTCGGGGGAAACATGGTCGTCTTGGGCGGGGCGATGAACGCTATCAGCGAAGATGTGCTGGAGGCGGGCGAAATCGACGGCTGCAATTGGTTTCAGGAGCTTATACATTTAGTGATCCCGATGGTTTGGCCGACAATATCCACGATTATCGTATTGAGTTTTGCCGGTATCCTGTCTTCGACGGGGCCGATTCTCGCCATGACGCAAGGGGAGTACAATACGCAGACGCTTTCGTTCCTGTTGTACGGTTATGCAACGGGGGCGGTTCCGACAATTTCGCAGGATATGTATTACGCTTCTGCTATCGGTCTTGTTATGACAGTGATAACTTTCCCGATCGTGTTGGTATTGCGCAAAGTTCTGTATCGCGAGGGCAAGGAGTAAACGGCAATGGAAAACGTTAAAAAATAGATGCGGAAAAGCAAACATAATCGTCATGGAAATTCCGTATCGCGCAAGATCGTGTTCAGCGTGGCTTTTATACTGTTTGCTTTGTACGCTTTGCTCATTTTATTCTTTTTTGTATATGCGATTCTGATTTCACTGAAATTGAACCAGGATACTTTTTTGGATGACCAGTTCAATTATAATCTTTTCAGCATTCCTACGCCGCCGAATTTCGGAAATTATGTACAGGCATTTACCGAATGGACAAATGTCGACGGTGAACATACATTTATGGATATGCTGTGGAATTCCATTTGGCGCACGACATCGTCGTCCTTCCTTACTTGGTTTACAACGGCTATCGTGTGCTATGTGCTTGTGCATTACAGATCAAAATTCACGCACTTTCTGTATACGCTTGGTCTTCTGGTGTCGATGCTTCCGCTGTATGGCGGGCAGGGCGCGCAATACAGGCTGTATTATAATTTGGGTTTGATCAACAGTCCGCTCATTACCCTTGTCAGCATAACGCTGTACGGCTCTTATTTCTTTTACATGTATGCGTTCTGGAAAGGAATATCCCATTCTTACGCGGAGGCGGCGTCGATCGACGGGGCGAATCATTATCAGATTTTATTCCAGATAATGCTGCCGCAGGTATTGCCGAGTATAATCGCTCTGTTTGTAATGCAGTTTATTACGGCATGGAATGATTATGAAAGCACAGCCGCTTATATGACGGAATATCCGAATTTGGCGTATGGCACTTATGCTTACAGCGAGGTCTCGCAATACCAGGGAAATATTCCGGCTTATTTTGCAGGCGTAATACTTTCGCTGATCCCCGTATTGATCTTGTTTGTTGTCTTCCAAAACACGATTATGGAAAAGGTATATTTCGGAGGACTGAAGGAGTGATCGAACAGATTTATGCTGATATGCGAGCTACACGGCGCGCTTTTATCAATAAAAATTATTAAAAGGAGGAGTCCATAATGAAGGGTGCTTTGAAAAAAGTACTTGTATCGAGTCTTGCCTGCCTGCTTTGCGTGAGCACTGTGGCATGCAACAGATCGGGGCAGAGGAGCGAACCCGGCGAAAACGGGTATCTGCACATTTCCGCGGTGCAGCTCGGCTATGGCACCGACTGGCTGTATGCTCTGGAGGAGGCTTTTGAAGAAAAAGCAAAGATCAACGTCGATATTTCGACGGTCGTTGGAGCGACGGGGCAGGGTACGCTCGATACGGAAATCGAATCGCTCGCCAGCGATACAGATTTGTTTTTCAACAAACGCGGTTGGTTTGCCGAAGATGTATACAAAGGCTCCATTTCGGTTCGCGGTCAGGCATACGATTGCCTGTATGCCGATCTCACCGACGTATGGGGATCTGTTGTAGACGAAGGTTCTGAGCTTACGATCGAGGACAAAATGGATCCGCTGTATGCAGAAGCGTTTAATATTGAAGGGAAATATTACGCGCTTCCTTGGGCGGGCGGCGTGTATGGGATTGTCCGAAATCTCGATGTATGGGACGACCTGGGGCTGACGGATGAAGATGTGCCGTATACCACAAACGAATTGTTTGCGCTTTGCGACGAGATCAAAGAAGAGGTTGCGCCGTTTATATATTCGTTAGAGGATGAATATTACACCGGCTGGAGCACTATTTTCTTTGGTCAGTATGAAGGCGTGGACAACGTCAAGCTGTTTATGGAAGGGCGTGACCCCGACGGCGAAATAAGCCAGTATGTCTATACATACGACGGGCAGCTTGAGGCGATGAAGGTGTTGAAAACGCTTTTGGATCCGGATAACGGATATCAGCACGAGCGCTCAACTTCCATAGATTTTACCAGCATGCAAGGGCAATTTCTGCGCGGTCAGGCTCTGTTCTGTGTCAACGGGTCGTGGTTGGAAAACGAAATGAAGGCAAACTTCTCTTCCGCCCGCGTAGATGTTATCAAAACGCCCGTTATTTCTTCTCTCGTCAATAAACTTTCGTTTGGAAGTACGCTCGGCGCAGACGCTGCGGAGGAAAAGCTTATAGAATGCATTCAATACGTCGACGCGGTGGATGCGGGCGAATCACCCGCAATGCCTTCCGGCGTTACCGAAGGAGATATTCAGAAGGTAACGGAGGCGCGTCATTATTCCTATATGGCTGGCGGCATCGACCATCAGGCATATGTTCCTTCTTACAGCTCACATATCCGCGAAGCAAAAGAATTTTTAAAGTTCATGTATTCGGATGAAGGGATGCAGATTTATTACGAAACATTGCAGGGCGCTACGCTTCCCGCCGCGCCTACGCAGGACTATGACAGCACGGGGATGACGTTCTCTGAATTCCGCACGAGCGTCAATGCCGCTGCGGAAGAAGGATTCCTGTATGACCGCGAGCCGAAGTCGCGCTATTATGTACTTGCGTCCGTCAGCACATGCTTCGAAAACGGAGTTCAGCCGGTCGTCGCATTGCGCGGCAACTCGACCCCGCAGGATATTATTACCACAAATAATGCCGAAGTTGCAAAAAAATGGCCGTCAATCCAAGAGCTTCTTGGTTTGGTATAAAATAAGGAGGAAAAGTGATGAAGAAAGGCGGTAAAATAGCCTGCGCGGCATTAGCCTGCGCAATGTTGGCGGGAACGGCGGTCGGATGCTCCCAAGACCCTGAACCGACACCGACGCCGGAACCCACCGCCGCTGCGGTATGGAGTACATACGGTACGGCGAAGGTAACCAGGAATGTCAAAACAGATGTTCCGTATGCCAAGCTGGATGCTGCTGTGGATATCCAGATGATGAAGGACGAAACGGAAGGCACGCAGATCGTAGTGACGGCGGGCGATGAAGCCATCGATTCGTATAACGTGACGACGGCAGACCTTTCGGACGGCAACGGGCACACCATTTCCAAAGACGATATTTCCGTATATCACCAGAAATATCTGGAAGTGACGAGAAAATCGGATACGCTCAATACAAATTATGTTGCGGGCGATTATGTTCCCGATATGCTCCTGCCGTTGGATATTGCCGTCGAATACGGCGAAAACAAAATAGCGGCAGGGCAGAACCAAGGCATCACCATTGAGGTTACGACCACAAGCGACACCGTTCCCGGCACATATACCGGAACCTTCGTGCTTGATTTGGGCGGGACGAAACAGAATATCCCCGTAACGGTTGAAGTATGGGATATCGAATATACGGGGAGAAGGTCTTTCCAGTCGAGTTTCCTGTTGTATCGAAACAGCTTGATCCGCGGCGAATACGAAGCGTCGGATGAGTTGGTGCAGCGCTATGTCGACTTCCTGCTCGATTACAATGTGAATACTTATGTAATCAAGGACTCATATTCCATCGAGGAAGAAGTTGCGGAGATGGTTCGGTTGTACGAGAACGAAAATTACAATTCGTTCTGTATTCCGCGGATCATGCAGGCGGGGTATACTTCGACGAGTTCGCAGGCGCAGGATATAGTCAATTATATCGTGGCGATTGCGCAGATCTCCACGCCTGAAACTCCGTACATTGAAACCGTATATATCTATCCGACCTATTTCGACGAGGCGGATATGCACGGCATGGACGCCGAAGTAGAACGCGTGTTCAGAGCCGGCGGCGAATGGGACAAAACTTTGGAAAGAGCGCTCGCCGCGGTGCAGGCGACCGAGGAATATGCGGCTTTTAGTACGGAATTCAAAGCGGTTGTGGATGAGGCGGTAGCAAACATTCCGGCAATCCTGACGAATACGACGTTCCGCGGCGACTGGGTTGCGAGCCAGCACGTTACTTTCTGCCCGTATCTGAATATGTTTGGCGACGATGCGCAGCTGCAGCAATACCAAGACGGCGCGGAGGCGAACAGCAACGGTGAGTTGTGGGCATATACCTGTGTCGGGCCGAATTATCCGAACCCGACCTTCCATATCGACGACTACAACCTGGGCACGCGCGTTACCGGATGGATGGCAAAGAAGTTCGGCGTCAACGGCTATCTGTATTGGGCGGTCAATATGTATGAGGCAATCAACGAGGATACATGGCGGGATGTCAATGTATATGAAACGGCGGAACGCGCAGGCTATTGCGGCGGCGACGGTTTTCTTCTCTATCCGGGCGCATATTACGGCAGCGAATATCCGTTTGCGAGCATTCGCCTGGCGGCATGGCGCGACGCGATGGACGATTACGACATGCTGTGCGTATACGAAGATCTTTTAAATGAAAAAGCGGATGAGTACGGCATTACGATCGATTTCAACGACTATGTGAACGATCTGTATGATTCGCTCTTTGTGGGAACGAGTTATTACACCGACGACGCGCTGGTAGCCGCGGCTCGCGCGGAGCTTGCCGAAAGGATTATCGCTTTGCAGAACGACGAGGGCATCATCGTGCATCCGGAGCAGGGCAGTATTGCGATTTATTCGACGCTGGACAGCCTGACGATCGACGGCAGTTCCGTGAGCGGAACGGCGAGCGGCACCGGGTACAGATATACCGTGACGAATACCGACGAGACCGCGAAAAACGTTACGATCGCTGCGGGGGATAACACCTATACCTTCGGGTTGAATGCGGCAGGCGTTATTGCATCGTTTGCAGAAAACACGGGCAACGGAACGGTTACGGAAGAAAGCTCGGTCTCCTATGCCGACGGCAAGGCGAATGTCACCATTGTCTCTGTAAATCGTTCGTCCGACGGGGAAACGATCGACGGCGCAACGCTTCGTTTCTCGCCCTATGTGCAGTTCGGCGTTACGGGCGGCATAAGCGGCGCATCGGCGATCTGCTTCACGATCGAGAACACGGGTGAAACGGATATGGAATTCATCCTGCGTTTGGTTCGCAGCGACGGGGCAGTTATGCAGGCAGGCACGGGTTATGTTAAAGCGGGCGGTTCCCGCGAGTTCCGTATCACTCTCAACAGCGAAACCTATACAGACGACGTGCTTTCGCTGATTGAAAGCGTGCGCTTTGCATTCCAGAACGTCAATGACGAGGGTACGAAGCTTGAACCGGACAAAACTTTCTCGATCAGTGATATTTGGTACGAGATCAATTGAGAGAGGGGGAAAAAGAAATGTGGAAAAGATTATTATTAATCCTTTTGGCGGTCGCTATGTGTTCCAGTTTGCTTTTTGCAGCCGCGTGTAACGACGGCAGCGAGGAAAATAACGAAGAAGGAGGCGGAACGGTTCAGAACCCTTCCGACGAAACTCCTGAAGATGAAACCAAATACGAAGGCGATATGCTCTACAACGGCTTCGACAGCGTTGCCGATATGTACAGGGTATCGCAGTTGTATGAATGGAATTATACGCCGCTCGGCAAACTGTCCGTCGTCGGCGCGGATAATTTCATCCCGGAAGAGGATAATTCCGGAACGGAAGATGCGGCGGCGGCAGTTGTCGCCCAAATCGAAGCGTTGCCTTCCGTATCGGAAGTCACGTTTGCCGATAAAGACGCTGTCGCAAAAGCTCGCAGAGCATACGGCGAACTCACCGACGAGGGCAAACTTCTTGTAACGAATCTCGATAAGCTGAAGGAGTTGGAGGCGAGCGAAGTGTTTGCCGGGTATTATACCGTCGGCGATTTCGGCGGCGGATTCACGGCGGATATTTCCTCGGCTGCGTCCTGGACGGCATACAGCGGCACACTGCGCGATCCCATGCAGGGGACGATTATATTCAACGTGAGCGGTATTGCCGCCAATATGGACGGCGCATTCTATCTGACGCTGTTCCAAGACCCGAGCACGGACGCAGGGCAATCGAGTGACGGCGTGGCTATCTGGGTACGCACAAACAACAACACGCTGCTGCCCCAAAATTCGACCAATGCAGGGCTTGCGTTTGAAACAGGGGATGACGGCGAGTCAAAAACGATTACGCCCGATAAAACGTACACTTTCACGGTCGGATACGAAGTCGCAGAGGACTACGCAAAGCTGACGATTTCGATAAAAATTGAAGACGAGTCGGGCGATGTGATTGCAGACCAGAGCGTTGATGTTACGGAATTCACGACAACAAATTTCGGCGCGCAGACGATAAAATCCTGGCTGCAGGAAGATGAAAACGTTGCAAGGCACCAGACGTTCTTTATCAGCACCGGCAATTCCGAAGGCGTGAGCATCAGCAGCGCGTGGACGGGAACGCGTGCATCCGATTACGAGGAACCCGTCGAGGAGGAAGACCCGCATGACGAGGCAGATCTCTCTCCCCGTCAGGGCGAAGGTGCGCTGCGCGTCTATTATGAACGCGGCACGTTTACCGAAATCCTTGCCCGTTTCGATCGCTCCGCTTTGAGCGGAATGCCCATCGAAGATGAATTAGGCGGGTTCTCCGTAAGGATTTACAATGATTCCGCCGAAGAAAAGACGGTAACGCTTTCCCTGATGCAGCAGCAAAACGTGGTCGTTGACCTTGAAGGCGGCGAATTTACGCTTGCGCCCTACGCATGGACGGAGTGCAAAGTGACGCTTGACCCGATCATCGTCAATTTCCTTGCGGATGATTTAATCGGGCTGAATATACGTTTTGCAAATACGACCGAATCCGTGTATTACATTGACGATTTGCGCGTACAGTTCGGGCAGGTGTATACAGATGAAATCCGTGAGGATATGGAAAAGGTCGATTCGCTCGTTGCCGACATCGCCACGCTTGACGGTGAAACGATTACGGCGGAGGATCAGGAAATTCTTGAAGGCTACTATCAGCGTTACCTCGATTTGCCGCAGGCATATCGCTTTACGGTCGAAAATTATGATATTCTCGAAACGGCGATTTCCGATTATATGAATGCGCTCATTGGCGCCGAAGACGTTGAAAACGGCGGCGAAACCATTCTTCGTTTTGACCAGCTTCTCGGTCTTACGCAGGTCGGTGAATTCTCGGGCGGCACGACGGCATTCTCGGAAGATGTTGTATGCGGCGAAGCGGAAGGCTCAATGCAGTTGAATTTCAACGGATCCACGAACTGGGTGACCATTCCCATTTCTCCGCTTACCGGCTCGGGATATGATGAAACGCATATTTGGGTGAATAACACTACGGAAGATGTGCGTTATGCTTTCCAATTGAATTGGCATGTTTCTGATGCCGCATATAACGAAAAAGGCGAAGATGCTAAATTGGTCGGCGGCTTTGTAATTGAACCGGGAAGCGGGTGGATCGAGCTTGTGTTCCGTTCGCAGTTTACTCTGTCCGAACTGAATATTACCGCGGTCGATGCTGACAATAATGCGGTTATTACATCGGGCTCGTTGTATGTCGGTAATGTCATTCGTATTTCGAATGCTCCGGATGTCGTAGCGCAGATTGAAGCGTTGCCCGAATATACGGAAGGCTATTCGGAAGCGAACAAAGAAGCCGTGGCGGCGGCGCGCGCTGCATATAATGCTTTGAGCCTGGATACGCAGGAGAACGTCACCAATATCGACAAATTGATCGGTATCGAGGCGGAGATCTGGCGCGAAGGGTTCGACGCATTGCCTGCCTCGCCGGACGATATTACTTCGTATAGCGATGAAGTAAAGACTGCAATCGATGCGCTCCGTGCTTCTTATAACAATCTGGATAATGCGGTCAAACGTGTCGTTTCCGAAGACGAAGCACTGTTGCAGGAGTTTGAAGAGAAAATTGCAAGCTTTGCGGTTGAATATGTTGAAAGCCTAATCAATGCGTTGACGGAAAAAGAGTCGTACACCGCGCAGGATATTGCGGCAATCAAGCTTGCAAAATCCGAATATGATGCACTTGACGAAGAAAACAAGGCTAAACTCGATACTGCGTTGGTGGAAAAGCTGAACCGCTGCCTGGAGGATATTGAAAGCTATTATACTCTTTCCGATTTAAGTGCGAACAGCGCATATTCCGGATTTAGCTCGGGCGATACGTCTATCGGAAGCTGGGCATATGCAGGCGGCAACCTTGTCGATCCGATGAAAGGAACGATCGTTTTCAACGCAACGGGTATTGCGGAGGCGATGGACGGCGCTATGTACATCGTATTGTTCCACGACGGCAGCATAAACGCCGGTCAGGCGGGCGACGGTATCTCGATTTGGTTGCGAACAAACAATAATACATTGCTCCCGCAGAATACAACCAATACAGCGATCGGGTTCAACGAGAATAAACAAATCTCTTCAAGCGGAGTGTATACTTTCTATATCGGGTATGAAGTTGCTTCCGATTATTCGAAATTGACGCTTTCGATCCGGATAGAGGATTCAAACGGGGATGTCATAGCTGAAGGCAGTCAGGATATCACATCGATCTCGCTCAGCGATTTTGATACGCAAACGGTTGCCGGCTGGCTGCGCGATCATGAGAATGTCGAAAATCATCAGACCTTCTATATCAACGGAGGAAATTCAACAGAACTGGTGGTTTCAAGCGCCTGGTAAAAGAGTATAGTGAGAATTGAAGGCTATTGAAAGTAAACGCCGCGCCATAGGCGCGGCGTTTACCAAGATAGACGGGGGTAAGTCAGGCAAGAAGGAGTTTTGAAATGAAAAGATTTGAACATTTATCGGCGCTGATCGAATGTTCCAGCGGCGTCGTTCCTACCGTCGAAACGGTCAAGCGCTACTTGGATATACTTTCTGCAATGGGGTACGACCGACTGTATCTCGGGTTGGCAGATGCATATAAAATCAAAGAGGAACCTTATTTCAATTATAAGCGCGGCGGCTATACAACGGCAGATCTGCAGGAAATGGACGCTCATGCAAAAAAATGCGGCGTCGAGCTGATCGCGCAGATCCATACTTTGTCGCATCTGCATTTTTTACGCAAATATCCGGAGTATGCCGACATGTTTGATACGGATAATATCCTGATGGTCGGGGATGACCGTGTTTATCGGCTGATCGAGCATATGGTCAAGGCAATTTCGGAGGGGCTTTCATCCCGCAGGATTCATATCGGGTTAGACGAGGCATTCGGCATCGGTACGGGAGATTATTTAAAAAAATATGGCCCCGCAGATAAAAAAGAGCTTATCCTGCGCCATTTGCAACGGGTCTTTCCCATCCTGAAAAAATACGGCTACACCTGCGAGTTGTGGGGAGATATGCTCATCGAGACGGATAACACGAGTGTGACGGCGCAGGAAGTTAAAAAATGTATTCCGGACGATGCTCTCGTGTTTCTGTGGGATTACATGGAAAACGACGAAGAGAAACTGCTCGGTATGATCGACAATATGCAGAAGTATTGCAAGCATGTCGCTTTTGCGGGCGGTGTCTGGAAGTACATCGGATTCGGGCCGTGTAACCGCTATTCGATTTCCCGCATTATACCGCAGATGAAGGCGTGCTACAAAAAGGAAATCGGGCATTACATGGTCACGCTGTGGTCGGATAATGTCGCGCGATGCTCGGTCGATGCGGCGCTTCCTTCGCTGTATGTCGCTGCGGAATACGCAAACGGGAATTACGACGGCACGGGAGTGTTGGACAAAGAAAAGTTTTACAATATCACGGGCGTGCGCTACGACGATATGCTTTCGCTCGATCATGTTGACGACCCGCTGAAAACAAACCACGGCAACCGCAGTTCCAGCTCGTTCTGGGCGTTTTATACCGATTTGCTGCTCGGTAATTTCGATTTGTTTTTAACCGCTGGCATTGAAAAGGCGTATGCGGCAAGGGCGGAAGAGTTTGCGGCGCTCAAAGGCGGCAACTACGGGCATGTATTCGCCATGAGCGAAAGTGTTATGCGCGTTTTGGCGATCAAAGCACCGCTTCCCGCCATGATCCGCAGCGCGTATGCGGAGAAAGATAAGGCGAAGGCGGAAAAAGCGGTCGAAGAAATCAGAAAGCTGAAAGAGGAACTTTCTCGCTTTATCGGTATTTTTGACAGCTATTTTATGCACGACAATCGGCCGTTCGGTTTGGAGGTGCATCACCTATACAACGGCGGTCAGCTGGTGCGGTGCGACTATGCAATCGCAAGGCTGCGCGCGTTTATCGACTGCGGCGAGCGAATCGACGAATTGGAAGGCGGGGTTCTTCCCATCAATTACGAACCGAAACCCACGGCGGACAGCAGCTGCATGGTAGACTACCGGATGCTGATTTCCTATTGCATTCAATAAAGAGGTCGGAAAAGGAAAGGAATATGAAATTTCAAAAATATGCGGGCAATCCCATTTTGAGGCCCAATCCCGAAAACCAATGGGAGGAGCGGTGCGTGCTCAACCCCGCCGTAGTGTACGACGATTCCGCACGAGAATTTGTCATGCTGTACCGCGCGGCGGGCAACGACAAGCGGCACCAGATCAAGCTGGGGCTGGCCGCGAGCAAGGACGGCATTCATTTTGAGAGAAAGGAAAAGTTCCCCGTTTTCGAGGGGAACCGCGACGAGCCGGACGGCGGATGCGCTGAAGACCCGCGCCTCGTCAAAATCGGCGATGTTTACTTTTTGACCTATGCGGCGCGCGCATACGCCCCCGGGCAGTATTGGCTGGAAGAATGGGTGGAGGGCGTATCCAAACCGCCGATGTATTTGGAGGATACCGACGTGTATTCCCCCGAACTCCCTTCGCTCGCGCGAGAAAATACGACGGTCAGCTATCTCGCCGCGACGAAGGATTTTCTGCATTATAAGAAATTGGGGCGGCTCACCGAGGCGACGGTTGACGACCGCGATGTTTATCTTTTCCCCGAAAAGATCGGCGGGAACTATGTCCTCATTTCCCGCCCGAAATTCAAAGACGCAGGACTAAAGATGCCGTCGATTTGGATATCATTCGGGCGCGATTTGCTGGAATACGGAAAGCCGCAGCTCTTGATGACGGGCGAACAATGGTGGGAAGTTCAGCGCATCGGCGGCGGAACTCCTCCCTTAAAAACAGAGAAAGGATGGTTTATGCTGTACCACGGGGTAGACGCCAAGGGGATTTACCGCGTTGGGGCGGTTTTGCTGGATTTAGAAGATCCTCGCAAGGTCATAGCCCGAACAAAAGATTTTCTCATGGAGCCGGATCAGGATTTTGAGCTTTGCGGCATTTACGAGGGGTGTGTGTTTCCCACGGGTACCGTCGTAAAGGACGGAACTTTGTACGTCTATTATGGCTGTGCCGATACCTATATCGGGCTTGCGACCTGCAACTTTGCGGAGCTACTAAACTACCTGGAAAGGGAATGCAAAGTGCAATAATTGCAGTCAATCGGCGGCGTACATCGGAAAGCGGCAGGGAAATTATGAATAAGGAAATATTGAACGACTGGATCAGGAACATTCGGAACGAAGATGACCGCGCCGAATTGGAAACAGTTATGTCGGACGACAGCGTTTTAAACGAACGCTTTTCCTCCGAACTGGAATTCGGCACGGGCGGTCTTCGCGGCATTGTCGGGATTGGCACAAACTGTATGAATATCTATACAGTCGGGTGCGCGAGCAAGGGGATTGCTGCCTATATGCGCGCGCACGGCATGGAAAAGGTGGCAATCAGCTACGACAGCCGCAGAAAATCACGGCTGTTTGCGGAAACCGCCGCGCGCATTTTTGCCGGCAGGGGAATCCGCGTGGTTATTGTGCGGGAATTGATGCCGACGCCATATTTGTCGTTTCTGACGCGTCAAGAGCAATGCGGCATGGGCGTGATGATTACGGCGAGCCACAACCCTGCGGCATACAACGGATACAAAGTTTACAATAGTAACGGCTGTCAGATTACGGATGCCGCGGCTGCGGAAGTGGCGCAGTTTATCGGGAAAGAAAGCTATTTCGGAGAGGAAAATCTTTCCTTCGACGAATATGTGCGGCAAGAGATGATTTGTTTTGCCGCAGAGGAGACGGAAGAGAAATATCTGCAGGGGATACGGAATATCGTCGGCAAAACGGATTTGAGCGGCTTAAAAATTGCCTATTCCGCGCTGAACGGCACGGGGTACAGGCTCGTGCCGGAACTTTTGGAAGGCGCGGGGGCAGAAGTGATATTGACAGAACTGCAATGCGTGCCGGACGAGAATTTTACGACCTGCCCGTATCCGAACCCCGAAAAGCGGGAAGCGCTGGCGCTTGGCATAAAAACGGCGGAGGAGAACGGCTGCGATTTGCTGATAGCGACGGATCCGGATGCGGACAGAGTGGGTATCGCGGTGCGCTGCGGTGATTCGTATATCCCTTTTACGGGCAATGAAGTCGGACTTTTACTCCTGCAATATCTTTTGGAGGAACGGAAAGGAAGAGGAGAGAACACCTCTCGCCTTCTCGTCATTAAGACCATCGTAACGACAAATCTTGCCGAAAAAATCGCCGCTGAATACGGCGCCGGAGTCATCAATGTGCTTACCGGGTTCAAATATATCGGCGAACAGATCGGTTTGTTGGAAGCAAAGGGGGAGGTCGACAGGTTCCTCCTGGGGTTTGAGGAGAGCTACGGTTACCTTCTCGGTATGCAGGTGCGGGATAAAGACGCGCTTGTCGCCTCGCTGGCAATTTGTAAAATGGAGGCAGAGTATCGAACACAGGGGAAGAACCTGAAGGATGTATTGGAATCGATTTATATTAAATACGGCAGGCTGACAAATACGCTTCTGTCGTATACTTTTGAAGGAGCGGAAGGGCATATAAAAATTGAGACGATCATGTCACGGCTCCGCGGGCAGCCACCCAAAGAAATTTGCGGGAAAGAGGTTGTAAGATGCGTCGATTATATGGTAAGCGAGAATACCGGTTTGCCGAAATCGAACGTACTGCAATTTGATCTCGGGAACGGCGAAAGCGTCGTCATACGCCCTTCCGGAACCGAACCGAATTTAAAGATCTATTTGGCTTTGACCGGCGGGACAAAGGAAATGAAGGAGTATTTTGACGGTCGGATCGGCAGCAATTGCTGAAGGAGCGCATATATCCGTGCGCCGCAGGTTTTCTGATGGCGCCGTTTTTTATATGCCGGCGGAATTTGCAGCCATCGCTTTGTTTAAAGGCAGTTTTTTATCTGCAAACCGAAGCATTGTTTGACAACATGTTCGTGTTTATGATATAGTATATCAAACGCAAAACGAAAGTTTTTACCGAAAAATATGGCAGAAATTCAGACAGAGGAATGCAGCATGAATCAACGGGATACATTAAAAATCAATGCGGCGGGGCATCTGGAGATCGGCGGAGCCGACGCAACGGAACTCGCGGAGAAATTCGGTACGCCGCTCTATGTGATGGACGAAAAATATATCCGCGATATGTGTTCCGCATACCGCAGGGCGATCGAGGAAGATTATGCGGGAAACGGACTTGTTCTGTACGCTTCCAAAGCGTTTGCTTGCATGGCGATCTATAAAATTGTCGCTGCGGAAGGGATCGGCGTCGACGTTGTATCCGGCGGGGAACTGTATACGGCGTTGAAAGCGGGATTCCCGGCTGAAAAGATCTATATGCACGGGAATAATAAATTGCCGTCGGAGCTGGAAATGGCTGTCGACAGCCGCGTTGGCTGTATTGTTGTCGACTCTTTGGCGGAAATCGATAAGCTCGACTCGCTGTGCGAAAGGCGCGGGGTTATACAGCGTATTCTTATCCGCGTCAATCCGGGCGTGGAGGCGCACACCCATCATTTCATACAGACGGCAAAGACGGACAGCAAGTTCGGTTTTTCGCTCGCGGACGGTACGGCGGAAGCGGTTACGGTGCATGCTTTATCCAAAAAGCATCTCCGGCTGGACGGGTATCACTGCCATATCGGTTCTCAAATATTCGAAAAAGAATCGTTCGGGCTGGCTGCAGACAAAATGCTCGCTTTTATGTCGGAAATGAAAACTGCGCACGGGTTTGAGGCAAGAACGCTGAATCTTGGAGGCGGATACGGAATCTGGTACTCCGACGGGGATGCCCGTTACAGCGTATCCGATTACACGGGATACCTGAAAACGGTTATAGCTGAGGTCAAATGCAAAGCACGGGAATACGGGATTCGTGAACCGTTTCTTCTCGTGGAGCCGGGTCGTTCTATCGTCGGGGAGGCGGGCGTAACGCTGTATACCGTCGGAACGATTAAAGAAATTCCCGGCGTCAAAAAGTATGTTGCGGTGGACGGCGGTATGTTTGACAATCCCCGTTATGCGCTGTATCAGGCAAAATATACCGCATTGCTTGCCAATAGAGCGGCAGAAAAACCTTGTGAGGTCGTAACGGTTGCGGGAAAATGCTGCGAGAGCGGGGATATTGTTTGCGCAAATGTATCCTTGCCGAAGGCGGAAACCGGAGATATTCTGGCTGTTCTTTCGACGGGGGCTTACAACTATTCCATGGCAAGCAATTACAACCGCAATCCCGTTCCGCCGGTTGTTCTGGTTCGCGACGGGAAAGCGGAATATATTGTAAAGCCGCAATCGTATGAAGATATTATCCGCAACGACGTGATTCCCGCGTACCTGCAAAAATGAAAATGAGGGCGGACAACCGTATTTCGCCGCAAAGCCGGAACTTTGCGACGGGTGCGCATCCGCTCTTTTTTTGCATAGGGTCATGCGCGTATGTCTTGCTTTTTTTATTAAAATATAGTATAATTTTTTTATGTATGATTTTCTGTTTATTATCGCGAGCTTTATCGCTGTAGCCGTCGTTCTTTCGCTGCACGAATTTGCGCACGCGTTCGTGGCATATAAATGCGGCGACGTGACGCCGAAACTGAACGGTCGGCTGACGATCAATCCGATCGCGCATTTTGATTTGCTCGGCTTGCTTATGTTCACATTTGCCGGATTCGGCTGGGCGAAGCCGGTGCCGATTAACCCGTATAACTTCCGGCATTATAAGCGAGGGTTGGGTTTTACAGCGGTTGCCGGCGTCGTAATGAATTATATTACGGCATTTATGTTTTACCCGGTTTACTTGCTCATACTGCGCTTTGTCAATCTGCCGTGGGAACCGATTAATTTTTTTCTTGCAATGCTGCCCTGGTTGATGTACAGTTATTCGCTCGCCTTTTGCGTGTTCAACCTCATTCCGCTGCCTCCGCTTGACGGTTGGCGGGTGGTGGAAGCGGTAAACCGTAAACGCGGCAGGGTGTTCCGCTTTTTTCAGCGGTACGGCAATATTATTTTGTTAGTCCTGATCGGCATACATTTCCTGGTCAACATTCTCAGTCGTTTTGAATATTTCGTTATTGCATCACAGATTTTCAGCTACATCGATATTTTAGGTTACATCATGACTTTCGTGACGCATTATCTCGGCTGGCCGATAACGGCGTTGTGGGGATTGATATTCGCGCTTTAAGGGGAAATCGCATATGGCAAAAGATCCTGCCGAAAATTTTGAGTCGGTCGTCGATTATACGACGGTTCTGGACAATTTTGAAGGGCCGCTCGACTTGCTTTTGTATTTGATCAAGCAGGAGCGCATCGAAATCAAAGACATATTTGTTTCCAAGGTGACCGAGCAGTTCCTCGATTATATGAAAGGTTTGCCTTATATCGATATCGATAAGGCGAGCGAGTATTTGAGTATTGCTTCCGCAATTTTGGAAATCAAAGCGAAGAGCCTTGTTCCTGCGCTGGTCGAACCGGAGTCGGATGAAGAGGATGCTGAATCCGTGCTGATCCGTGCGCTTGAAGAATATAGGCTTTTAAAAGAAGAAAGCGCAAAGTTAAAGGAGCTGGAAACGGTCGGCTACTATTATAAGGAACCGGATAAGAACGTCGGAGAGGCAAAAATCGTATACCGAGACTTCAATCTGGAAGGCTTACTGAAAGCGTTCACCGATCTCATGCTTCGTCAGGAGGCGCGTTTGCGTGACGAAGGCGTTCAGCGCGAAATTCCGAAAGATGTATATACGATCCCTGACCGTGCGGCATATATTTGCGAAACGGTCGGCGAACGCGGTCAGGTCGATTTTGAAGAATTGTTCTCGCCTCATTCCGGGAGAAGCGAAATTATCACGACTTTCCAGGCTCTTTTGGAATTGTTAAAGCATCAGTTTGTGCGCGTGGAACAGGGCGCAACATTTGACAAAATCATTATTAAATACAATCCCGACAGAAGTGAGGAGGAAGATTTTGGAAATTTTGGAGAATTTGAGTAATATACTCGAGAGCATACTCTTTGTTTCCGGCAACCCCGTGCCGATCGATATAATTGCGGAAAAACTCGGCGTCGGGGAAAAGGATGTGCGCGATGCCGCAAAAAAACTGCAGGAACGGTATGCGGAAAAGGGAGGGCTGCGCCTGTTGATCTTCAATAAAAAATTGCAGCTTTCCAGCAATCCTGAATATAAAGATTATGTATCATCGGTATTGAACCCGATCAAAGAGCGGGAATTTACTCGTACGATACTGGAATGTTCGGCGATCATTGCCTACAAACAACCGATCACGAAGGGGGAATTGGAGGCTCTGCGCGGTCTGAATTGCGATTATGCGATACATACGTTGCTTGATTTGAAGATGATCGAACCGGTTGGACGCAAAGATGCTGTCGGGCGACCCATCCTGTATGCAACGACCGATAATTTTCTGAAGAGATTCAAGCTGAACAGCATTGAAGATTTGCCCGATTACGACGAGTTGATGGAAAGCATCGCAAAACTTCATGCAGACGAGCCGGATTCTTACTTGTATGCGAACAATGTCTATGTCGACAGCGAAGCGGGTCAGGAGGGGGGCGGATCGCCTTCGGAACCAGGCGTTGCGGCGGAGCGCGTTTCCGGAGAAAAGAGTTCCGGCAAGGATGAAGCAAGAGAAGATCTTCCGGACTTTTTGCAGGATCTGGATGAGGATGAAATCATAAAAATCGAATAAAAAGCATAGCAGGACTTATAAAGCAGCCGCCCGCGAGCGGCTGCTTTATGGTGTATAGCGTCCGCCTTCCTGCAGGGACAGCGGATTTGAAGCAGCTTGGGAACTGCTTGCGCTGGTACAAATTGATATTACTACTTTTTATTTTCGGAGTGATATGACAGAACTTATCTTTGTAAGGCATGGTGAAAGTGAATCGAACGAAAGAGGGCTTTTTACCGGACAGGCGGATGTTTCCCTTTCCGGGTTGGGGAAAAAGCAGGTGACTGCATTGAAAAATTTTATCCTCAAAAAATATACGGTCGATGCTGTTTATTCAAGCGACCTGAAACGTGCGCGTGATACGGTTTTACCGATCGCAAAAGCGCTGCATCTGCCTGTTCAGACAAATGCTCGGTTGCGGGAAATCTACGGCGGGTTGTGGGAGGAATGTCCTATCCGGTACATTGCCGAAAATTATAAAAATGACTATATGGTTTGGTGTGAAAATATCGGCTTGGCTCGCTGCACGGGCGTGCGGCGGTCGGAGAGATTGCAGAGGCAAATGTCGGGAAAACAGTTTTGATCGGCACGCATGCAGGTTTCCTGCGCGCGATGCAATGTTATTGGCAGGGGGTGCCGTTGGAGCGAATGAAAGATATTCCGTGGGTGCCGAATGCATCGGTTACCGTAGTCCGTTACAACGGCGGAGCCCCTGCGCTGATAAGTCTTGCCGATGTGTCTTTTTTGCAGGGCGTAATTACGGAACTGACAAAGGGGATCTGATGTCTGGGCGCAAAGACAGCCAGTCTCAAACGAGAAACGGATGAATTTTTATCTGATGACAGAATATTGCAAAACACATCAAAAAAGGGAGTCACCTGAATCGAGGTGACTCCCTTTTTTGAAACGATAGAAATACTTATGTCTGCTGTACGCAGATACTTATGTCTGCTGTACGCAGTTACGCGCGGAAGGGGTCAAATTTGTGCAAAAACCGATTCTCCACGTCGGCTTCGATCTCTACAGCATCTCCGCTGTAAAAAATGCTTCGCTCTGTTGCAAACCGCTTCAGCTTTTCGTATTCGCCGATGTTCAGGTAGGGAATCCGCAGGCGGATTCTGGAAAGGTTTTCAGAAAAGAACTCCGCAATTTTGCTTTTTAATCCTTCCAAGCCGACGCCGTGTTTTGCCGAAATAAAGATACTGTCGCGGGGAAATCCGTCGAATGAAGCCAGGCTTTCGCTTTTGTTCATGACGGTAAGATACGGAACTTCACAATGAAGTTCATCCAAAGTCTTTAATGTAGTGTCAAGTTGCATTGCATAGTCGTCGGTTGCGTCACAAACAATAAGAAGCAAATCGCAGTTCAAAGCGCTTTCCAGTGTCGAATGAAAAGCCGAAATTAAATTGTGGGGCAATTCGCGCAAAAATCCTACTGTGTCTGTCAAAAGATAATCTCTGCCGTCTATGATAAGTTTGCGCGATGTCGTGTCCAATGTTGCAAACAGCCGATCGGCGGCATAAATGTCCGCTCCCGTAAGGCAGTTCAAAAGTGTTGATTTGCCGGTATTTGTGTAACCAACCAAGGAAATTGTGCATATATTGTCTTTTTTTCTTCGGGATGCAATCAGCCGGCGATTGTTCTTCAAACTCTCCAGTTTCTTTTCAAGATAATCAATTCTTTCGCGTATGCGGCGCCTGTCCGTTTCGAGTTTTGTTTCTCCCGGACCGCGCGTGCCGATACCGCCTCCTAAACGGGAAAGAGCGGAGCCTTTTCCTTTTAACCGCGGATAATTATATTGCAACTGTGCAAGCTCGACCTGTAATTTTCCTTCGTTGCTATTTGCGTTGCGGGCAAAAATATCTAAAATCAGAGTAGTTCTGTCGATTACTTTTCGATCATCGAGAGCAGAAGAAATATTGAGGGTCTGCGAAGGGGACAGGTCGCCATTGAAAAGCACCGTAATATCCAATCCGGCAAGCCTTTCGCGCAATTCGGATAATTTGCCGGCTCCAATGTACGTTGCCGGATTGATTTCGCGTATGTTCTGATAAATTGTTCCGGCATATGCCGAGCCGGAATTTTCGATCAATGAAACCGCCTCCTGTTGCAAAGAACGGTAATTTTCTCCCAAAACCGGCTGTATAATATAAATCTTTTCTTGTATATTCTTTTCAGATTCAAACATTAAATATGTCTCAATTTTAATATTTTTACGGTTATATATAGTACTATGTCACACATAAATGCGATAAAATGAGTTATTTATCGTCATTATCGCGCAATTTTACCTTTCCTGCAACCGAACGACGTATATCTTCGCTGATGGCGGCATAATGCTTTTTGGTTGTGTTCACGTCTTTATGCCCGAGCACATCGGCGACGACATATATATCTTTAGTTTCCCGATACAATTGCGTACCGTAGGTGCTTCGCAATTTATGTGGCGAAATTTTTTTCAGCGGAGCGATAATACGGCTGTATTTTTTTACAAGATTTTCGACAGCGCGTATGCTGATGCGATTCTTTTTCAAGGAAAGAAACAGAGCATGCTCGCCTTCGGGAATATCTTTGCATTCTTCCTTAAATGCAATATATTTAGCCAAAGCATCGGCGACTTCGTCCGAAAAATAGAGGATTGTTTGATTACCGCCTTTTCGAGTCACGCGGAAGCTATAATTTGTAAAGTCGATATCCTCATTGTTTAATCCAACCAACTCACTGATTCGGATTCCGGTGCCTAAAAAAAGCGTCAAAATTGCAACATCCCGAATTTTTGTTTTTTCGTGGAATGCCTGCTGGTGTTCCGTCATGCCTGAACCGGAATCCGCGCAATTTAAAAGATCGGCAACCTCGTTTACTTCCAGGCGAATAATTTCTTTTTCGTGAATCTTGGGAAGGGATACTTTTGCGGCATTGTCAACCTGAATGCGTTCTCTGGAGAAAAAATATTTAAACATCGCGCGCACCGACGACAATTTTCGCGCTTTAGCGCGTTCGCTGCAACTTTCCGCTTTTCCGTTGAAGCTATAGCGGTTCAGATAACTCAAAAATCGTTCAATATCATACGCCTGAATGCGTTCGAGGTCATTCAAGGATAAATCCAAAACGGTTTTACCGCGAAAAACCTTTTTCACAAGATAATCGAAAAATATGCGAAGATCGTAGGCGTAGTTTAATCTTGTCAAAGTACTCGTTTGGTTTTCAATTCCTACAAAATAGTCTTCCACAAAGGGAGGAAGTTCTTCCAAAAGGTACTGGATCTTTTCCAGATTTTTTTGATTGCGCGATTGATAGAAATTTTTTTCATTCATAGTAACAATTATAACGCAAATTCTTGTAAAAAGCAATCCTAAATAATTTTTTGATTTATTTTTCTGTCACAAACAACGCTATAGGCTTTTTCGTATGCATATCTGCCCAAAATCGCATATTCAACGATGCGAAACGATGTGATACGTTATAGAACTCGCCGTGTTTCGTCGTTTTTTGAGATTTTATGATTTTTAAATAAGTATTTATTAACTCCCTGTATTTTAAAGAGTTTTTATCGTTATCTATGCGTAAAAGCTGTGTTTTACGCATAGATAAAGCTATTCGAGTTGATAGAAAAATGGGGATTTATCTATTCCCCACTTTCAAACTTCTTCTGCTATATTTTTTCGCTAAATTTCAGTTTTATAACTGCGCTCTATTGCATATTGCAAACAAAACGGAAACAGCTTTGGTGCCTCTTTTTACACCTTCTTTTATGCGACTTCTTCTCTTTTGAGTAAGCACATCTGCACTATCAGGTTTTAATAACTAACTCCATGTCCCGGAAGTTTATTTCAGCAAACCATCTCGAAAAAAGTTTTTCGAGCCAATTTTTTTGGCGGTGAGACGAAATACGACGCATCCGTCCGGACAGACGATCGTTTTACTGTATTTACCGTCGCCGCCAATGTTTTCAAGATCGCCGCCGCTCCGAACCGATTCCATAATCGGATATATAACATCATCATGGTTTTGGAGCAAATCCCCTGACCGTCTCGATTGACCGGGCATCCATAAGTACAGGTATATCGGTCTCCGATCTCCTCGCCGTTTCTGCAATAATGTTCAGTGCGATCTCCCCGTAAAAACCCCGTAACCTCAATTTCAAAGGAATATTCTTCGTCGAACCACTTTTTCATGGCGTTTCCTCCGGAAAAATTCAATACGTTGCGTTTGCAGGTCTTTAAAAACTACTATTTTTTTGCCATGTTGCCAATCATTGCAAAGCCTGCCCGCAAATGAAGTTCATTTGCGGGCAGGTGGGTTAAGCTGTTCTTGTGCTATTCGCTGTCTTCAGAATCGTTTTCCATCAGAATATCCGTTTGAGATTCGATTTCGGGTTTGGTCAATGTCTCGGCGTCGGCAATCGATTCGTTATCGTCTGCGCCATTCGCCTGCTCCGGCTCGTCTTCCTCTCGCGGCGCAACGGCAACTGTCGCGACCTCCGAATCCTTCAGCCGCATAACGCGCACGCCCTGCGTATTTCTGCCGATCATGGAAATATCCGATACATGCATCCGGATAATTGTTCCGTTATTCGAGATGATCATAATGTCCTCGTTCTCATTGACAATCTTCAAGTTGACGAGGTACCCTGTTTTTTCGTTGAATACGCCGGCTTTAATGCCCTTCCCCGCGCGTCCCTGCAAACGGTAGTCCTCGACATCGGAACGCTTGCCGTATCCCTTTGAGGTCAGCGTCAGGATCTGGCAATCGGGTTTGACAACAAGCATGTCGACGAGCCTGTCCGATTCCCCGAGATTCATTGCTTTGACGCCCTGCGTATCCCTGCCCATCGGGCGTACATCTTTTTCGCTGAAGCGGATACACTTGCCCTCGCGGGATGCGATAATCAGTTCATCTTCGCCGGTTGTAAACTGAACAGAGATCAGTTCATCGCCCTCGTTGATCTTGATTGCGATTTTGCCGACTTTGCGAATATTTTCGAACTCTTCGAGCGACGTCTTTTTGATAAGCCCGTTGCGCGTTGCCATTGCAATATATCCGGTCGTATCTTTTGCCAAAGGAATGACCGCTGTGATCTTTTCGTCTTGCTCGATCTGCAAAAGATTGACGATTGCGCGACCTCGCGCCTGGCGCTGCGCCTCGGGAATTTCGTAACCTTTGATGCAGTAAACTTTTCCGTAGCTGGAGAAGAACAGAATATTGTCGTGCGTGGAACTGATAAATAGCTTTTCAACGAAGTCCTCTTCCTTCGGTTTGTGCGCAGTGACGCCCATCCCACCGCGACGCTGCGCCTTGTATTCGGCAACCGGCTGACGTTTGACGTAGCCGGAATGCGTCATCGAAATGACGACTTCCTCTTCCTCTATAAGGTCTTCGACGTCGATCTCGCCGTAGTCATAGGAAAGTTCCGTCTTGCGTTCGCTTGGATAACTGTCTCGGATGGTGCAAAGGTCAGTCTTAATGATGTCGAGAACTCTCTGCTCATTTGCGAGAATATCTTTCAGGTCGGCAATCGTGCGTTCCAACTGTTCCAACTCTTCCTGCAGTTTTTCGACTTCCAGGGACGTCAGGCGCTGCAAGCGCATTTCAAGGATCGCGTTCGCCTGCTTGTCCGAAAGTTCAAACGCCTGCATCAACTTCTCGCAGGCAACGTTTTTATCCGCCGATTGCTTGATGATGGCGATGACTTCGTCGATATTCGCGAGCGCAAGAACGAGTCCCGCGACGATGTGCGCGCGCTCCTCTGCCTTGTTCAGGTCATATTTTGTGCGGCGGACGATGACGTCTTTCTGATGTTCAATATAATAATGTATGCACTCCTTGAGATTGAGCACTTTCGGCTCGCCGTCCACAAGTGCAAGCAAGATTATGCCGTTGGAGGTCTGCAGTTGTGTGTGCTTGTACAGAAGGTTAAGAACGACCTGAGCGTTCGCATCCTTGCGCAACTCGATGACGATGCGCATACCGTCGCGGTCGGATTCTTCGCGTATGTCGGAAATGCCTTCGATGCGCTTATCTTTAACCAAATCGGCAATGTTTTCAATCAGCTTTGCCTTGTTGACCTGGTACGGGATTTCGCTTACGACGATGCGTGTGCGTTGGGTGTTGCCCGAAGTATAGTCCTCTATTTCGCAGCGGGCGCGCAAAATATAATTGCCGCGGCCGGTGCGATAGGCGCGTTTGATGCCTGCCCTGCCCATCAAAATCGCTCCCGTCGGGAAATCCGGTGCGGGGATATGTTCCATCAATTCATCGATGGAGATTTCGGGGTTATCGATCTGCGCGATGACCCCGTCGATGACTTCGGCGAGGTTGTGCGGCGGGATATTCGTCGCCATGCCAACCGCGATGCCGTCGCTGCCGTTTACGAGCAGGTTCGGGAATCGTGCGGGCAAAACGCACGGCTGCATCCCGGTATCGTCGAACGTCGGATAATAATCGACAGTTTCTTTATCCAGGTCGCGCAGCATTTCCGCCGCGAGTTTGGACATCCTCGCCTCGGTATAACGCATTGCCGCGGGCGGGTCGCCGTCGACGGAGCCGAAGTTTCCGTGCCCGTCCACGAGCGGGAAATTGATGGTAAAATCCTGCGCCAAGCGCACGAGCGCGTCATAGACGGCTCTGTCGCCGTGCGGGTGATATTTACCCAATACATCGCCGACGATACGGGCGCACTTGCGGTACGCCTTGTCGTTATACAACCCCATCTCGTGCATGGAATACAGAATGCGGCGATGCACGGGTTTCAACCCGTCGCGCACGTCGGGAATGGCACGGCTGACGTTAACCGCCATTGCATAGGCAATGAAGGACTTTTTCAGCTCGTCGTCCACCTCGACGTCGATCATGTTTGTCATTGCCAGAGTCTTTTTAAACTCTTCGGTAAGTTCCGGACTTGTCTCTTTTTTCGCCATCGTTCAACCTCAAATATCCAGTTCTGCGACGAGTTTCGCGTTCTGCTCGATGAATTGCCTGCGCAGTTCGGGTTTTTCGCCCATCAAGAGCGAGAACATCTCGTCCGCCTCGACTGCATCCTTCATATTGACGCGCAGAAGCGTACGCGTTGCAGGGTTCATCGTCGTCTCCCAAAGCTGTGTGCTGTTCATTTCGCCCAGACCTTTATAGCGCTGCAACTCAAATTTACCCGGGTTGGAATTGCGGTATTCCTCCAATTCCGCATCCGAATACATATATTTCTCATCCTTGCCCCGCGTTGCCTTATACAGCGGCGGCTGCGCGACGTATACATGCCCGTTTTCGATGAGCGGGCGCATGAAACGGAAAAAGAAGGTCAAAAGCAGAATACGGATATGGCTACCGTCGACATCGGCATCGGTCATACAGATGATGCGGTCATAGCGCAGTTTACTCTCGTCGAAATCGTCATGAATGCCGCAGCCGAACGCGGTGATCATGCTCTTGATCTCCTCGTTTTCGAGCACGCGGTTGAGCCGCGCCTTTTCGACGTTGAGGATTTTGCCGCGCAGCGGCAGAATCGCCTGAAAACGGCGGTCGCGCCCCTGCTTTGCCGTACCGCCCGCCGAGTCGCCCTCGACGAGATAGATCTCGCACAGCTCCGAACGCTTTTCGCTGCAATCGGCGAGCTTCCCGGGGAGTGTCGTGCTTTCCAGAATACCCTTCCGCCTCGTCAGTTCGCGGGCATTTCTCGCCGCGTCGCGCGCCTTCTGCGCGGTGATGCAGCGCAGAATCAGCTCGCGCGCCTGCGAAGGGTTCTCTTCCAGATAGGTGCCGAGATGCTCCACCGTCGCCTTTTGCACGAAGGAGCGCATAGAGCTGTTTCCCAGTTTCGTCTTGGTCTGCCCCTCGAACTGCGGTTCGGTCAATTTGACGGATACGACTGCCGTGATGCCTTCGCGCACGTCGTCGCCCGTCAGCTTGTCGTTCTCCTTGAGGATATTCAGCCGATGCCCCGCATCGTTGATGACCTTTGTGAGCGCCGCTTTGAAGCCGTCGAGGTGGGTGCCGCCCTCCTCGGTATGGATGTTGTTCGCATAGCTGAAAATAGTTTCGCTGTAGCTGTCGTTATACTGAATGGCGACTTCGATCGCGCTGTCGTCCTGCGTCTCTTCGAAATATACGGGTTTGTCGAACAGCGTCTCTTTATTCTTGTTGAGGTCTTCCACGAAGTGCAGGATGCCGCCCTCGTAGCAGAATTCATCGAACTTCGGCTTCTCCTCGCGGTCGTCCTGAATGGAGATCGTGAGCCCCTTATTGAGGTAGGCAAGCTCGCGCAGGCGGACTTTCAGATTATCGTAGTTAAAGATAATCGTCTCGAAAATTTCGTCGTCGGGATAGAAGGTTACCTTTGTACCCGTCTTGTCGGTATCGCCGACGATCGCGAGCGCACGCTGCGGCACGCCGCGGTTATAGATCTGCTTGTAGACGTGACCGTTCTGATATACTTCCACTTCAAGCCATTCGGAGAGCGCGTTGACGACGGAAAGACCGACGCCGTGCAGACCGCCCGAAATTTTATATCCTCCGCCGCCGAATTTGCCGCCCGCATGCAATTTTGTCAAAACCAGCTCGACCGAGGAGATACCCTCTTTATGGTGAATGCCTGTGGGGATTCCGCGCCCGTTATCGAGAACGGAGCAAGACCCGTCTTTGTTGATGGTAACGCGGATCGCGGTGCAGTAGCCGGCGAGCGCCTCGTCGATGGAGTTATCGACGATTTCCTGCACAAGGTGATGCAGTCCCCGCTCGTCCGTCGAACCGATGTACATGCCCGGGCGTTTACGGACAGGTTCCAACCCCTCCAGAACCTGAATTTGCTCTTCTCCGTATTCACCCTGTACCTTATTTGTCATAGCTGAAAATCTCCTGTTTTACGATTAAAAGTCGCGGATTTTTTACCTTATAATTATAGCATATTTTGCCCGAAAACGGAAGCGATTTACCGTCGATTTTTGATTAAAATTTTAAGTGACCGCATTTAACGCCGTTAAACAGCCTTCTGCGGCTCGAAAATGATTTTTTTGACTGATGACAGCGGAGCGTGAAAATCCCGACGGCATTTCCGCACCTGCACGAATAAAAAAAGAGCCTTTGTTCCATACTTGAAAATAAAGCGAAACGGAGGCATGTGAACAATTTATGGAAAAATTCCGGTGTTGCAATTGCGGAAAGGAATGCGACGGAAGCGAGATATATGAGTGCCGCGAATGCGGGGCGTTTCTCTGTGAAGGCTGTTGCGGCGGAGCTGACGGGGTATGCCCGCATTGTTACGGCAATGCACATAAACTATGCTGACCACCCGCAAAATAAAAGGGGCGAGGTACATTTCGACCTCGCCTTTTTACCTTTTATAAAACAGGTTCGTAAAAAATATCTGTCTTGATATCATTGCGAATACCTTCGAGCAGTTTATGCTCGTATTTACCCAATCCTTTGATATAATAGCTTTCCGCCTTTTCTTCGGCTGCATTCAGTTCCCGCAGGGCGGCGCCCTTGTCTTCGTTCACATACAGCTCGTATGCGGCGGAAATACGGTGAGCGGATAAAGAACCCTCGCCTTTTAAATACAGCCTGACCTGCGGATAAAGCCTACGCGCGCCTTCGTAATCCCCTCTTCGGCATTTGCAATAAAGGATATCCGCCGTAATATCGTTTTTATAGTATTGAGGTACATATTCGAGAAGATCTTCAAGGCGTTGGCACGCTTTTGCGGCGTTTTCCCTGTCACCCGCATCGATATAGTACGAGAGCCTGTAATTCGTCAGGAGGATGAAATTCAGGTCGTCTTCGGGAAGCTGCGGCGCACCGAAATACAACTGTTTGTCGATTTCGGACGGCGTAAAACCCTGGTAAAGATAAGCCTCGATCGCCAAAATATTGACTGCCGTCAGATAAGACGGCTCTTTTTTGATTAGACCTTTGAGCATTGCGCCGTCCGTATCAAGATTGTCGTCGTTAAAAGGCAGTACATTGTAAAAGAAAATATGGAAGGCGTACGGTAATGCGGTACAGATGAGTGCGTAAGCGGCAAACGGCAGCTGCCTGTAAAAATCGAGCGCCAATTCTGCCCCCGCAAGGAACAGAAGCGAAAACGCAAGTCCTCCGCACACAACCGCGAGATACTTGCCGTACAGGTTGTCCGCATTTTTCGGGAGCATCTCCGTCGCGCCCGCAAGAGACTCGGGCAAGCGTCTGGCGGCGACGCGAAGCCTTCCTTCGTCGCGGTAAAGATAAATAAACCCGACCCTCATACTGTTAAAGCGGAAACCGCAGATCAATCCGATGAGAATATGCCCTAACTCATGAAAAATGCGGCACACCGCACTCGATACGATTCCGCCGCCGATCAGGCAAAGGATGAGGAGTACCGAATCAAGCTGTTCGTAATAATGTTTGCACCCCAACCATACGACAACGCCCCCGATCGCAAATGTGGCAACAACATCGAAAATGCGGGCAATTTTTTCAGCAATGCGATTCATAAGCTCACCCGTATTTTCCGGAACAGATACCCTTCCAGGTTGTCCTGCTCGCTTATCCGCACTTCTTCCGCCCCGATAAAACAGATTACAGAGTACAGCAGCAGCGCTGCGCCCCCCAAAATATCGGCGCGCTTTTTATCCATGCCTTTGAGCTTCAATCGCTCCGCCTGCGGCATGGACAGGAGTTTGTCCGCCCAGAACAGAATGCGTTCCGCGTGGAGAAGTGTTCCGTGAATACGCGCGGGATCGTACGGCTCCACCGCATATTCGAGAGCGGCGAGCGAAGTCGCCGTGCCGCCGATTGCCGTCATTTCACAATGAGGCACCTGCCCGTAGACGGCTATTTTTTCGGCAATAAATTTTTCCAGCTTTTGCCTGTCCTCGCCGCAGGCGTCCTTCAGCCGTACCGCGCCGATGTCTGCGCTGACGGCATAGATAATTTTACCGCCCTTCCCGACAGTAACTTCACTGCTTGCGCCGCCAACGTCGATGATGCCTCCGTCCTGCCCGCCCAGTGCGCCGGTCAGCCCGAGTTCGGCTTCCTCTTGCCCTGCAACGACGTCCACTTCAATGCCGCACAAATCCTTGACGAGCTGTACAAAATCAGCGCCGTTTTTGCTGCTCCTCACCGCCGCCGTGGCGAATGCGTACAGCCTTTCGGCGCCTTCGCGTTCGGCTTCCTTCGCAAAACCGGCAATTGCCGCAGCTGTGCGCTCCATTGCCTCCCGCGAAAGTTTTCCTGTAAAAGTCAAGCCTTCCGCCAGACGCGTAGTATTCACTTTCTTGCATAAAGTATGACCGTCCGCCCACAGAAGCAGGCGGACGGAATTGGAACCGATGTCAATCACCGCATATTTCATATAGGATCTCTCCGCTGTCGGAAATTTTCAAAAGAGCGCCGTCTTCAAAAGAAACAGAAGCATCCTTGCCGTAATCGCCTGCGCCGAGCATACCTAATTTACGCGCGATGATCTCTAACCAGGCAAGACCTTCGTACACCTCGATTTTTCCTTCATTTTCTTTTACATACTGCTCCCAATAGGCATACTGCTCTTCCAGTTCGGCGATGCGCTTCTCCCGGACGGAAATGGCAATCAACTGGTAGATCATGTAAACGAGAAGTATGGCGAGCAGAATGACGGCTGCTGCCGTGACTCCGACTACGATTCTTTTGAATTTTTCTTCTTTCATGGTATGCCGCCGCGCGCATTGCCAAGTCTTTGCACACGCTCCTGCATTTATTATACAATTTTCCGGCAAAAAAGGCAACTGTTCTGTGCAATGTTTTTGTATACAGCCAAAGTCCGGCAAGTGCCGCAGCAAGCATGTATATCCGCATATCCGGCAGGCGAAACAGTACCGCCGCCCCGACAAATACGCCTCCCGCCAAAATGAAAAAGAGAATATCGGCAACGGTCTGCGCGGCTTTATTTTTTACAAAAAAGCGAAACAGCGAAAAAATTTCGTAGAGCAGTCCGACAACAATGCCTGCCAGCATACAGGCTGTCAGGATATATAGCTGATTTCCCTCATTCATCCGAACAGCCTTTTGGATAGTTTTTCCTGTTTTGCGGCAAAGCGTATGCCGCCGATTTTCCCGACCGCGGCAAAGTTGCCGTTCGATTTGGAGAAATTGACGATTTTCAGGTTGTCTCCGACAATGACAGCCTTGCCGTTATCGAGCGTGAGTGAAATCTGACGGGGCGAAAAGGCATCGACGCTCTCCACTCCCGTTATCGTTATCTTTTTCTGCTGTTCGATGAGCGCCGTCTGCAGTTTTGTTTCTTCCATAAAAAATATTCCCTCCGAGCAAATACTCTTCGGGAATATTGTATGTTGCGCTATACGTCTTTTATGCTTTCTTTTCGCGTGCGCGCGCTTTGGCGCGAAGCTCGCTGTCGAGGATGCGCTTGCGGATGCGGAGCGACACGGGCGTGACCTCCAACAGCTCGTCGTCGTTGAGAAATTCGAGGCACTCTTCAAGGCTCATCTTTTTGGGCGAATTGAGTCGCATCGCGTCGTCGCTTCCCGCCGCGCGCGTATTCGTCATGTGCTTTTTCTTGCAGACATTGACGTTGATGTCTTCCGTTTTGGGCGATACGCCGACGACCATTCCTTCGTAAACCTGCGTACCCGGATCGATAAACAGAATTCCGCGATCCTGCGCGTTATACAGCCCGTAGGTGACAGCCTCGCCCGATTCGAAGGCGACGAGCGAGCCGGTATCGCGCCGCTTCAGATCGCCCTTGTACGGCTGGTATTCAAAGAATATGGAGTTCATGACGCCCTCTCCCTTCGTCTGGGTGAGGAATTCGCTTTTATAGCCGAACAGACCGCGGGCCGGAATCAGGAATTCGAGGCGCATGCGCGAACCGACCGCGCTCATATGCACGAGCTCGCCCTTGCGTTCGCCCATGCTTTGGAATACTGCGCCCGTTCCCTCCTCGGGAACGTCGACGATCAGGCGCTCGATCGGTTCATAAAGTTGCCCGTCAATGGTCTTATACAGTACGCGCGGGGTGCTTACCTGAAATTCATATCCCTCGCGGCGCATCGTTTCAATCAAAATGGAGAGGTGCATTTCGCCGCGGCCGCTCACTTTGAACGCTTCCGCAGTATCGGTGTCTTCCACTTTCAGCGAAACGTCCTTAAGCAGTTCGCGGTACAGCCGTTCGCGCAAATGGCGGGAGGTGACGAACTTCCCTTCCTTGCCGGCAAACGGACTGTCGTTGACGGAGAAGGTCATCTCAACGGTCGGTTCACTGATTTTGACGAACGGTACCGCCTCCACGCACTCGGGTGCGCAGACAGTATCGCCGATGTTAATACCTTCTAACCCGGAAAAGCAGACGATATCGCCCGCCTGTGCCGTTTCGGCAGGTACCCGCGCAAGTCCTTCGATCTGGTAAAGGTTGACGAGCTTTCCGCGTTTGACCTGACCTACAGAGTTGTGGTTGCAGACGGCAACTTCCTGATTTGCCTTTGCGGTTCCGCGTTCGATACGGCCGATGCCGATACGCCCGACATAATCGTTATAGTCGATCGAGGAAACAAGGATCTGCAGAGGAGCCGTTTCATCCACCGTCATGGGCGGTATGTGATTCAATATCGTGTCAAAGAGCGGCGTGAGGTCTTTGCCCTCTTTATCCGCATAACGCGACGCTGTACCCGCCCTTCCCGAACAGAATACGATCGGGCTGTCGAGCTGTTCGTCGGAGGCGTTGAGATCGATGAGAAGTTCCAGAATTTCGTCCTGCACCTCCGCGATGCGCGCGTCGGGGCGGTCGACTTTGTTTACCACGATAATAAGTTTGTGGTTGAGTTCGAGCGCCTTCTGCATGACGAAGCGGGTCTGCGGCATGGGGCCTTCCGCCGCGTCAACGAGCAACAATACGCCGTTTACCATCTTGAGCACGCGCTCCACCTCACCGCCGAAATCGGCGTGACCCGGGGTATCGATTATATTTATTTTGACGCCGTGATAATGAACCGATGTGTTCTTTGCGAGGATCGTGATGCCGCGTTCGCGTTCGAGGGCGTTGGAATCCATCACCCTCTCTTCAACGACCTGATTTTCCCGGAATGTTCCGCTCTGCCTGAGCATCTGATCCACGAGCGTCGTCTTGCCGTGGTCGACGTGCGCGATGATCGCCACGTTCCTTAAATCGTTCCTGATCAAAATTGTATTCTCCTGTTTCTCATGTATAACAGAACTATTTTAATACTTTTTGCGCTTTTTAGCAATTATTTTCGGCTGAAAAAGAGCGGGCAGCGCTATTATTTTCGCTTATACCCCGCTCTTGTTTTATTATGCAGCTGTTGCCCACGCATCCGGCATCGTGCGGTTTGCTTTAAACCATGCGGTGTCTTTCAGCAGAGTATTGTTTTCGGAGCATTCGACGGTCACGCCGTCCCTGTCGGATGTTACGACTATGTTGCCGTTCATGGAACGGTAACCGCTCTCTGAACTTTCGTCAACTTGGCTCGTGACGTAAACCTTATCCGTATACGGCGCGACACGGTCGATCATCGCCTGCGTCGGGAAGACATTTTCCGGTGCTGCATTGTACTGATTGTAACCGGCACAGCAACACACGCAGATAATATTAGGGTCGATAACGTTCAGCAGCTTTTCGGTGCTTGATGTTTTAGAGCCGTGATGTCCCGCCTTAAACAACTCGACTTTCGGTAATTTATTATTATCAACTAGGCGTGATTCTCCGTCTTCTTCCAAATCGCCCGTAAATAGGAAATGCTTATCTCCTTGATTAAACAGCAAACAGACGGAATAATTATTTTCATCGCCGCTTTCGTTCTCGTAATAATAATTGTATAAAATTTCCATCTCTATTCCGTTTGAAACTTCCCATATCCGCTGTGCTCCGTCCTTTTCGTTCCAGCATTGTAATGCCGTATAATGTGTCGCCCCCGCTTCAACAGCTCCTTGCAATTGGTTGACATATCTCGCATATGTTGTAGGATTGCCGCTCGATGTTTCCATCTCCTGGTTCGTGAGATCAAACGTAATGATTGTTTCGCAGGTAAATCGGTCGAACATACTCGGAGAAGAACTGCTCCCTGCAAAACCGGCAATGTGGTCACTGTCCGCATGAGTCACGATTACATACTCCAAAATATTATCGGTGCAATATTGTTTGATATATTCGGATGTAGTATCGGTACTGCTAGCCACAGAACCTGCATCAATTAAAATGTCGGTATTGCCTGCCTACACGTCGCCGCCCGTTTCGCGCGAGGCGTATGTATAGATGAAAAAGGCCGCAACGAACCCGATGATGAGCGCAAGGAGACACGCGAAAATAGTCAACCCGAGGGAAAATTTCTTTTTAGCCATTGTTCAATCCCTCCGCACCCTCCGGGTTTCCGACGATAACCGTGCGAACGAGCTGATAATCGCCCCAGCGGAAGTCGTCGACTGTATAGACAATTTGGTAAATACCTTCTTCGGGTATTTCCCCCATAGTCGCAAAATCACCGCCGTACGCAACTTTATCGGAAATGTCCCTGCCGAACGAAATGATTTTAACGCCCGCTTCCTTGTAACTCTCTCCGATGACAAGTTCAACCTGTTTTTCTCCGATAAGTTCGAATTTATCGTTTTTGGTCAGCTCTCTCGAAAGCACCACGCCCGCGACCGCTCCGACGATCAGAAACAGAATTGCAAGGATAAGCGTCGCGGGATGCGATTTTTTGACGGCCTTTTCTGCGGCTTTTTGCGCATCGCTCTTTTTTGCCATAGACACCTCCCTTATTTGGCTTGCCTTATTGTACCATAAAGAAAATTTTTTGTAAACTGACCGAAGGCATTTTTTACGGCACGAAAAAGCGGAGCGCGAAACGCTCCGCAGTTGCTTTATAAGTTTGTCAGATAGAAAATTTCTTCCGCAGTCAGCTTGCGGACTTTGCCCCGCTCGAGAGAACCCAGTCCCATATCGCCTATCTTGATGCGTTTCAAAAAGGTAACTTCTTTCCCGACGCTCTCGAACATGCGGCGCACCTGACGGTTCCGACCTTCGTTGATGGTAACGTGCAGTTTCGTATATTGCTTATCCGTTTCGATAACTTTGACCTTGCTCTTATTGGTGAGCTTTCCGTCCAGCTCTACTCCCGCGCGAAGTTGATTGAGAGCATTGTCCGAAATACTGCCCTCGATTTTGACGAGATAGGTTTTCGGAATTTCATTTTTCGGGTGGGTGAGGCGAAAAGCGAGGTCGCCGTCGTCGGTCAGAAGGAGCATTCCCTCCGTATCGTAGTCGAGCCGCCCGACGGGATACACCCTGCCCGCGCCTGCGGGCAAAAGATCCATCACGGTTTTCCGTCCGCGTTCGTCGTGTACCGAACAGATATACCCCTTCGGCTTATTCATCAAATAGTATTGATGCTGCGCGTTGATTTGAACCGGAACTCCGTCTACGAGAACTTCGTCTTTGTTTTCATTCACGTCCTCGCCCAAGGCGGCGGGTTTGCCGTTGATCGTCACTTTTCCGTCGGCGATCAGCTTATCGCAGGCGCGGCGGCTTGCAACGCCGCACTCCGCCAGAAATTTATTGATTCGCATAGTACCTCGTCAGTTGTGTGATCTCGCTATTTCGCGTAAGATATCGAAATAGCTCTTTTTCATATCCACTATACTAACGATTTTTTGGGAAAAAATCAACTGATTTTGTAAGCGAATTTCCACGCTTCCGAGGATTTCTCCCGTATGCACGGGCAAATATACTTTTTGCGGCAGGTTTACCTGCGTTTCGAGCTGTGCATCTTCGCCCGCCGCGAGCGGATAGAACAAATCTTCTTCACATTTTCCTCGGCAGATTTTTTCGGGAACGTCGGTCGGAACCGCATACTCTGCCCCGCTCGCGCAAAAGACTTTTTTCATGGAATACTTCGCAAAGCATGCATCGAGCAATTCGCCGCTGCGCTCGTACATGCTCGGGCTGTTCAGAACGGCGCTGACGAGCCGCATCCCCCCGCGCGTTGCAGAGGTGACGAGGCACCGCCCCGCTTCTTTCGTATACCCCGTTTTAACGCCGTCTGCCCCTTCATAGCTATATAGCATTTTGTTTTTGTTCTGCCATACGCGGGCATATCCGCAGCCGCCATCCGGTGCTGTATATTTTTCTGTTCCGACGATTTCGGAAAAAGTTTCGTTTCGCACGGCTGCAGCAGCGATCAAAGCCAAATCGTGCGCCGTCGTATAATGCCCTTCTGCGGGAAGTCCGTGCGGATTCGCAAAATGACTGTGCTTCACCCCCAGCTCCGCGGCACGCTCGTTCATATGTTCCGCAAACGCGGAAATACTTCCGCTGTGATAAAGCGCAAGCGTTACCGCACAGTCATTTCCCGAACGGAGCATCAGTCCGTAAAGAAGGTCGCGCACCGTTAACTTTTCCCCCGCCTCGAGATAGACGCTGGAACCTTCCGTACCCGCAGCTTCTTTCGGAACTTCTATAACGGTATCGAGGTCGCAGTCTTCAACGATGATGAGCGCGGTCAATATCTTCGTCGTGCTGGCTGGCGGCAGTTCGGTATCCTCGTTTTCGGCAAAAAGAAGCCTGCCGCTTGTGACTTCCACGACAGCTTCCCCGCGGGATACGCTATATGCCTCCGCAGAAACAGGTGCGCCGAAGGACAAGCAGACTGCGAGTACAGCGGCGAACAATATCCCCGCCCGTTTAATCATTTTTCCTCTGAAAGCTCTTTAACAGTTCGGACGTCTTGTCGATGAGATTATCCACTGGGTCATCCCCCGCATGGATATAACGGCAGCCGTTGCCGTCGTCCAAAATAAATCCGGCTGGCTTGAGGGAAACAACGGCGCCGCTGCCGCCTGCAAACGGTACTGTTTCGTTGTCCTTTACCACCTTCGTTTCACCGATGTCGCTTCCGCCCGAAAGATACCCCATCGTCACTTTGGAAACAGGTATGACTTGATACCCGCTTGCCGTAATGATCGGCGTTCCGATCACCGTGTTTGCGTCCACCATTTCGTTCAAGTTAAGCATTGAACGCTCTACCAGTTCGTTAACCCTTTTGCTTTGTTCTGTTTCGTTTTGATTCATTGATTTTCCCCGCTAAAGCCTGTAATATTATTTTTGCCGCCGCCAGTATGACGGCAAAAAAATTAAACACAAGAATAATGCGAACGCTCACCCGGATGCCTTCTTTATCCAAACAGACGATGACATCATTTTTGAATGAGGCGCACTTCTTTCTTTTTGCGAATGTCCCTGCGGCTATCCCTGCAACGGTTTGCAGAGCAGCTGCCGCCAGAATTGCCGTCCCCGGATCGGCCCTCGCGCCGATTTCCGTAACGCCGCTGAAACCGTACAGATAAAAACCCCGCGTCAGTTTAAACTCAAATTTATTCCTTGCCGCCGCCATCTCCGAAAACGGCAGAAGTGCCGCACGGTTCTCCGTCAGGTGAAAAGCGATGCCGTGCCGATACAGAGTTGCATATCCGCCGTACACTTTAAAGATGCGTAAAATATACAGCGAAAAATACAACTTCCTTTCCCGAACGTCCGCATAGAGCGTAATATTCAGGAACATCGGAAACAACAGTTGGACGACTGTGGAGAGTATGGAAAAAAGGAAGAACCCGCTCATCGGCTTCCGTTTTACAAACTCCAACCGCGCGCGGCGTCGCGCAGAGAATCCCAGTAGCAGCTCTTTTCCACGTCCTCGTTGGCGAGCAATTTCAGGTGATCCGCCTCCACATTGTTTTTATATACCGTTACCGTACCCACCGCATCGCCCCGTCTGACAGGCGCCTTTACCTCATCGAGCGAAAGCTCGTAAAAGATCTCGTCCGTATCGTCTTTGCAACAGAAAATATAAGATGCCCGTTCGGGAATAACGCTGACTTCTTTCTGCTTTCCGCCGCGGACGGAACAGAAGGCACTGTCGAGCACGCGTTCCTCCAGAACCGCCCTGTTTGTATAATTTGCAAACGCATAATCGAACATTGTTTTTACGTTATCAAAGCGCGTTTTGCTGTCTGCAGCACCGATAACGACGGAAACTACGCGCATATTGCCACGCTCCGCCGATGCTGCCAGGCAAAACCCTGCTTCGGAGGTGTAACCCGTCTTGCCGGCGTCGCACCCCTGATAATTCCGGATAAGTTTATTTGTATTCGCCATCTCCGTTATTCGTCCGCCCTTGTGCTGTATTTCGTCCATCCAGATTTTGCTGTACCGGAAATACTCCTCGTGCCGCAGAAGTTCGGCAAGCATCGCCGCAACGTCCTTCGCGCAGGAATATTGCCCCGCCTCGGGCAATCCCGTACAGTTCACGAACTCTGTATTATTCATTTGCAGCGATTTGGCGCGTTCGTTCATTTTTTTGACGAAGAGAGTCTCGCTCCCCGCAATGCGCTCCGCCATCGCCACACAGGAATCGTTTGCGGATGCAATGCAAATGCTCTTGATGAGTTCCTTCGCAGGATATACGCCGCCGGTTTCCAGAAATACCTGCGAACCGCCCATACCGCTCGCCTTTTCGCTGACGGTGATCGCCTCGTCCGCGGCAAGCCTGCCGTTCTCGATCTCATCGAAACAGAGCACAAGCGTCATGATCTTGCACATGCTCGCGATCGGCAGGTGCTTCAGTTCTTCTTTTCCGTAAACCGCCGTTCCGCTCCGCCAATCGCAGAGATATGCCGATTTGCAGGATGAAACGAGTTCCGGCTCTGTCTTTGCCGCGGCGGGTGCAAATCCGAATGCCGCAAACGCCGTCAAGACGGCAAAAAATAAAAGCACAACCTTTTTCATAGTTCATCTCCTATGCTGTTATGCTCTTATTTTTTGTAAAGATATGCAATTTTATTCTTTCCGAAAGGTTTATTCCGTCCGCGCAATGATCTGAAGCATCAACCGGGCAAGCAAAGGTTCACGGCGGTGCGATTCGCGTAAAACATCCGCATGAGCAAGCCCGCCGGCAACAAGCCCTGCGCCCATGTTTGTTATATTGGATACGCCTGCTACCTTCATGTTCAAATATCGCGCATAAATCGCCTCAATGACCGTACTCATGCCCACGGCATCCGCCCCGAGCGCACGGAAAGCACGGATTTCGGCGGGCGTTTCGTAGCTCGGCCCGAGAACTTGCAGATAAGTACCGAAATGGGCGGGGATATTCAATTTGCCGCATTCTTCGCGGATGATATTTTGAACCGTACGGTCGTACACTGCCGTCATATCGACAAATCGGTCGGGGAATTCGGCTGTCGGCTTCAACCCGATCAGCGGATTGCGGCAGGTAAAATTGATATGATCGTTTAAAATCATCAGGTCGCCGACAGAATAATTCGGGTTTATCCCGCCTGCCGCATTCGTCAGAATGACTGTGCGAACCCCCAGTTCATACAGGACGCGCACGGGAAGAACGGCGCTTGCTTCGCTATGCCCCTCATATAAATGAAAACGCCCCTGCACCACGGCTACCTGTTTATTTTCAGCGCTGCCGAAAACAAAGTTTCCCGCATGCCCGGCAACGCCGCAGGCGGGCATCTCGGGCAGTTCGGAATACGGTATGCTGACTGCGCTTTTGAGCGCTGCGGCGATACCGCCCCATCCGCTGCCGAGAATTAAGCCTATGCACGGTTTTACCGGCATCTTTTTACCGATCTCCGACGCTATTTTCTTTGCTCTCTGCGGTAATTCGTTGACATTGAAACCTGCCATACTCATCTCCTCATGATTTTTTGAAAAATATTTGCGTCAGTCCCGACGCCAAACAGTGCACAGACAAATTTTGCGATGTGGTCGAAACCGTTCAACGTTCCCAAATCGATCGGGTTTATCCGTTTTCCGGATATGAGAAGCGGAACATATTCGCGCGAGTGATCGGTCGATTCGGTCGTAGGATCGCAGCCGTGATCGGCGGTTATAATAAATACATCATCCTCTCGCAGCTTCGCCAGAATGCGGGGCAACGCCACGTCGATCTCCTCCAGCGCTGCGGCATATCCCTTTGCGTTGTTGCGGTGACCGTACAACATATCGGTATCGACAAGGTTAACAAAAACAAACCCTTCCGCCAAAGAATCGGCGAGCGATTGCAAAACCTGCAGCCCCTCCGCATTGTTCCCGGTATGATGGCTCTCCGCAATCCCTCTCCCGCAAAAAATATCGGAAATTTTTCCGACGGAAACGACGCACACACCGTTTTCGGTCAGGGTGTCGAGCATCGTTTTCCCGGGAGGTTCGAGGGCGTAGTCCTTCCTGTCTTCCGTGCGGATGAACTTCCCGTTCTCATGGATGAACGGGCGGGCAATGACTCGACCGACCGCGCGCTCCCCGACCATAACGCCGCGCGTCGCTTCGCAGATCTCGTAGAGACGCTCGAGCGGTATGACGGATGTGTCCGCCGCAATCTGCAAAACGGAATCCTGCGAAGTGTATAAAATCGGATACCCCGTGCGCAGATGTTCGGGGCCGAGCCGCTGAATAATTTCCGTTCCGGATGCTGCCTCATTGCCGAGAAAATGCGTTTTTGCTTTGCGCTCCAAGTCAGCAACAACGTCGGGAGGGAATTTTTTATAAATCCGATACGGATGCTCCAGCACTAGTCCGGCTATTTCGTAATGCCCGGCGGTGGTATCCTTGGCGAATGTCTTTTCCTGCAGCCTTCCATATGCGGCGTGCGGGTTCGGCACGGGCAAAATCTCTTTGCCGTTCGGGTACCTTTTCGCGACCCCGTCAATGTTGTTCAGCCCTAGGGAAACGAGCACTGGGAGAGAAACGCCGACTTCTCTGCAGATATTTCCGTAGGTATCCGAACCGACGTCTCCGAATTTGGCGGCATCAGGCATTTCGCCGATCCCGAAGCTATCGATCACTATTAAAAAAACACGCATTGCTTCCTCCTGTCTGTTTTTATTATACCATAACAATCTGAATTTGGAAAGAGCCTCACGAAAAAAACATACAAAAAGGAAGGGCGCCGGGCGCCCCTCCTTATTTTCCCAACATATTTGCAATGCTGATCCCGTAACCGCGGGTCGGATCGTTCAGGAATACATGAGTGACTGCCCCGATCAGTTTTCCGTCCTGCACGATAGGACTGCCGCTCATACCCTGCACGATGCCTCCCGTTCGTTCCAGCAGCTCTTTGTCCGTCACCTTTATAACATAGTTTTTGTTTTGCTTGTTTCCTTCGTCTACTTTGACGATGCTGACGGAATATTCCTTCGGCGAAACGCCGTCAATTGTGGTAAAAATACTCGCCTTACCCGGCTGGGCGTCTTCGCCGATGCGCATAGACTTTAGAGAAGACGTATCGTAACTTTTATTAAAATTTCCGTAAACCCCGGTTGCACAATTCGTATCGGCGGCGGCGATGCTCTTATCGTTCAGAAAGAGACCTTTCAGCTCGCCTGCGCGCCCGCGCTCGCCTTTTACCACATTCACAATGGAACACTGAAAGATACTGCCCTTGTCTACATCCATCAGTTTGCCGGTACTGTCGGCAACGGCATGCCCCAGCGAGGCAAAACGCAAACTTTCCTTTTCAATGTAGGTTACGGTGCCTATGCCGGAAATGCTGTCGCGGATGAGTACGCCGAGTTTCCTTTTTCCGCTGGCAATATCTTCGGCCGGCTGAATCTGCATTTCGATGCGCTCGCCGCCGCGTTTGACGGATGCTCTCGCTTTCCCTTTTGAGGTTTCAAGAACTTTGTCAATATCTGCCGCAGATTCGATTCGGACACCGTTCAGTGTGTATATAATATCTCCGACCGAAATCCCTGCGTCGCGAGCGGGGCAGACCGCGCCGTCCTCCGTTAAAACTTCGCAAATCCCGACGATCTGCGCCCCGCCCAGTCCGAGTGTAAATCCGGCAGGCATCCCCCCGACATAAACTTCGGCAACCTGCGCGTAAACGCCGGGCAAAGTTCCCAAATAAACGAGGGCGACGGCAACAGTCGCCAATATGAGCAAAACCTTGTTTTTCAGCTTGTGCATGATCTCCTCCGAATACCGTATGACCTTACTTTGCGTAATAGATCGGTTGATTATTCGGAGAAAAAATTTCCATGACAATATTTTCAGCGATAAAAACGACAATTTTCACAAAACTGACGAAAAAAGGTATCGGACTTCCCGATACCTTTTTTCATTTACCGCGATATTCTTTACAGCCGAGAATAAGTTCTTCCGCGAGCGCCCGCGCCGCGTCGCTCGTCACCGTTCCGCCGAGAAGGCGTATCAATTCATCCTTTTTTCCGGCAGCATCGAGCTTTACTATGTCGGTCAACGTTTTGCCGTCAGGCGTCTCCGCTTTTGAAATCAAAAAGTTTTCGTCCGCCATCGCCGCGATCTGCGCGAGATGCGAAACGGCAAGGATCTGTTTGGATGCGGAAATATCTGCAAATTTTTCCGCTACCGTTTTCGCGGTCGTTCCGCTTATCCCCGCATCGATTTCATCAAATATATAGGTGTCGATGTTATTTATGTCCGACATCCGCGTTTTGATTGCCAGCATGAGCCGGCTCATTTCTCCGCCGCTGATGACCTTGCTCAAAGGCTTCAAGGGTTCGCCTTTATTCGCGGAAAACAGGAACTGCATCCTGTCTGCCCCGTCGCCGCCGGCGTGCAAGGTATCCGATTCGGTATACGGCGCAAATTCGGCGCAGAACTGCGCATTTCGGATATTCAATGTTTTAAGCTCATCCGTGACGCGGGCGCAGAAAGCTTCAGCCGCTTCTTTTCTGATGTCGGTCATGCTTTTGCAAATATGAAATATTGCCGCGTCGTTTTTTTCGGATTCCTTTGCAAGCCTGGCAAATTCTTCGTCGCAATGCAGCAGCAGATCGTATTCTTCCCCTGCCTTTTCTGCAAATTGTAGGATTTCCTCAATTGAGCCGCCGTACTTTTTTTTCAGCGAACGGATCAGGTCGAGCCGGTTTTCGGTTTCTTCCGCTTCCCGTTCATCGTAGAATATGCCGTCGGCAAGCGAAGCGAGCGACTCGCCGATATCCTCCGCTTCCAAAGCAGTGCTTTCAAGCCGTTCGGTGAGCGACGCATATTCCTCCCCGAACGGTGCCGCGTCCGATAAAGCACGCTTTGCACCGTTCAGACAGTCCACGGCGGCATTGTCGCCGCGAAGATATTCCGAAGCCTCCGCCAACGAATGTGCAATTTTTTCGATATTGGCAAAAAAATTCTTTTTTGCCGCAAGCGCCTCGTCCTCGCCGTCTTTCAGGTCTGCTTTCCCGATTTCGTCAAGTTGATATTTTAAAATATCGATGCGGCGTCCTCGCTCCGCCTCGTCGCCGCCCAAAGCCTTTCTTTTTTCGTTCAGCTCCCTGCGTTTTTGCAAAAGCGCGGCAAGCTTTTCCTTTTGCTCTTGCAGAGCGACCCCTGCGGCGCGGTCAATAACTTTCAACTGATTTATCTCACTCAAGAGAAAAAAATGTTCGCTCTGCCCGTGTACGTCGACGAGATGCGAAGTGATTTTCCGCAGCATCGCGGCATTTACCGCATTGCCGTTCACTCTGATGTCGCCGCGACCGTCTTGCCTGTATTTTCGCGAAATTATAATCTCCTCGTCCGCATCGAGATCCATATCGCGAAGGATAGCCTGTACCTGTTCGCCGCAGCGGAAAACCGCGCTCACAGAACACTCGTTTTCGCCGTGGCGGATCATGCTTTTGTCTGCCTTTGCGCCGAGGACAAAATTGATGCTGTCAAGAATGACCGATTTACCTGATCCCGTTTCACCGGACAATACATTCAGTCCCGCGCCGAACTCGACCTCCGCCCGTTCGATCAGGGCGACGTTTTTGATGGTAAGTTTATCGAGCATAACACACTTTCGCTTCAGATTTATTTCAGGAATTCGTTGAGCTTTTCCACGACGATATTTGCTTTCTCTTCGCTTTCGGCAACGATCAGGAGAGTATCGTCACCCGCGATCGAACCGATTATCTCGGGCAGATTCAATTTGTCGACGATCATGCCGGCGTTGCTGCCATTGCCGCGCAGTGTTTTAATAACGACCTGATTCATCGCCGAACGCATAGACAGTACGCATTCGCGGAAAAGGTTGTGCATCTTCGGAGAAATTTTATTGTTTCCTTCGTCGATATACGCATATTTATATTTCTTTTCCGAGCCGGCAACTTTAAACAGCCGAAGCTCCTTAATATCCCTTGATACCGTTGCCTGCGTCACGCTGTAATTACGCTTGTTCAGTTCCTCGCACAGTTCTTCCTGTGTTTCAATTTCTTTGGCGGAGATGATCTCCAATATCGCTGCATGTCTTCCGCTTCGCATCATACTATTCGCTCCATTTATTCAATTTAAAGAGTAATTTGTCAAAAAAGTTGCTGTCCGGTCGCCGGATAAACCCGACCGAAAAATCAGCTTTCCGCAACACAACATCGTCGTTGCCAAAAATTTCTCCGATATATTTTCCGTCGCAATACAGGGTCAGAGACGCCCCTTCTTCGGCGAGGAAAATGCGCATTACGCTGGTGTCGGCATAGACAACCGGACGGTTATGCAGAGAATGCGCACAGACGGGGGTCAGAATAAAGGCTGCAATGTCCGGAGTCAGGATAGGCCCGCCCGCCGAGAGCGAATAAGCCGTAGACCCGGTCGGAGTGCTTACGATAATTCCGTCGCCGACGATTTTATCTACACGTTTTCCGTCGATCTCTGCGGTTACCGCAACGACATTGTTATCCGCCGCTTCGTCGTAATGCCGGTGGAAAGTTGCCTCGTTGAGTGCATAGTACTTTTTCCCGCTCACGGTTATCTCAAGAACGCTTCGCTTTTCCGTAACATACCGCCTGTTGCAGAGCAAATCCACGGCAGACTTTGCCTCATCCGCTTCAAACTCCGTCAAAAAACCGAGGTTTCCCGCGTTAATGCCGAGCAGAAGAACGCCCTGCCTTCCCGCTTCGATCGCCGTTTTCAAAATGGTACCGTCGCCGCCCAAAACGATCAGTACATCTGTCTGCCCTATTTCTTCAACGGAATAATAGGTCGCGTATTCGACTCCGCGCTCGCGCAGAAGTCTGAAAAGCTCCTTTTGCACACTGTCAAATTTTTTTGTTGCCTTGTTGCAGAATATGCCGACTTTCATGCCAATATTATACAATATTTTATACATTTATGCAATCGAATCTATGAAATTTTTTGCATTACCCGGAATTAAAATGCACGGCTGGATCGGCGACATAAATTTTATCCTGCGGCACTGAAGTAAACCCGAGAGTCATGTGCATGGCGAGGCAAAGGGAACTCTTGGTTCGCAAACAGAAAAGCGGCGGGCAGAAAAAACTCTGCCCGCCGTATGCAACTGCCGTCAGCCGATATATTCTTTTAAAAGCGTTTCCGTGTTATCGGAAAAGTCCTTCATTTCCTCGGGCGACAGCTTTTTATATGAAAGCATCGCGAGGTAATAAACCTGGTTTGCAACAAATTTCTTCTTTGTGTCGTCGAGTGACGCAAATGCCGCGATGATCGGGTTCGCCGTATTGAGAACGATGGTCATATCCCGGTCGGTATCGGCGCCCGCCATACCGTAAAAGGCGTTCATTTCGCCGAAGCGGCGGGAATATTCCGAAACGTTGATGATCGCGGGTACAGATTCGTTTTTAAATTTTTCCGCTTTAACGGCGATCTGTGTATTTTTAAGCGAAGCCTTAAACGCCTCCTCCAGCTCCTTGTTATCCGTTTGCTCATCCGCCTTCAACGCAGCGTCTACGTCCGCGTCGATGCGCAAGAACTTATATTTTCCCGACTCTTTGAATTCAAGGTAACTGATAAAGTGGGGGTCGATAAAGGTATCGCAGACGATCGCGTTTAAGCCGGACGCTTTGAACATCGAAATATACTGCGCCTGTCCGACTTCGTCTGAAACGTAATAGACGGTGGAAGGCTCCTTCGTTTCCTCTTTTTTGCCCTCATTATTTTCCTCGGCGGCGTTCGATTCAGAGCTTTCCTCTTTTGCCGCTCCGGTAAATTGTCCGAGAGTCTGATACTTTCCGTCCAAATCTTTGAATACGATGATATCCTTTACTTTGGAGTAGAAATCTTCGTCTTTCAGGCACCCGAGTTTGACGAAAACGGAAATATCGTTCCAGCAAGTCTCGTATTTTTCCTTATCGGTTTTGTACAGCCCCGTGAGCTTGTCTGCGACCTTTTTGACGATGTGCTTGGAGATCTTCTGCACCTGCCTGTCGTTCTGCAAAAAGCTGCGCGACACATTGAGCGGAATGTCGGGGCAGTCGATGACGCCCTTCAAAAGGAGCAGGTATTCGGGGATGACCTCCTTGATATTGTCCGCAATAAACACCTGGTTGCAGTACAGCTTGACCTGCCCGCGTTCCAACTCCACTTTATTGTTGACTTTCGGGAAATACAGAATACCCTTTAAGCGGAAAGGATAATCCATATTGAGGTGAATCCAAAAGAGCGGGTCGTGATAATCGTGGAAGGTTTTGCGGTAAAATTCCTTATATTCATCCTCTGTGCAGTCCTTCGGATTTTTCAGGTACAGCGGAGCCGTGTCGTTGAGCGGCTTATCGTCCTTGCCCGCAAAATTCAGATAAATATTGTACGGCATGAAGGAACAATATTTGTCGATGAGGTTGCGAATCGTTCCCTCTTCCAAAAATTCCTTTTCGCTGTCGGCGATATGCATGACGATCTTCGTGCCGCGCTCGGCGATGTCGCATTCCTCGATCGTGTAGGTACTTTCGCCGTCCGATTCCCAATGCACGCCCTTCGCATCTTCGCGGTAAGACTTCGTAAAGATCTCGATGTTTTCCGAAACCATATAGGCGGAATAAAAGCCGAGACCGAAATGCCCGATGATGCCGTCGCCGCCCGCTTTTTCGTATTTCGAGAGAAAATCCGCCGCGCCGGAAAAGGCGATCTGCGTGATGTACTGCTCGACCTCATTCTCCGTCATGCCGAGACCGTTATCCTCGACGGTCAGCGTCTTTGCGTCCTTGTCGATGGAAACTTTGATACAAAATTCGCCGTCGAATGCGGGAGCTTCGCCCATGTCCGTCAGTTTTTTATACTTGGTGATCGCGTCGATCCCGTTTGCGACGATCTCGCGCAGAAAAATGTCCTTGTCCGAATAGAGCCATTTTTTAATGATGGGCATCATGTTTTCGCTTGATATGCGAATATTACCTTGTTTAGCCATATTAACACCTCTCTATAATCAAAAACCCCGCGACTAGGCGGGGCTTTTATATTTTTTCAAATTAGTTTTTGTTTTGCAGCATTTCCGCAATCGAAGCGCCGCCGAGACCGCCTTCAGACCACTCTCTGAACTCATCCTCATCTCTGTTGTCGCGGGACTGACGGGGTTTGCGGTTCTTGCGCTCGCCCTTATCCTCTCCTTCGCGGCGAGGACGAACCTTCGTGACCTCGGGTTCGGGAAGAAGCGCCTTAATGGAAAGGGTCATCTTCTTGTTTGCGGGATCGAGCACGAGGATCTTCGCGTCGATCTCTTCGCCGATCGTGAGAACGGAGGTCGGGTTTTCCAACCACTCGTGCGAAATCTGGGAAACGTGAACCAAGCCGTCTACGCCGTTTTCGATTTCAACGAATGCGCCGAACGGAACGATGCGCACGACCTTGCCGTGTACAACGTCGCCTTCCGCATATTTATCCGCGACCAAATCCCAAGGCTGGGGCTGAAGCTGTTTGTAGCCGATGGAAACCTTCTTATTCTCCTCGTCCACTTTCAGCACTTTGAATTCATATTTTTTGCCGATCTCCAAAACGTCGGTCACGTTTTTCACGCCCGACCAGGACAAATCGGAGATGTGCGCAAGGCAATCGAACCCGTTGACGGAAACGAACGCACCGAAATTGGTGACGCGCTCAACTTTGCCCTCGACCACGTCGCCGACGTGAACATTTGCAAAGAATTCAGCTTCCTTTTCAGCCTTCGCCTGATCGCGTGCTGCCTTCTCCTCTTCGAGGATGACGCGTTGGGAAGCGATAATCTCCTTCTTTCTGTCGGACTTTTTAATTTCAAGCGCCTTCAGGCGGAGCTTTTTGCCGACATATTTATCGAGTTCTTTGACATATCCCATGCGGATTTCTTTCGCCGGGACAAATACGGAATAGGTGCCCATCGACGCGGTGAGACCGCCCTTGTTGAAGCCGGTGCAGGTGACGTCGAATTCTTCGCCGTTGCTGATGGCTTCGATCTTGCCCTCTTCTTCCTTCATCTGTGCGATGATTTTCTGCGAAAGTTTTACAGGATTGGCGGGAGAAACGACCATAACCTCGATTTCATCGCCAATTTTACCGGCAAAATCTTCTTTCTTATACTCTTCGCACTCGATCTCATCTTTATCGAGCAGGATCTCCTTTTTGAAGAACGGTAACAACACAGCCACGCCTTCGTCCGAAGCCGAAGAGATGATCGCAGTTACGAGCTGCCCCTTCTTTAATTTTGACTGTCCGTTATCCATCTGGGCAACGACGTTTTCCATTTCGTTCGTTGCTTTCACTTCTGTGTTGTTTTCCATCTTAAAAAGAACCTCCTGCGTCTGCGTGTGCGGGGTTGACGCCCCGGACACAATGCCTACATTTTTAAATTTTTTTATTTTGTCGACATCAAATTCGTCAGCGCTCGCCAACCGAAAAACATTTTTGCAATGTTCCCTGCATATGTCATACAGCTTATTGGTATTGCTGCTGTTCAATCCGCCGATGACAAGCATCGCATCGCATTTTTCAGACAGTTCGGCTGCCTCGCTTTGACGCTTATTAGTAGTATAACAAATTGTTTTGAAAATCTCAACTGTTTTTCCGCAAACTTTTTTAATATTTTTAATAATTTTTTCAAATTTTTGTTCGGAATAGGTCGTTTGGACGACAACGACGGCATTTTTGCCCTGCAACAGACGGATTTGAGGATCGTCTTCGCCGTCAAGCACTATTGAGTCTCCGTCGCACCATCCGCAAATCCCCGCTACTTCAGGGTGTTTCCGCTCGCCGATGACGGCTATCTGCCTGCCTTCTTCCGAATATTCCCGCACAATGTTCTGTGTACGCTTGACAAACGGGCAAGTGCAGTCGACAATCCGGATATTCCGGACATTGCACTCTTCGTAAACCGCCTTTCCTGCTCCGTGCGAACGCAGGATAAGGGTTGCGCCGTCCGGCACTTCACCGATATCGTCGACCGTTCGGATTCCTCTCCTTGCGATCTGCTCCGTCACGACAGGATTGTGTATCAACTCTCCGAGAATGTATGTGCCGTGCGGGTCGATTCGCATGGCGGTGTCGACCGCATTGCTCACGCCGCGGCAGAATCCGCTGCTCGGAGCTACCGTAACTTTCAATTCTTCTTCCTCTTTTTCTTTTTTGCGGCTTTTTCCGCTGCAATTTTTTCAAGATAAGCGCGCTTGGTTTCCAACATCTTTTCACGAATTATGTTTTCTGCGGCAGCATAGTCGTCCGCGGACATTCTTCTGTCATAAAATTCGGACAGCTCAAACCCGTCTCCTACGATAATTTTTGTGCGGTGGAACGGTCTTGTCTTACGCAGACACATGACCGGATAGACCGGAACGCGCGCCTTGATTGCAAAAAGTGCAGCTCCGCCCTTGAGCGGAAGCAATTCCGCATCCGTTTTATTGCGCGTACCTTCGGGGAACATGGAAATTTTTTCGCCCTTTTTCAAATAACGAAGCGCCGTCATGACCGCCTTTGCATCCTGTCCGTCGCGGGAAACGGGTATCGCTTCGACAATGTCGCAAAGGTGTGCCAGAAATTTGCTTTTATACAACTCCTGTTTGGTAATGAAGTGCACCTTTTCTTTCGTGGTACATGCCATATGAACGATGTCCCAAATGCGGTAATGGTTGCCGACAAGGACGCAGGCGCCGTCTTTTACCTTTTCTTTCCCAATCAGTTTATACGGGAGTATGATCTGTATAAATGCATTTACAACTTTTTTAAGAAATCCGTACGTCAGCATCCTGTTTTATACCTTTTCCTGAATTTTCGATTTAATAAAAGAAACGACTTGTTCGACGGTCATATCGGAAGTGTCAACATAAACAGCATCATCCGCCTGCACAAGAGGTGAAAATTCGCGCGTGGAGTCGTTTCTGTCGCGCTGTTCAATCTCTTTTTCAAGCATATTCAAGTCGACGTCGTACCCTTTTGCCTTTAACTCGCTGTAGCGCCGCTTCGCGCGGACGGCAACCGATGCCGTTATATAAAATTTGAACTCGGCATTCGGGAGGACATACGAACCGATATCTCGCCCGTCCAGAACACAGGACATTTTTGCCGCAATTTCCCGCTGCATATCAACCATTTTCATGCGCACGCATCGCAAAGCCGAAATATCGGATGCCGCCATCGAAACTTCCGGGCGGCGAATCTCTTCCGAAACATCCCTGTCGCCCAGATAAGTATGCTGGATGCCGTTTTCATATTCAATGTGAAGCCGCATCCGGGCAAGCATTGCTCCAACCGCTTTTTCATCTTTCAGATCGATGCCGTCACCGATTGCCTGCAAAGCGCATGCGCGGTACATCGCGCCCGTATCCAAATATAAAATATTATATTCTTTCGCCAATTTTTTGGCGATCGTACTCTTTCCGCTTCCCGACGGCCCGTCCAAAGCGACGGAAAATCTTTTCAAATCCTTCCGCAGGACAGCCGCTCCGCGCAAATAAATATGTTTTGCAGCGTTGCAGTTTTCGGCAAAGACCATAACGCGGATACAAAGAGGGAGCGCCCCGTCGATCATTGGTTCGGCAGCCGAAAAAAGCGCAGGCGCAGCAAACCCTGCTTCCCTCGCCGCTTTTGCGGGATACAGAGAATGTATATCTGCCGTGTTGGAAAACAATATAAAAAGAATGTCATCCTCCGTCAAATGATTTTGCTGTTTAATTTCCAACAGCAGTTCTTTCACTGCGCAACGGATTTCTTCCGGGGAATCTGCCTCCACGGTTATTGCTCCGCGAATTGCTCTCATATCGGCTCCTTTATAAAAAATAGTATATTATGTCTTGCATAGTACTGCGCAAATTGACAAAAACCGCCATTTAATCGCAAATTGAATCACCCGCAGCAAACCCTGTGGCAAATGCTATATGCAGATTAAAGCCGCCGGTATAGGCGTCAACGTCCAGAAGCTCGCCGCAAAGGAATAACCCGGGAATTGTTTTGCTTTCCATTGTTTTCGGGTTGATTTGTAGAACATCCGCCCCTCCCGCCGTTACGACCGCCTCTCCGATCGGACGCAGGGACAACAAACGCAGCGGAAAATTTTTCACCGCGTTCACGAGAGATTTTCTTTGTTCCTTCGTAAGGGAATTACCCGGAAGGAACACCGATATGCCCGCCTGCTTTAACACCGGCTCTATCAGGTTTTTCGGCAAAAGCTCCACGAGCGCGTTTTGCATCTGTCTATTCTTGAATTTCTCAATATCGCGCAAAATACGTTTATCCAACACTTCGGCATCCAACGCAGGTTTTAAATCCAGCCGGGCATCCAACAAGTCGATGGGAAGCGAATTGATTTCCGCAGACATGGATAAGACGGTCGGGCCGGAAATTCCGTAATGCGTAAATAGCATTTCACCGAAATGAGCGGATACGCATTTACCACGATAGAAAGCGGAGATCCGTATATTCCGCAAGGACATTCCCTGCAGCGCCGCAAGTTCGCGCATATCGCATTCGATGCCGCACAAGGACGGGCGGCAAGGAATAATACGGATTCCAAAGTCCTCCGCAAAGCGGTAACCGTCCCCCGAACTGCCCGTACCCGGATAAGAAAGTCCGCCCGTGCAGATAACCACAGCGTCAGCGAAGTATTCATTCACTTCGTCATTTACCTGAAACCCGGACGCCTGCGATTTCCGTACGGATTTTACCCGTGCGTTATATCGGAATTGGACTCCCGCATCGGTACAATATCGCAACAGGCATTTTGTAATGTCGCTCGCGCGGTCGGAAACAGGAAAAACGCGATTCCCTCTTTCGGTTTTCAGGGGTACCCCGCCCTTTTCCAACAGTTGCATCAAGCGTTCGGGCGGGAATGCGTAAATGCAGCTTTTCAAAAATTTTGCATTGCGTACAACATTTTCAAAAAACTCTTCGGGAGGAACATCATTTGTTACGTTGCAGCGACCTTTGCCGGTGATATAAATTTTTTTTCCGGCTTTTTCATTCCGTTCCAAAACAGTAACACGGTTTCCGTTTTTTGCAGCGGCATACGCAGCCATAAGCCCGGATGCCCCCGCGCCGATCACAATTACATCTTTCATTTTATCGTATTGCGGCAAAATGCCGCACCTTTATTTTCAGCGTTATAAACGGTTAGCCATCCGCAATGAAAGCGGATGGCTAAATCCCGTTTGGCGCTTTTGCCTGCCCGCCGGAAACATCAGACGGGATACACTCCCTTGCCGGCGTCAAGCAGGTTTTTATCGACGCCGCTTTTCTGCGCCTTCCGCCATTTGAAGAAATTCAACGCAACCTGACCGAATACCGCGTAGGACAGCACATCCTCTTCCTGCTCCAGATACTCGGCGATTTCAGCTTTGAACTGATCATATTCAGGCTTAAGGTCATCCGCCGGACGATAGGTTATGCGCTTTTCGTTTCCGATACATTTTTTGACAACTCCCGCATCAGGCTCGGCGGGCAATTTGCCGTATTCCCCGCGAAGAATCCCCTTAAACTCTTTGGTAACCATCTTATAGCGCTCTCCGGCGAGTACATTGAGAACAGCCTGCGTTCCGACAATTTGACTGGACGGAGTGACGAGCGGCGGATATCCGCAGTCTTTGCGGACATTCGGAACTTCAGCAAGCACCTCTTCCAGTTTATCCGACTTATTCTGCTGCTTGAGCTGCGAGATAAGGTTGGACAGCATTCCGCCGGGTACTTGATAGATGAGCGCATTGATGTCGATAGAGAGAACCTTCGGAGACAGGAATCCGTCCGCTTTGAGCCGATCGGCGACCTTTTTGAAGTGATTGACGATGGGCAGCAGTTTTTTAATTTCGATTCCAGTATCGTACGGTGTACCCTGCAATGTTGCGACCAAAGGTTCTGTCGCAGGCTGGCTGGTGCCGTTGCCGAGCGGCGAGAGAGCCGTATCGACGATATCGACGCCCGCCTCAATCGCTTTAAGATTGACCATATCGCCCGTTCCCGCCGTATTGTGCGTATGCAAATGCACTTTCGTCGACGGCTTCAATTCCTTTTTCAGCCTTGAAACGAGGTCGTATGCCGTATACGGCAGGAGCAGGTTCGCCATATCCTTGATACAGATATTGTCCGCCCCCATGCTTTCAAGCTGTTTTGCGAGCTTTACAAAATATTCGGTCGTATGCACGGGACTGGTCGTATAGCTGATCGCCGCTTCGCAGATGCCGCCGTATTTCTTGATCGCTTTCATCGATGTTTCGAGGTTGCGCGGGTCATTGAGCGCGTCGAATACGCGGACGACCCCGACGCCGTTTTCAATCGACTTTGCGACAAATTTTTCCACTACATCGTCCGAATAATGGCGATAGCCGAGCAGGTTCTGCCCGCGCAAAAGCATTTGTACGGGTGTTTTTTTCAGATAACGCCTCAGCGTGCGCAGGCGCTCCCAAGGATCCTCGTTCAGAAAGCGGAGGCAGCTGTCAAATGTCGCGCCGCCCCACGCTTCCAAAGAATAATATCCGACGTCGTCGAGCTGCTCCAAAACGGGGATCATCTCGTCCGTGCGCATTCGGGTAGCCGCCTGCGACTGATGCGCGTCGCGCAGAATAGTATCGGTAATCAAAACCTTCTTATTTTCTTTGTTAGCCATTGCTTATTCTCCCGAAAAATTCCAAAGAGGTTATATTCCCTCAAATTGAGAGATTTAAAGCGCCGTTGAAACCGATCGCTTGCGGCGCCTTTCGTTCAAACCCGATTGATCAGCCGCCGAAGCAAGCCAACAGGAATCCGGCGGCAACCGCCGAACCGATAACGCCTGCGACGTTCGGCCCCATTGCATGCATTAACAGGTGGTTGTTCGGATCCGTTTCCCGCCCGACATCCTCGGATATTCGCGCTGCCATCGGCACCGCCGAAACACCAGCCGAACCGATAAGAGGATTGATTTTCCCACCGGACAGCTTGCACATCAATTTCGCCATCAGCAAGCCACCGACTGTGCCGCAAACGAATGCGAACAATCCAAGTAAAATAATTTTCAATGTATTCCAGTCGAGGAATATTTCGCCGTAGGCTTTGCAACCGACACAAACGCCGAGAAAAATGGTAATCGTATTCATCAACCCGTTCTGCGCCTGCGAAGAGAGCCTGTCAACAACGCCGCTCTCCTTCATTAAATTGCCGAGCATAAGCATACCCAGCAAAGGAATTGCATCCGGCAACAATAACCCCACAACAAGCGTCACCATGATCGGAAATATGATTTTCTCAATCTTAGTAACCTCGCGCAACTGTTTCATCTTGATCGCGCGCTCCTTCTTTGTGGTCAAAAGCTTCATGATCGGCTTTTGTATGATCGGAATGAGCGCCATGTAGGAATATGCAGCGATGGCAATCGTCGCAAGCAACTCCTCATTCGTAAATGACGACAATGCCTGCGTAAGATAAATTGCAGTCGGGCCGTCTGCACCGCCTATGATCGCGATGGACGCTGCCGCCGCGGCGTCGAAGCCGAGCAAAACCGCCCCGACAAATGTCAGAAAAACGCCGAGCTGTGCCGCCGCACCGATGAGCATACTCTTCGGGTTTGCGATCAGCGGGCCGAAGTCCGTCATCGCGCCGATCCCCAAAAAGATAAGCGGCGGATAAATGACTTTTTCTACGCCGAAATAGAGGTAACCTAAAAGTCCCCTGTCGCCGACAAATTCCCCTGCTTCGTTTGTCTCACCCCAGACAATCTCTCTTGCTCCGGGAATATTGATGATAAACATACCGAAAGCAATGGGAAGCAGGAGCAAAGGTTCAAATTTTTTAACAATGGCGAGATACATCAGGACGAACGAAATCAGAATCATGACATAGTTTTGCCATAATCCCTGCGCCATGCCTGACGCCTCCCACAGGTTTCGGAACATCTCGACGATGTCGAAACCGCTCGAAGATAGTAATTGCATCGCGCGCCACCCGTCAGCCGATCACGGCAAGCAAAGTATTCGTTTCGACGTTGTTTCCGACCGCCGTCTTAAATGTGATCTTTCCGGCAATGGGAGCAGTGATGTCGTTGTCCATTTTCATCGCTTCCAAAACAAGTACAGGCTGATCCTTCTGCACTGTATCACCGTCCTTGACGAGGAATTTTTTGATAAGTCCCGGGAACGGCGAAAGGAGTTGTTCCCCCGAAACAGGAGCGGCAGCGGGCGCTGCTGCGGCTGCCGGCGCAACAGGGGCAGCGGGAGCGACCGAAGCCTGCGGAGCGAAAGACGCATCGGCACCAACTTCTTCGACGCCGACTTCATAATTTTTTCCATCAATGGTAACGATAAATTTGCGCATAATTATCTTTCTCCTTATAATCTCTTGATTCTCTTTACTTTGAATTCGCAATTGCTGCTTTCGCTCATATAATATGCGGAGATCGCCGCTACAATGGCGACGCGGATTTCCTCGCTCACGCCGTCGTCCTCGGCGGGAACATCCGCCGGAAGCGATGCCTGTGCCGCATTCTGCTTCGAACGTCTTTTCCCTGTAACCGAACCGATTATTTTACCGACGAGCCAGATCAAAAAAATCAGGATTGCAACGCCTAAAAAAGTTATCGCAAAGCCGACCAATGCATAAATCAGCGATTCTCCTATGGAAACGACGGGTATTTCATTGCCCGTTACAATATCGACATCCAACAAAGACCACAGCATATCACCCTCACTTTAACAACATCTGCAGCGAAGCGATGAGATATTGTTTTACAAACTGCGGTTCGATGACGTTATCGATGTAGCCATTTTTCGCCGCATTGATCGGATCGGCGGTTTCGTCCGCATATCTTGCCGCAAGTTTTTGCTTATCCGCATTTTTCTCCGCGGAAAATTCGATTTCCGCCCCTTTAGCATCATCAAACAGAGCAATTTTTGCATTCGCGAAGGCGTAGCTGTAATCGAACCCCATCGACTTGGCTGCAAAGAGCGTATAGCCGAGCCCTACCGCCTTTTTATAGACGAGCGCAATTTTTGCGTTCTCCAAAAGGTCATAGGACTCCATAAGTTTGAATACATTCTTCATCGCAAGGCTATCCGCAGTAGCGATGTCCGCCTGCATTCCGAGCGTATCGACAAACGTCACGAACGGCAGATTGTAATACGCGGCAAACTCCACAAACGAAGAGATCTTCGCAATATTATTCGCGTTTAAGGAAACGCCCGCTTCGCTGTCGAAAACGACAGCCGCGACGGCAATCCCGCCCGTGCGCCCGAGAATGCAACGCACTTCCGGAGAAAAGGACTTGCCGCATTCGACATAGGAATCCGCGTCAAATACCGCCTCGATAAGGGCGTCTGCGCTGCATGCCTCATTGAGAGCCGGTACTGCACGGTTCAGATCCGCCCCGTTTTCCACAACGGGGGCGCTGTATTCCGGAAGGAGAGAAAGAATTTTGCCGATTTGAGTGCGCACATCCTGCATTCCTTCCGCTTCGAATGAAACGATATTTGCTTTCGTAAGCGCGTTCGCTCCGCCGACTTCCTCTTTCGGCAAATTTTTACCGCTTTTTGCGGAGATTACGAAGGGACTGTCCGCCGCAAGGACGGCATCTTTCATAAAGAAAGAAAAGTCGGAACAAGCCGCAAGCAAGGCGCTCTGCCCGTACACCTCTCCGTTTACGACGGCAAACTGCGGAACGACGCCATGCAATTTAGCCGACTTTAAGAGGACGGAAGCCAAACCCTCCAAAACAGTAACCCCTTCCCCGATCTGTACCCCGAGACTGTTCAGAATATAAATCACAGGCAGAGAATTTTTTTCCGCCAATTCCAGGCACCGCAATATTTTCGCGCAGTTTTCGGCGCTCACGCCGCCATTCAGCGTTTCAAAATTCTGCGCCGCAATATATACGGGATAATCGGCAACAGTAGCAAATCCTGTAACGACGCCTTCGCCCGCAGTTTCTTCGTCATAAAAATCGTTTTTCGAGAAACTGAACCCGGACAACTCAACAAAACTGTCCGCATCGACGAGAGCAGAAATTGCCTTCCGAATCTGAGAACCGGCGGCCAGAACGCCGGCCCGCCGAGCCTGAAGCAATTTGATTTTGTCCATACAACCTCCCTGAATAATCAAGTCTATCCAACGAATATTATAGCGTATTTATTCGGAAAAAGCAAATTTTTGCTTTTGCTTTTTTATTTTTTCCTCAAGCGCTTTTTAAAAATATTTTATCGACGGTATTTTTCTTTCTGAAATGATTTGCTTTTTTTAAAAAAATATAGTATAGTATTTTTGTTCGGTAAACGAGATGCCCTTTTCTTCGTATTATTGTACCGGAAATGAACACGCTTCCGTAGTTAAATGGATATAACAGCCCCCTCCTAAGGCAGTGTTCTATCCACAAGTTATTGCTTCAAATGCACGGTTTTGGGGCAAAAGCGCGGTATTTTCGCTGCTTTTTACGGGACGAAAAAAACTTGGTATAAATTTTGGTATAATATTTTTTCGAGCGCTAATTTTCATTCCGTGCAATAAAATTCAATATGCTTCCGTAGTTAAATGGATATAACAGCCCCCTCCTAAGGGGCCGTTGTGGGTTCGATTCCCGCCGGGAGTACCATTCAGACCACAAGATATTGTGGTCTTTTTCTTTTCCACAACAATATTTAGGCGAGATTTTCCAAAATTGGTATAAAAATCGGGTTATACCAGAAAATTTTGCTATCCAGCAAAAAGGAATGACCGCATGGGCCATTCCTTAATCCGTCAGGCGGCTTAACGCCGAGATCGCCACGTCTTGCGTATCGGGAATGAAGTGGCAGTAAACCTTCAATGTGACGGTCGAGTCGCTGTGTCCCATATACCTGCTTACTGTCTGGATCGGGACGTTCTGCGCCAGAAGAAGGCTGCAATAGGTATGCCGCAGCCCGTGACAGGTCACGTGCTTCATGCCCCATTTGCGCTCGTAGAAGGTCAGCCATTGCCCGATGGACTGCGGGTAGAGCGGCTGCCGATAGACGTTGACGGCGAGGTAGTATTCATCCAAGTGCTCGTCAAACTCCTCGTCGGCGAGCCTGAACCAGTCCATGTACTTCTTCGGAATGTCGCGGACGGACGTCTTTGTCTTCGGCTCCTTTTCGTAGTAGCCGAACTGCTTGGAATACAGCCTGTTGCGCTTGATGTGTACGACCTTCTTGTCAAAGTCGATGTCAGACCATTTCAGCCCGCACATCTCGCCGTTGCGGACGCCTGTCAGAAGGATAAACTTCAAAACGACTTTCTTGTGCATTTCGTCATCCGGTATATCCTCGTCCAGCTTTCGCAGGAAGGCGCGGGCTTCCTTTACGGTAAACACTTCCTTTTCGGCAACGGGCCTCAAAGAGGTATTGCCTTTCTCGGCGCCGACTTTGGTTGCGCATACAGGATTTTTGGCGATCCACTCATAGCGGACGGCCTCGTTGAACAGCGCGCGCAGGATACGGCGGTAGCCTTTGATCGTTTCGGCGGCATACGCCTTTTCGACGATGACCGTTTCAAAGTATTCGTCATAGGCAAGCCCGCAGCGGTCGCAGAGCATTTCCGCCGTTTCCTTTTCGATGTTCGCTCCCTTTTTATTAAGGTTATATGAGGCGCAGCGGTCGATGACATTCTCCCGCGCCAGCTGCCGGAAATTCACCTTCTTGGGGAGCGGCTTTTTGAGGCGTGCTTTCGGCGAGCTTTTATACCCGGACGTCGTGAACGACGACAGAAACCTCTGCACGTCACGCACGGTGATGGCGGAGATTGGTTTATCTGCCAGCCCGTTCTGTTCCAGAAACTCGCCGAAGATGTGTTCGACCTTTTCGGCGCGTTCATAGTAGTTGATGGAAAGACCGGACTTGATGCCCGCTTTCCATTCACGCATCAGTTCGGCAAAGGTCAGCACCTTCGAGCGGAGCTGCTCTTTGCCGTCCCGATACGCCCGCAGCACCTCTTCTTCAAAAGAGATGGCTGTCTTTTCGACCTGCTTTTTGAATTTCGCTTCGGTGAGATTGTCGGTATTATAGACGCGCATGGTAAAAACTTTGCTTTTGCCTGTTGATACGTCTTTGCCGCTTACCTGAATTTTAGCCTGAAATTCACCTTTCTTGTTCTGTGTGATTTTGAAATAAGCCATGTGTTACTCCTTGATAGCGATATAGTCCATCAGGCTCTGCACATCGACCAGAATTTTGTTGCCGGCGGTCAGGCACTTTATCTTGCCTTCCTTACACCACATACGGATGGTGTGTACGGTGATCGCCGTATCCGGATCTTCCTGCTTGACCATATCGAAAGCCTTTTTGATACTGCGCAGCATTTTTTCACCTCCTCGTTCGGATTGAAAAGCCATTGACGGGCAAAGCCGCTGTTTGCACTTCGTGCAATCACTTTTCAATAACACTATAACTTTCAAAGCGAAAAAAAGCGAGTACCGCGCAGATGAGTTATGTGTGCAAAAATGACGATTTTCCGAGAGCTTTTCTGCCCAAAAAAGGAAGAATTCGGGCTGCCCCCGCGGATACGCAGACACGATCTGTTTACCTCCAAACGATGATTTCGTCTTTCGACACGAAAGACACATCGGAAAAAGAAGAAGCCGTCAAGGGCGACAGGGGCGGCAGCCCAAAAAAATATTGCGTCGGAGTAACACAGCAAAAGCCGAGCAGTTTACCTGCCCGGCTTTACGAATTTTCAGCAATAATTTTTCCCCTTGACGGCAACGGCTTTTTCCGATACCCTTTCTTCTTTCAAAAGGAGCAATCTCTCTATTCTTTGGTTATAGGTTTATTTAGATTATATGTTCGTCTAAACTCTAAAGGTTTTAATTGAAATTTTTCACGAAAAACCTCCGCGAATTTTCCTTGTTTTGTATATCCGGTCATATATGCTATTTCGGAAATCGGAAGTTTTGTTTCTGTCAGAAGTTTTTTAGCATATTCCATTCGCAGGTCACGCAGATAGTCTGAAATATTTTTGCCATAAACGCCGCGAAAATAATTCTTCAAACTGGTTTCGCTTACGTTAAGCTGTATTGCAATTTCTTTTATTGGAATATGTTCTTTCAAATCCATGGTCAGTAGCTGCTCTGCTTTTTTTGCTATCTCCACCTGAACTTTTGTATAAAACGTAAGCGTTTTCTCAGGTGAAATAGTCGTTTTATCTAAGAGAAGATGCAGGAGTTGCAACACAGATATTTTCATGTCAAAGGCGGAAGGCGTATCGTTTAATTGCCATAACCGTTTGAGGACTGACTTCATTTTATCTGAAGAATCCGCTATATAAGTATCTTTCTTATCAAAATATAGCTCAGATAAAAGGTGCAGATCTAAGTTGAATAAGGAAGTCAGCTCTTTGTTGGCATCTGTAAAAAAATCCGGATCGAAGTAAATTGTAATGCCATGATAATATTTCGTCGGAAAGAAAGATTCGTTTTGCGATGTTTGACGGCTAATGCAAAAATCATTCTCTTGTAAGTAGATATATGAATTATCATCCAAGAGTAATTCTATTCTGCCGCCAACACAATAATTAAATTGCAGCGGATGGAATGAAGCATTTTCAGCAATTTCTCCGGGCAAGGAACTGGCGTGTATATCAAAGAAAATCAAATGCATATACGGAAGAATATTGTATAGGCTTGTTTTGCTTATTCCGTCTGATGAATTGATTGTGAATGTGGTGCTATTTGGACCTTTTTCAAATTGAATATTTGATGCTTCTAAAAAGTTTTTTAGCATAGTACTCAGTATATCGCCCATGATTGCATCCTTAAACAGCTTGTTTTAGATAATATTATATACCAAACAGGTAAATATGTCAATATAAGATGTTTCAATCCGCGGTTTTTTTCTATATAAATTCATTGCTATATGGGGCTAAAATGATGAATAAGGGATAGAACTTTCTGATTATATTTGGTAAACTATAACGTGGTTAGCAGATGCTAATCAATAAAACTTTAAGGAGTCAAGAATGAGTAACAGATTGCAAGGCAAAGATTTCATCAGTATTGGTATTTATACCGCCATTTATTTCGTAGTGAACTTCATCGTATCGCTATTAGGTTTTATACCTATTTTTATCCCTCTGACGGCGGTATTGGTACCGTTGATCGGCGGCATTCCTATGATGTTATACTTCACAAAAATTAAAAAGTTCGGAATGTTGACTATTACCGGTCTTTTGATTGGTGTTCTTATGCTTTTGACTGGTATGGGATATTGGTGCATCATCACCTGTGTCGTATTTGCTCTAATTACGGAATTTATATTGAAGGGGTCGGGCTATAAGAGTGCAAAAATGGAAATTTTAGCACACGGTGTTTTTTCCATCTGGACCATTGGTGCATTCATTCCCATCATTTTCTTCCGCGATAGTTATTATGCTAACTTGGTCGAACTTGGCAGAGCTGATTACGCCGATGCACTTATGAGCTTTATGCCTGATTGGATCCTGCCCATCTTGATCGTAGGCGCTTTTGTTGCCGGTATTGTAGGCGGCATCATTGGCAGAAAAATATTCAAGAAGCATTTTGAACGCGCGGAGATTATGTAAATGACTTCTGAGTTGCTGGCAAGCAAAAAGAATAATACAGGAATACAGTTTGATCCGCGGACTAAAATGGCGGTTCTGTTCACCCTCGTCATAATCATATTGGGCGGTTCTTTTCAAACTACTCTATATTACACTCCGGCATTGTTGCCTTTGCTTTTTTTCCTTTTTTCAAAAATGTGGAAAAGTGCAGCGATTTATGCCGTAACTTTTCTTGCCTGCCTATGTCTGCAATTCTTCGCTGTACCATATGTTCCTGGAATACCGGGCTATTTATTGATGATAATTGTTTTGTTGCCTCTTTATTTTAGCCCAAGTATTGCCATTGCATATTATTTTGTAGCAACAACAACCGTAAGCGAATTTATTGCTGGAATGGAACGCTTACATATTCCTCGGCAAATTACTATTCCCATGGCTGTGATGTTTCGATTCTTCCCTACTGTAATGGAAGAATGGAAGGCTATTGGGGATGCTATGAAAATGCGAGGCATTCGTTTACGTGGAGGAAAAGCCGGTGCTATTTTAGAGTACCGGTTTGTTCCCATGTTAATGTGCTGCGTTAAAATAGGCGAGGAACTTTCTGCTGCGTCCTTAACAAGAGGATTGGGAGGTCCGGTCAAAAGGACAAATATCTGCAAAATCGGTTTGCATATCCAAGACATTTTATTTCTGTTGATTTGCCTAGCCGGTTTAGTATTTCAAATTATTCTTTGGATTATAGGATAACCAACTTATATGATCGAATGTATTGATGTCAGCTATTCTTATCATGGCGATCAAGAAAAAGCTACTATTTCATGCAAAGGCGGAACATTAAAAAATATCAATTGCAAAATTGAAAATGGCACCTTCGTATTATTATGTGGGGCATCAGGTTGCGGAAAAACAACACTTACAAGATTGTTTAACGGGTTGATACCCCATTATTATGATGGGGAATTGTCAGGACAAGTTTTGTTGGACGGGAAGGAATATAAAAGTCTTTCACTTTTTGATATTTCAGAAAAAGTTGGTTCTGTATTTCAAAATCCGAGAAGTCAATTCTTTAACGTCGATACAACGTCAGAGCTTGCTTTTGGCCCTGAAAATCATGGTTTACCGAAAGATGAAATTCTTAATCGAGTAAAAATAGTTGCCGAGCAGCTAAAATTAACCGATTTGATGGATCGAAGCATCTTCTCTCTTTCAGGCGGAGAAAAACAAAAGATTGCCTGTGGTTCTGCGGCGACCATCGAGCCTGAAATATTTGTGTTTGATGAACCGTCTTCAAATTTAGATGCGTTTGCCATAAGTGATTTACGTAAATTGCTTATTACTCTTAAAGCGCAAAACAAGACGATCATCATTGCAGAGCATCGTCTTTATTACTTATACGACTTAGCGGATCGAGTCCTCTATTTGAAAGATGGGCAAATTGAAGGCGATTTTATAGGTAAAGAATTTGCCGAGTTTTCATCTACTCAGCTTGAAGAGATGGGACTCAGGCCGCTTGTTTTGGATACTCTAAGTCAATTAGACACACAAAAGAGATGTTCCGTTGGCTCACCTTGGGTCGTTGACAACTTTAGATTTACTTATAAAAAAAGCAAAAAAGAAACTTTATTTCTGGATAAAATCGAACTTTTCCCCGGAAAGGTTGTTTCAGTTATAGGACACAACGGGGCTGGTAAAACTACCTTCTCTCGATGTCTTTGTGGTTTGGAAAAACGCTGTAAAGGCAACGTCATACATGATGGTAAAACCTATAATCGCAGACAACGGCTAAAGCTATGTTATATGGTGATGCAGGACGTAAACCATCAATTATTTACTGAAAGCGTCAAGGAAGAGCTTCTCATCAGTATGCCGAAGGAGAACGAACAAACCGTAGATTCTATTCTCACGGAAATGGATTTATCAGAGATGAAAGAAAGCCATCCAATGGGTCTCTCCGGTGGCCAAAAACAGCGTGTAGCTATTGCTTCGGCAATCGCATCGCAACGTCCTATTATTCTCTTCGACGAACCTACAAGCGGACTTGATTTGTTTCATATGAGGCGGGTAGCCGATGCAATCAATAAGCTGGCAGAATCGGGTAAAACGATCCTTGTTGTCACACATGATCCGGAATTTATTTTACGGTGTTGTGATTGCGTTATACATATCGAGGACGGACACCTTAAGGAGCATTATGAACTTCAAGAAGCCGAAGATCGTCAACGATTATTGAGCTTTTTTGAATAAACAAGGGAGGTTATTTTGATGGAAAAACAAAAAAAGCAATCCCCGTTGGGTATATTATGGGGATGGGGCAAAGCTCATCACGGGAAATTCATTTTGAGCATTGTATTGGCAATTTTGGGAGTTGCCTGTCAAATGATCCCGTATTTTTGTGTTATTAACATCATTTCAAAGTTATTCGCCGGCGAAAAGTCTTTCCTGCCTTATTTAGCTGTATGCGGAATAGCTTTGGCAGGATATTTGGGGAAGGTATTGTTCTCAAATTTATCTACTGTTATTTCACATAATGCTGCTTATAAAACATTACGTGACTTACGAGAACGAGTGGTCAATAAATTAACTAAAGTTCCTATGGGAACGATTCTAGACACCCCTTCCGGTTATTACAAGAGCATTATTGTTGACAGAATTGAAAGCATGGAAGTTCCATTTGCCCACCTTCTGCCTGAGATGACTGCTAATATATTGGTCCCGCTTTTTATTATAGTTTACCTGTTTGTTTTAGATTGGCGTATGGCGCTTTTTTCGTTGGTTACTCTTTTCATTGGACTAATCATCATGTCTTTTGGAATGCGTAATTATGCAGAAAAAGGCGCGGGCGCTTTGGCTGCCAGCAAGAAAATGTCTGATGCCGTGGTTGAGTATATTGGCGGTATAGAAGTAGTCAAAACATTCAGTCAGTCGGCGGGCTCTTATAAAAAGTATGCTGACGCAGTACGCGGAAATGCTGACTACTATATTGATTGGATGGCAAGCAGCCAAAAGACGATGTGCTCTTACAATGCGGTGATACCTTCTGTTCTCTTATGTGTTTTGCCTGGAGGGATGGCATTATGGCTAACAGGCAATATCACAACAATGGTTTTCTTGGCAGCTGTCATTTTTTCTTTGGGACTTGTAGGACCTATAATGGAAGCTTTTTCCTTCACAGGCTCGTTATCAATGCTTGGAAAAAACACAGAGGAAATATGTAGCCTATTAAATGCTAATGAGTTAAACCACTCTGAAAATCCCGTAGAACTTAATGACTTGTCAATTCAATTGAATCAGGTAAGTTTTTCGTATGACAATGAACAAGAAGTTTTGCACAACATAGATCTTTCCATTCGTCCTAAAACAATGACAGCTTTGGTGGGTCCGTCCGGTTCCGGAAAATCAACAATAGCAAAACTCATTGCAGGATTTTGGGATGTAACCAGCGGAAACATTTCATTAGGCGGTTACAAATTAACTGATATTCCTTTATTCCAAATTGCCGAGCAGATTTCCTATGTTTCTCAAGATAACTATTTGTTCAATAGAAGTGTTATGGAAAATATACGCATGGGAAATCCGAATGCGACAGACGAAGAAGTTAAAGATGTTGCCATTAGAAGCGGATGTGATAGTTTTATTCGTGGGCTGGATAATGGTTATGAAACCATTGTTGGGAGCAGCGGTTCACAACTTTCCGGCGGCGAAAGGCAACGTATAGCCATTGCCCGAGCTATGCTTAAGAATGCACCTATCGTTATTCTTGATGAAGCTACGGCTTTTATCGATCCTGAAAATGAAGCCATCATACAGAAAGCTATTTCAGCGTTGACTGCGGGAAAAACGTTAATCGTCATTGCTCATCGCCTTTCGACAATCATAGGAGCGGACAATATCGTTGTTGTAAATAACGGTAACATTGAAGCTCAGGGTACACACGACGAACTATTGAAGACTTGTCAATTATATCAGGATATGTGGCGTGCCCATATCGGTTCAAGAGATGAGGCGTAAGGAGGTTTATTTATGCTTGGGACATTAAAGAAAATTTTTGCTTTTGCAGGCAAACGAAAAGGGCTCCTGATCAAATCGTTGGTTTTTTCATTCTTGAATGGCATCTTTGCATCTCTTCAATTTGCCGCCCTTTATTTTATCATTGACGCGCTGGTTTCTAACGATCATAGTCTCACCTCTGTTTGGCTATCGTTAGGAATGATGGTGTTGTCTGTTGCCGGGCGTATTTTTGCTTCATATTTTTCCATGAACGAGCAAACCGTCGTTGGTTATGGCATGGTAGCAGATAAAAGAATATCTATAGGAGATAGGTTGCGCTATATCCCTATGGGATACTTCAACAAAAACAATATCGGGACGATTACAGGTATTGTTACGACCACTTTAGGTGATGTTGAGGGGGCCGCTCCTGTTGCTCTTGTCAATATAATCGGCGGATTTTTCAATTCTATTGTATTGATTCTTTTCCTTTTAATTTTTAATTGGCAGCTTGGGCTTATCGCTTTGTTTGGCGTAGTTTGCTATTTAATCGTAACTGAAATAGCCACAAGAAAATCTACTGCTACAGCAACAAAACGTCAGAATGCTCAGCGCGGATTAGTAGAATCCGTGTTGGAATTTATTCAAGGTATGAGTATTGTAAAGTCGTTCGGCTTTGAAAAAAAGAGTTCCAAGTCGATTACTTCGGCTATTTATAACAGCAATAAGAACAATTTGAATTTGGTTTATTCGCTGGCGCCGTATCTCGCTTTACAACAGTTTGTGATTCGCCTATTTAGCGTAATTCTTTTGGCAATGACGCTCTTTCTCTATACGCAAGGTGTATTTACTATTGTTTTTGGGGTGCTGTTTGTGATTCTATCCTTTACCGTTTTTAACAGCTTAGAAAGCGCGGGAAGTCAAATCACTATGTTGCAAATGTTGGCATCCTCTATCGAAACTGCAAACTCTGTAGATAATACTCCGATTATGGATGAGAATGGAACTTCTATTTCGCCAAAATCTACCGATATTGAGTTTGAAAATGTTGATTTCTCCTACTCTACGCGCAAAATTTTAGACAACGTTAGTTTTTCCATTCCGGAAAAAACGACAACGGCTATTGTTGGGCCCTCTGGTTCTGGGAAAACAACGATGTGTAATTTAATTGCCCGTTTTTGGGATGTAAACGGCGGTAAAATTACAATTGGCGGAATAGATGTTCGTGATTATACGTTGGATAGCCTTATGAAAAATATTTCGATGGTTTTCCAAAACGTTTATCTCTTTGCTGATACAATCGAAAACAATATTAAATTTGGCTGCCCGGACGCAACTCATGAAGATGTAGTTGAAGCAGCAAAAAAAGCTTGTTGTCACGATTTTATCGTTGCCCTTCCCGATGGTTACAACACTATCATTGGTGAAGGAGGCGGAACTCTGTCAGGTGGGGAAAAACAACGCATATCAATTGCTCGCGCTATATTAAAAGATGCGCCTATTATCATCTTAGACGAAGCAACGAGCAGTGTTGATCCAGAAAATGAAGACGAACTGCAAAGAGCCATTGAAGCCTTAACTCACGATAAAACTATTATTATGATAGCTCATCGCTTAAAAACAGTTCGTAATGCAGATCAGATACTTGTACTTAACAATACACATATCGTACAACGCGGTACTCATAACGAATTGATACAACAAAATGGGCTGTATTCTGATTTTGTTAAAGCGAGAAAGGAAGCCATCGGTTGGAAGTTGGCTAAATAATGGAGGTGATTCATGTCTTTGACCTCATCGATGGAAGACTATTTAGAGGCCGTTTTTATCGTTCAAAAGAGATGCGGCACCGTCAGAAGTATTGATGTTGCCGAACAATTGGGATTTACAAAACCTTCCGTCAGTCGTGCTGTTAAAGTGCTTATAAATTCAGGGCACCTTATTAAGCAGGAAGATGGTTGTCTTGTTTTAACAGATAAAGGAAAACTAATAGCCGAACAAATTTATGAGCGGCATTGTTTTTTTACCGATCAACTTATAGCAGCTGGCGTAAATCCGAAAACAGCTGAACAAGACGCCTGCAATATAGAACATTCAATCAGCGCCGACTCATTTCAAAAGCTGAAAGCTGCTGTTGAGAAAAAGGAAGATTTGCATTGATCGTTCCGCGTCTAATATTTTGGGAGAGCATTTAGAGGCAAAAATGAAACTATACGTATCCTGCCCGGTGTGCGGGCGCAGGCTCTGTAAAGCAGACAATGGCTCAGAAATTGAAATCATCTGTCCCCATTGCGGAAAGCTCATTTGCATCCACGTGGGTGCAAATGAGGTCAGAGCGATCCCGTCCGAGCGATATACAAACAAATCAGATTCACAAAAGACCGTTGCAGGGAAATCCCTGCAACGGTCTTCTTTCTAATCGCTATTATTGCTGAAACTACATAATACCTGCGCGGAAATATATCAGCCTACGTTGATGTAAACTATTTACAGAGGTTGATATACTATGTTGAGTTCAAGAGAATTATATGAAAGAGTCGATAAATTGCGCAGGGAAAAAGGAATGTCCGTAAATGAGCTGAGTAGTGCGGCGGGCATCTCTCATTCTACGCTCAATTCGTGGAAACTTCGCGGCACAATGCCGAAACTCGACGTATTGGACGGAATTTGTTATGCGCTCGGCATTCATTTAATGACTTTGCTCTACGACATGGATATAGAAAACATTTCCGCAGATGAAGTCGAACTGCTTGCACTATGGAAGCCGTTGGATAAAACACAGAAGGAAGCCGTACTCACGATGATGAAAGCGATGAACGCAAAAACTGAATAGCTGATATAGAGTTAAAATCTGCTCGAACAGATATAAGCCTGGCATACGGATCAAACCCCTTTCTGGGGCTATGTACGCATGCCCGGCTTTTTTAATTTTACGCCCCTCGGCGGTGTTTGATTCGCATTGAACGCCGTCGGGGGATTTTTTATTTACATAGCCTTTCGGCGGCAGCCGCCGTCGGGCAATTACATATTACCGCGCACAGGTTCAGACCGATGGCGAGAAATCGTTATCGGGGGAAAACTGAATGGCGCGTATCCGCTATTTCGACGGCACCAAGTACGTCGAGATCGAAGTCACGGAAGAGTTTGCGGCCGAGTACGCCGCAATGGAACACAGGGACAAGCTCGTCGAGCGCAAGGAAACGCGGCGGCATCAGTCGTTGGACAAGTCAATGGAACACGGCTGGGATATGGCGGATCCGTCCGCAGACGTCGATATACAGGCGGAACGCAACGCGGATAAAATCTTGCTCAACGCCGCGCTGTCAAAGCTCACGGACAAACAGCGCGCCATCCTTTTCTTGCATATCGAGAACGGGCAATCTTTCCGTGTCATCGCTGCGGAGTTAGGCTTAAATAAAGACACCGTTCGGGAGCATTATCTTGCGGCAATAAAAAATCTGAAAAAATTTTTGAAAAACACCCCGTCAAAATTCAATTCCCGTGGCGATTAGGTGAAGGGCCTCGGCTCTATCTCATCTATAAGGAGTTTTATTATGGTAACAATGCAGGAAATTCGGGAAGATTTGCGGCAGATCCGCTATTACTACTCGAAGAAAGAGATGTTTGAGAACGCGACAAAATACATTGTCGCAAGTTCGGTCGTCGATAAGGTCAACCGCTACAATGAAGCGGTCAAAGACGCCCCTCCCCGACTGTACGATCTCTATGTATCTCTTTACGTTCAGAACAACACGCAGGCAGCGCTCGCCTATGAATGGGATTATTGCAACGATTATATCAAGCGCCTGAACAAGCAACTCTGCGTGTTTTTCTTCAAAGCCTTTAACGGCGACATGTGAGGTAAAAATCATGAGCGACAAGATCCCCGATTTTATCAAAGACGCGACCAACGTGTACCGCACGAAGGGCTATATCGTCTGTCAGGTCATAGGCATTCAGTACGACTCATCGCAGGCATATCGACGGCAAGCGCCTGCCGTCCACGATGTACGCAAGAACATACAAAGATTGAGTTTGCAGGCTCCGGATCTCCGGGGCCTGTTTTCTCTTCTTTTCCTGCTCTATGTATCATAAAGTTGTTCCGCTTCTTGCCTTTTTTGGTCAAGTTATGTCACTTGCAGCGTCCTCGCAATCCAGAGCCGTTTGCGCTATACTGACAGCGTACTCGGACGTGAGAGCAAAACCGATCACTTGCGGACTTGCAAGACAGGCGGCCGCCACCGCAATATCGCAGGGAACGGAATGTTTCAGACAACGACGTGCCGGTACAAAAACTGAATATGCTGTGCTATCGGCGTGACGGGCAAATTCTTTTCAGGAGGACAAACATGGCAAGAAAGACGGAGCAGCCCGCGCAGGCAGCTCCCAAAGAAAGCAAGCCCAATAAGTACCGCGACGGAAGATGGACAGTTCCTTCCAAGCGCGCAAAGGGCTACGCGGCAGACCGTAAAGCGAAAGTGCATACCTACGGCCCCAAAGAAGGCAATGAGCTTACCGACTACGAGGCGGGAATGCGCTCCGGGTATCTGCAATGTCAGACAGACCACGCCGGGATGTACAAATACAAAAAGGCACTCTCGGAAGGCAAATCCAAGGAAGAAGCGCGCGAACTGTCGCGCAGACCGTGGAAGAAAAAGTAAATCAGGAGGAATTTCA
>CAJFFD010000001.1 GCA_904373255.1 uncultured Clostridia bacterium | reverse complement strand
AGAATATCTTCCACATAGCGCGGCAGCATAAACGCGCCCCTATGCAAATTGGTCGTGTAGTACCACGTTTTGATCTTTCTCGCGTTCCATTCCTGCGGCCTGAAATCGTTCAACGGGTGATATTTTTTGGACGCGAACCCGAACAGCCAATACCCCGAAGAACAGGTCGGAATGTGCGCCTGATATACGCGGCTGATGGGGAAACAGCGATACACCTTCTTGTGCATGCTGCGGCAGGCGTCCTCGTCCTCGTCGTAGAACGGGCTCCCGTGCTGATAGACCATCACGCCGTCGTCGCGCAGCGCCTTGTAGCAGCTGCCGTAAAATTCCTTGGTAAACAGCCCCTCCGTCGGCCCGAACGGGTCGGTGGAGTCGTTGATGATCAAGTCGTACTCCCCCGTTTTTCCGCGCAGAAAGCGAAGCCCGTCCTGCGGGAAGATGCGCACGCGCGGGTCGTTGAGACCCTCCGCCGTCTCGGGGAAGAACTGGCGGCTGACCTCGATGAACATTTCGTCCGTTTCGACGACATCGATCTGCTCGATTTCGGGGTAGTTGCACAGTTCCTTGGCAACGCCGCCGTCGCCGCCGCCGATGACGAGTACCTTTTTCACGTTCGGATGCACCGCCATGGGGACGTGGACGACCATTTCGTCATAGATGAATTCGTCCTTTTCGGAGAAAACGATCTCGCCGTCCAGGCTGATGAAGCGCCCCAGATCTACAGAATCGAACACATCCACCTGCTGATAATCGCTCTGCCCGCTGAACAGCTGTTTCGTAACGCGGATAGAAAGTTTGACGTTGGGGGTATGTATATCGGAAAACCACATTTCCATAACCGTATCTCCTTAAACCAGAACGTTGAGCCGCTCTACATTGATGTCCTCCGTGCCCTGCATGGAACAGCCCTTCTCCTTTGCGTAAATGATATAGTCGATGATCTCTTTCGTTATGCATTCACCCGGCGCGAGAATGGGGATCCCCGGCGGGTAACACATGACGAATTCCGCGCAGATATGCCCTTCCGTCTCGCGCAGAGGAAGCGATTTCTTCTCCGCATAAAATGCCGCCTTGGGCGAAAGCGCAACTTTCGGCGCGATGTATTCGTCTGCGAGCATCCCCGCCTTGTCCTTGCTGTACAGCCGCTTGATATCCTCAAGCGCGCCGACCAGCCGCTCGATGTCCTGAATGCGGTCGCCGATGGAGATATACGCCAGCATATTGCCGATATCGCCGAATTCGATCTGAATGTCGTACTCGTCGCGCAGGATGTCGTAAACTTCGATTCCTGCCAGTCCGATGTCGCGGGTATAGACGGAAAGTTTGGTGATATCGAAATCGTAGATGCTTGAGCCGTTGATGAGTTCCTTGCCGTAGGCGTAGTAGCCGCCGATGTCGTTGATTTCGTCGCGCGCGTACTGCGCCATTTTCATTACCTTTTCAAAGGAATCGTGCCCGTTCAAAGCAAGATTTCGGCGGCTAATATCCAGGCTCGCCATCAAAAGATAGGACGCGCTCGTCGTCTGCGTCAGGTTGATGACCTGGCGGACATAATCGGCATTGACTCCTTTATTCAGGAGAAGCAGCGAACTCTGCGTGAGGCTCCCGCCCGATTTGTGCATGGAAACCGCCGCCATATCCGCGCCCGCCTCCATTGCGCTGACAGGAAGTTTTTCATGAAAATAAAAGTGTGTGCCGTGCGCCTCATCCGCAAGAACCTTTAACCCGTACGAATGTGCCAGCTTAACAATTGAACGCAGGTCGGAACAGATACCGTAATAGGTCGGATTGTTAACGAACACGGCGACCGCCCCGGGGTTAGCTTTGATCGCTTCCTCCAGGCACGAAAGTTCCATGCCGAGGGAGATTCCCAGCCTTCGGTCGACTTCGGGATTGACGTATACGGGAATGGCTCCGCATAAAATCAGACAGTTGATGACGCTCTTATGCACGTTGCGAGGCAGGATGATTTTGTCCCCTTCCTTGCAGACGGAGAGGATCATGCTCTGCACCGAAGAGGTCGTACCGCCGACCATGAAGAAGGCATCCTGCGCACCAAATGCCTGCGCAGCGAGAGTTTCCGCCTCTTTGATGACGGAAGACGGGTGACAGAGGTTGTCTAGCGGCTTCATGGAATTCACGTCCAATCCGACGCACTTTTCGCCCAGCAAGGCGACGAGTTCCGGGTTGCCGCGCCCGCGTTTATGCCCGGGTACGTCAAACGGCACCACGCGCTGCCGCCGCAGCCGTTCCAATGCTTCATATAAAGGTGCGCGTTTTTGGCTTTTGTCGTCCATTTGAACCATCCTCGCAACAAAAAAATACAGGCATCGCCGCCAAAGCAATGCCTGTAAAAATCAACACGAGGAACAAACCGAAGCAATTCGGTTTGTGCAGCATTCCGTTTTCGAGTAAGTATGCCTATGCAAATACTTTCACTACTCTTATTGACCGTTTCACAAGTGATGCTTTGTAAGCTTTTGATTATAAAGTAATCAACTTATAAAATTTGAGCTTTTAACTCAATCAATAATGTGGCATATACCACGCGCGCGATTTTACACGCCCGGCAGCTGACCCGCCTGTCCGTATGGCGATTACTTGCGCATCTGCGCAAGCGGTCAAATATTTGCATTCGCAGAACAATCTACATCTTGCTGAATTATAATAGCACAGAACGCCCGACACTGTCAATTACTTTTCCGTATGCAATTAAAGCAATTTTCATATTCCTGCTGATTCGCAGTTTTAGCGATGCAGCAGCAAACTCAAATATTAAAAACTTTACCAAAACTACCCCAAAACTACCCCAAAATTGAAAAATAAATCTGTGCCTTAATGTGCCTAAACTTATAAAATATTATATTTTATAGTGCTTAAAAGCAAAAAAAAGCGGGAATTGGAAGAATGGGACTTGAACCCACACGGATTTCTCCATACGCCCCTCAAACGTACGCGTCTGCCAGTTCCGCCATCCTCACAAGCAAGAGTTATTTTACATGATTTTCGGAAAAAAGTCAAGTTATTAGTAAAAGAATTTGTAACAATTATAAAACTTTTTAACTCTTTTTACATACTGCCTCGTTTCGGACAGCGGAATATCCTGCAACGTAACACCGTCTGAAGAGCAGGAACCGTCTTTCAACCACCTTCGCACGGCTCCTTCCCCCGCATTATATGCGGCAAGCACTTCCGTCTGTCCGCTGAACTTCTTCTGCAGATAAGCGAGATACCATATTCCCATGCGGATATTGTCCTCCGGGTCATCGACCGACAGATCTTCCCCGATCCTGCCCGCAATAAACTGCGCCGTGGACGGCATCAGCTGCATCAAGCCGCGCGCCCCTGCACTGCTTACCGCATCCTCTCGAAAGTTGCTTTCGGTGCGGATGACCGCATAGGCAAGGTCTTTGTCGACCCCGAACTCTTCCGCATACATGGTTACGGAAGCCCCATATCTTTTCGGCAGATACACCGAGTAGAACAGCGCGGCGCCCACAACCAAAAGAAGCAAAACCAGGCACAAAAAAAACAGAACTTTTCTATTGGCGATTATTACGGACAATTTCATTTACGATACGAACCACTTTGCATTTCAATGCGGATATATCCCCGTCATTATATAATACAGTATGCCCCGTATTCAAATTTCTTTCATAATCATATTGGTTTTTTATGCGCGCGGCAACAGCTTCTCTTGTAAGTCCGTCGCGCTTCATAACCGCCTCTGTCCGCAATTCTTCGCTGCGCATGACGATAATAACTTTATCGAATTGTTCCGCAGAACCGCTCTCGAACAGCAGAGGCACTTCTGCAAAAGCGATTTCCCCCCGGCATTCCTGCATTTGCAAAAACAACCTGCGCATGATAATCGGATGCGTAAGCGCGTTCAGCTGCGCCAGTTTGGAAGCATCGGCAAAGACTGTTTCTGCCAACTTTTTCCTGTTGACGCTGTCCCCCTCGACGCATTGAGGAAAGAGTTCCGATACTCTTTTAAATACCGTCGGATCATTATATATATCTCGCGCGACGGCATCGGCGGAAAAAACGGGATAACCCAGTCCAGACAAAATTTCAGCGACGGTCGATTTCCCGCTGCCGATCCCTCCCGTAATCGCGACAAATATTTTATTTCGCTTCATACCAGTTTTTCCCTCGATGCACCTCCGCCACGAGCGGCACATTCAGCTGAACGGCATTTTCCATTTCGAACCGCAACAATTCGCCGACTCTGTCCGCTTCGTCCTCATAGGCGTCGATTACCAATTCGTCATGAACCTGCAAAATCAGCTTGGAACGCAGCCCTTCCTTTTTCATGCGCTCAAAAATGCGGAGCATGGCTATCTTTATTATATCTGCACTGCTGCCCTGCAAAGGCATATTCATTGCCGCACGCTCGCCGAATGAACGAATGTTGTAATTTGAGGATTTAATTTCGTTGATAACCCGCTTTCTGCCGAGCAGGGTCGTCACATAGCCGTTCTTTCGCGCAAATTCTACATTGGAATCCATATACTTTTTTACGTCGGAATACGTTTCAAAATATTTTCTGATATATTCGCCCGCCTGCTTTGCGGAGATATTCAGATTGCTTGCCAAACCGAAATCGCTGATGCCGTAAATTATCCCGAAATTGACGGCTTTTGCGGCACGGCGCTGGGAAGAGCTTACCTGGTCGATCGGGACGGAAAAAACCTGAGACGCCGTCAGCGCGTGAATGTCCTTGCCCTCCCTGTAAGCCTCGATCAGTTCCTTGCAGCCGGAAAAATGCGCCAAAAGCCGCAGTTCGATCTGCGAATAGTCGGCGTCGATCAATACGCGGTCAGCACCCCGCGCAATAAACAACTTGCGCAGTTCTCTTCCGTCGTCGTCGCGAATCGGAATATTCTGCAGATTCGGGTTAGCGCTTGAAAGCCTGCCCGTCGTCGTCTGCACCTGGTTGAAGCAGGTATGCACCAACCCTGTTTTGGGATCGATGAGCGGCTTGAACCCGTCGATATAAGTGGACAGAAGTTTTTGATAATGCCTGCATTTCAGCACATCGCGTACAATCTTATAGTCGTCCGCCAGCTTTTCGAGAATATCTGCGCTTGTCGAATATGCGCCGCGCTTCCCCTTTTTCGGAGCAGGCAGACGCAGTTTTTCAAACAGGATATTTCCGAGCTGGAGCGGAGAATTGATATTGAATTCCTCGCCCGCCTCCGCATAGATGTCCGCCGTAACCTGTGTGATTTCTTCTTTATAGCGCTTTTCAAACTGCGCGGAAGCAGCTCTGTCGATTTTAACGCCGCATTCCTCCATATCGCACAAAACGTCAGACAGCGGCAACTCCACCTGCCGGTAGAGCGAACCCAGATTTTCTTCTTCGAGTTTAACCTTCAGAATATCATAGAGACGGCTTACTCCGTATGCGGGAGTTTCCTCGCTCAGTCCGTATCCTTGCAAAGTTAGGGCGAGATTGTCGTCTTTCCCCGTATAATCGGCGAGATATTTCATGAGAGAAATATCCTCGGCCGCACATTTTATTTCGCAGCCGAACGTATGCAGAAATTTCCGGATTTCCTTTTTGCCGTATAGCAGCGCAGTCGCCTGCGGATTCCCGAACAGTCCCCCCAACGCATGCTCGATGTCGGCGGAATGCAAACCGTCGTCCAACAGAGTTTCCCTTTCCCGAAGCACATATTCCGTGCCGCCCGAATAAATATGAAACCCGTTTTTCCACCGCACAAGAGAAAATTCCCGCACCTCCGAAAATACCGCAGCAAATGCCTCCGCATCGGAAACAAACTTAACCGGAATTGCAGGCTGCACGATCTCATTGCGGGATTCTGACTCCCGTTCAAAAATATCCAACTTCAGCAAAGAGGTGAACTCTAGCTGCAAAAATTGGGTGCGCACCTCCTGCGAAAACGGTATGTGAATACCGCATTCGTCGAGATCGACGGACAGATCTACATTTCGGTCGATCGTAGCAAGTTCTTTCGACAGATATGCCGTATCCTTCCCCTTTTCCAGCTTCGAGCGCACGGAGGACGGCAGACTGTCAAGATTGGAATACACGCCGTCAAGACTTCCGAATTGTGTTATCAGCGACAGCGCGGTCTTTTCGCCGATGCCGGCAACCCCGGGGATATTATCGGAGCTGTCCCCCATGAGAGCCTTCATTTCGATGACCTGCTCCGGCGCATAGCCGACTATTGACTGAAAGTTATCCTTATCCAGTTTCAGAAGGTCGCTCACGCCCGTTTTCGTCAGATAGACGTCGGTGCGTTCGTCTATCAGCTGGTACGAATCGCGATCGCCCGTGATAACGATGCTTTTAACGCCCTCAAACTTATGTGAAAGCGTTCCGATCAGATCGTCCGCCTCATAACCCGCCTTTTCGCACATGGCAATCCGCATCGACTGTAACAGGCTTTTGAGCATTCCGAGCTGTGCGGCAAGGTCGTCCGGCATCGGTTTGCGCGTCGCCTTATAGCCTTCGTACATTTTATGCCGGAAAGTCGGAGCCTTCAGGTCGAATGTTACGATGAGCCTGTCGGGTTTTATGTCGCCGATAATTTTCAAAAGCAGCTTTGTAAAGCCGAATACCGCATTCGTCGGTATTCCGCTCTTTGTCGTAAGATGTTTCGTTGCATAAAACGCGCGGTTCAGCAAACTGTTTCCGTCGATCAAAACCAGATTGAGCATACCATTCTTCCTTTCCGGATATTGAGAATATTATAACAGATACGGCAATGTTTTGCAACCGCTGCATACCGCGGCTTAAAAAAGAAAAATCCGCAAGCAAACTTTGCCGCGGATTTTCCGTTTTACTTCAGGATTTTGATTTTGCCGATTACGGGCAATTCGAATTTTTCTTCCCGCACGACACCGAGGATCGCAAAGATACAGGCAATCAGCATCAGCAATCCAAAAACGCCGCAAAGAATACCGAAGATAAACCCGACAACGGGAACGATGTTTAAAATTCCGAGGATCAATTCGCCGATCACAACGACAAGCAATACGACCAGCGCCTGATTCGCATGGAATTTTGCAAACTCATCATTCGGGTACATAACAAGCGGCAGGAAAAACAGTATTCCGAAAAGATAAGCCAATGCACAAATCACTTTCTTTTGCATGCGCTCGTCGGCAGAAGGCTTGCCTTCCGAACTTTTCGCTGTGTCGTTCTGCTCCTCCGCTGCGTGTTCCGTCTTAACGGGTTCGTTTGCTTCGGGTTGTTCACCCTCCGGCTTTTTGTTCTCTTCTTCCATATCGATCACCTCGATCTTTTAATATTAGGATATGCAACGGGTGCAAAAAGTATTATTTTTTCGCATCCGTACCATCTTTCGTCAATGTGCCGGATTCGGATTTTTTTTCGATTTTTCCGACGGGCAGAGGCGGCTCAAATATCGCTTTTCCTTTTTTATGCACAATAATGAAATATGCGGCAATCAGAGCGCAGCCGATCAATACCAAAACAACGGCAGTCAACTGCGAAGGCGTAAGAAACGAAAGAAAAGTCTGCCCTCTGTCGTCATCACGCAGATATTCGATCAAGAACCTCCATACCCCGTATCCGATCAGATAAGCAGGCAGGCAGAACCCTTTGCCCTTCCAGTTCCGCCAGATCAGGAATGCCGCCAGGGCAAACAGGAAAATTGCCTCAAACAGCTGCGTCGGAACGACTTTGACATACACATGATCCATAGCGCCGATGTCCATGGGAATGCCGAACCACGCGTCCGTTTCCATGCCGTAGCAGCAGCCGCCGAACAGGCAGCCGATGCGCCCGAACCCGTGCGCGAGAGGAACGCAAGCCGCCGCAATATTCACGAAAGAAGGAAACCAACACAGATGTTCATTGTTTTGCTTTTTAAAGAGAAGGTACCCGCCGATAAAATAGATCAGCAGCATACACGCAGCCCCGCCGATAAAACCGCCGTAGAAGGTCGCGCCCGTATTTTTATCGATAATGAACGCGCCGCGCTCGGCAATGTCGTAGATCGCCTGAAACAGGACGGCGAAAAAGTATCCGACAATAAAAGATACGACTGCACCGATCAGAATCAGATTTTGCAATTTGGCGGGCAGATTGCGCCTGTCTGCCAGAATGCGGAAAAGCACGATCGCCGCGATGACCCCCACGACTATGAAAATTTCATACAGGCTGATGCCGCTTCCGTCGGGAAAAGTGATTAAGGGATACGGATACATATTTTCCTCTTGTCAATTGTTGGTCAAATCGAGATATTCGTCGTAATTGACATTCTTGTCGAACGTCTTTTTACCGTTGATCTCGATAATGCGGTTTGCAACGGTATTCATAAGTTCCTGGTCGTGCGAAGTAAACAGCATGCACCCCTTGAAGTTGTTCATGCCGTTGTTGAGCGCCGTAATGGACTCAAGATCGAGGTGGTTGGTCGGTTCGTCCATGATCAGAAAGTTGCCCCCTTCGAGCATCATTTTTGCGAGCATGCAGCGAACCTTTTCTCCGCCCGAAAGAACTTTCGCTTTTTTAAGCGCCTCTTCGCCCGAGAAAAGCATCCTTCCCAGCCAGCCGCGCAGATATTCCTCGTAATGATCGTTGGAAAACTGGCTCAACCATTCCACGAGGTTGAGGTCGCAGTTCTCAAAAAACTCGTTGTTGTTTTGCGGAAGATATGAAAAATTGATGGTTTTTCCCCATTTGACGGTACCCGCGTCCGGCTGTGCCTTGCCGGTAAGAATATCAAAAAGCATCGTAACCGTCGTGCTTTTGTCGCTGACAAATCCGATTTTGTCGTTTTTCTGAACGATAAAATCGAGATCTTCAAAATACCCCTCTTTTGTAAGTCCTTCCACGATCAGAATATCGTTGCCGATTTCCCGCTCGAACTTGAAGTCGATAAACGGATATTTGCGGAGGGAGGGCTTGATGTCGTTTAGGGTGAGCCGCTCAAGTTCCTTTTTGCGGGAAGTCGCCTGGCGCGATTTTGATGCGTTCGCCGCAAACCGTGCAATAAATTCCTGCAATTCCTTGGCACGCTGTTCCATCTTCTTATTCTGGTCGCGCATCTGCCGCGCGATGAGCTGGCTCGTTTGGTACCAGAAATCGTAGTTCCCGAGATACAGCTGAATCTTGCCGAAATCGACGTCGCAAATGTATGTGCAGACCTTATTCAAAAAGTGCCTGTTGTGCGATACGATGATGATCGTATTTTCAAAATCCAACAGGTAATTTTCCAGCCAACGAACCGTTTTGATATCGAGGTTGTTGGTCGGCTCGTCCAAAAGCAGAACATCGGGGTTGCCGAACAGCGCCTGCGCGAGCAGAACCTTGACCTTCATCTTCGCGTCAAGCTCGCCCATCAGCTTCTGATGATATTCGGAAGGGATGTCCAGGTCGTTCAAAAGCGTTTCCGCCTCCGATTCCGCCTCCCAGCCGTTCAGCTCCATGAACTCCGTTTCCAACTCCGAAGCGCGAATGCCGTCTGCCTCCGAAAAGTCCTCTTTGGCATACAGCGCATCCTTTTCGTCCATGATTTCGACCAGCCGCTTATGCCCGAGCATAACGGTGCGGACGACTGTCTGGTCGTCAAACGCATTCTGGTTCTGCATGAGTACAGACATGCGCTCGTTTTTGTCCATGCTGACCTCGCCCTTGTTCGGCTCGATCTCGCCGGAGAGAACCTTCAGAAAAGTGGATTTGCCCGCACCGTTCGCGCCAATGATGCCGTAGCAATTCCCCTTTGTAAATTTTAAATTGACGTCCTCAAATAATTTTTTGCTCCCGTACTGCAAGCTGACGTTCGTAACCTGTAGCATGTTGACCTCTTCACAAATTTTCTGTTAGCATTATACCATATCCGAAAAAAAAGCACAAATAAATTCACATAAAAACTCGGAACCGTTTTAACGGTTCCGAGACAAAGTTTCAGCTTTTTCGTTTTCCCTTTTTGCGCTGCTCCACGCATTCGTGCAATAAAAATTCGATTTGACCGTTCACGGAACGGAATTCCTCCTCCGCCCACGCCGCAAGTTCGTTGTACAAGCGGGCGGAAATGCGAAGCGGAATCTGCTTTTTTGTTTCCTTATCCGAATTAGAGCCGTTCATAATCAATAAAGCGAGCCGCTGTTGACGATCGGCTGCGCATCTTTATTGCCGCAGAGTACGACCAACAGGTTGGAAACCATCGCCGCCTTGCGCTCCTCATCCAACTGCACAATGCCGTTCTCGCTGAGCTTTTTGAGCGCCATCTCCACCATACTCACGGCGCCGTCAACGATCTTCTGCCGCGCGGCAATAATCGCCGAAGCCTGTTGCCTTTGCAGCATTGCCGCCGCAATTTCGGGGGCATACGCAAGATGGGCGATACGAGCTTCCGAAATTTCTATACCTGCAATTTCAACGCGGTTCTGAATTTCTTTGCGCAAAATTTCCGCAATCTCCACCGAAGAGCCGCGCAAAGACTTTTCATCCCCGTTTTCGGAAACGTCGTAAGGATATTGGCGGGCGACCTGGCGGATCGCCGCGTCGCACTGCGTGGATATGTAGGATACATAATTATCTACATCAAAGACGGCACGCGCCGTATTGACGACCTTCCAGATCACGACGACACCGATCTCGATCGGATTTCCTTCCTCATCGTTGACCTTTTGCTTCTCATTATTCAAAGTCATGGCCTTGAGCGAGATTTTCCTGCCCGAGCCGGCAATCAGACCCGACGCAGGGTTAAAAGCCGAACAGAACGGATTAACCCAGAAGAATCCATCCTTTTTAATCGTACCATGATATTTTCCGAACAGCGTGAGGACAACAGCCTCATTCGGATTGACCGTTTTTAGCCCGCCGAGCATTATCGCCCCTGCAATAATGACCAAAACGCCCGCGCAAACCATTACGATGACGAGGGCAGACTCCGTCTGCGAACTGAACACACACAAAAGAATTCCGGCTATAATCAGCAAAAGGGATAATATAAGCATCCCCCAACCGCTTTTAGCCTTCAGAACCTTTTCTTCCGTTTGCTTATTCTCTGCCACAATCATATCCTCCTTGATATTGTTTTGATATTACTATAATATCATACATTGCAATGGCTGTCAAGCGTATGCGGGAGAAATATATGTCCGCCCAGCTTCTATGATTCGAGCGAAATGCCGCCACCGGCAACGGGATTGAGAATCTGCACGGTTCCCGATGAAACCCCGCTGTTGACCGTATTCACGAATTCAACGGCAAACGAAGCGGGGATCGCCCAGCTTACATTGTCATAACCGCTGCCGCCGAACCCGAGCGTATTGATGCCGACGACCTTTCCCTCCGCATCAAACAATGCGCCGCCGGAATTTCCGCTGTTGATCGGGCAATCCGTCTGAATCATGTTGTATCCGTATATATCGAAATACGAAGTGAACGAGGGAATAGAAACGACGCCTGTCGAAACGGAAACTCCATAACCCAAAGCATTTCCGATGGCAGCAACCCCCGCGCCGGCGCGGGGAAGTTCATCTGCAAAAGTACAGGCTTTTTCAAACCCGGAAACGCGCGTCTCTCCGCTCTCGTAACAGACAGGGTTCGACAATTTCAGGATTGCGAGATCTCCCTGCTGATGATAAGCAATGATATCTTCCTTGTTAATCCGCATCACGATAAACCGACCGTCGGAAGTTGTTCCCCGTTCGAACAGGCAATATATTGCATCCGGCAACCGAACGGACGTATTTGCAAGACCGGTCTTTTCCTGATTTTGTTCAGCAAGCGCGTTTATGACGTGTAAATTAGTCATGATGTAACCGCCCCTGTCAATCAAAAAACCGGAACCTTCCGACAAAATCTCTTCCGACCCGACCCGCGCGTAAGCTATGATTTTCACGGTGCGGTCGAGATTCGCCTCCGCAACGCGGCTCGCCAGCGAGCCGGATTCAGGCGTCTCCCCCTGTTTACGGAACACAATCTCTGCCGTATTGTCGACAATCAGATAATCGGGCGATTCCTCCATCAGCATGCGCGAAAGCGGGTCGGTTGCCTGCCGGCGCAGCAATTCATCGGCATTTGCAATGCAGCTGCTCCGCGTCGGCTCCGACTGTTCATATCCTATGCCGACGCCCGCTTCCGTCAGAACCCCGTTCAGCGTTTCGGATGGCGTTGCAAACGCAATGCCGAAAGGAGCGTTCCCGGAATAGATATAAGTATCGCCGACGCGCATATTGACCATGCCGACAACTTTCCCTTCCGCATCAAATAAGGGCGCCCCTTCGCTGCCGCTGTTGACCGGCACCCCCGTCTGAATCAGATAGTCGAAAGAGCCGTCGAAAAAGGCAACGGCAGTACTCTGCCCGAAGCCGGCAGATTCCAAATAATAAAAGGAAGAAGAATGCGCATTAAAGGGTTTTGTGATAATCCCCTCGTTGAGCAATCCCGGCAATACATCCTCTTCATGCGCCAACGCTGCAACCGTAAAGCACTCTTCCCCGTACGCAAGCGAGTCAGAATCGGCAAACCCGACCGCTGACGGCAATTCAGATGTGCCGCCGGCGTCAGAAAACGAACCGTTTTCAATGCCGGCAATACGCAAAAGCGCAATATCGGAATTGGCGGAGGCGGCAACCCGTAAAGACGAGCCTGCCTCCGAAATATCGGCAAAAAAATTCTGCCCGTAAAGCGATATTGCGTCATAGCCTTCCAAATCGGCGGAAAGCACGGTACCGTCGTACAACCCGACGCTGCATTCCTCGGCGGCGAGCCGACCCGATTCGTTCATAAACAGCGACGACGAGGTAACAACCAGTCCGCTATCCGAATCAACGATAAAACCGGTTCCCGACCTCGACGCCCCGCCGGATTCCGGAACACTGACCGTAACGACGGAACGATAGGTCTGCTCGTATTCCGCAGCCAGATCGGCGCCTTCAACCGAGCCTTCTTCATAGCCGACGCTTTCCGTATAATCCGAATTATTTCCGCTGAATGCAGGGTCGCTGCCATCAGCAGGAGTGTCGTCTTTCTGCCCGCGGACGGTACACGCCGTAACGGAGAACAACAGAATGATTGCCGCCAGCAGGCTGAAAACGGATATGCAATATTTTTTCGCGGATGTTTTCATATTTATGCAGCCTCCCTAGCCGGCATCGCTATAACATACGGAACAGGAGTTTCGGTTGCGGATGCCGCGCCGTCAATATATGCCGTCAGCAAACTGACCGGGCAAGCCGCGGCGACCCGTTTAAAATAACCTGTTTCCCCGGATGACGACTCATATCCGATCTTCATCGCAAGCAACCCGATCAGATAACCGTTTTCATCAAAAAGCGCGCCGCCGTACATATCGATATTGACCGGAACAGTCGTCAAAATATAATTGTACTCTTTGCCGCCGAAAGAAACCGGAGCAAGAGCCTCGCTGTCGGCGTCGGCATCCGATATGACGCCGCTCATGACCGTCTGCTCGATCTCGTTCACACGCTCGGGAACACTGACGCCTTCATTGAGCGCATTGCCCAGGGAATTGCCGATCCCGATGCAGCGCTCGCCCGTTTCCGCATTTTTACCCGAAAATTGTGCAAAAACCTGAAACCCCTCCTTACTCTCACCGCGGCTTGTATCCGTATAATAATGAAAGCGATCATAGAAACGGAAAAGAGCAAGCCCTGCATCCGTATTATAGTCGACCAATGTCAGCTTATAGCGGCTTTTATCGCCGTAAATTTCAGGCAGCACGGCATATGCAGTCAGAACGCGACCGGTATACAGGCTTCCTCCGCTCGTTACTTCCAAAACCGCAGCGTGCGAAGTCGTCAGCACATACCCCTCCGCATTAATTATGACCCCCGAAAAAATCTGTGTAGTACTTTCGCTTCCGCGATTCGTCCGCACAACACTGTTGACGATGACGGTAACGACGGCTGCGCCTCCTCGCTCCGCTACGCGCTCGGTATAGGAGTCGGAGGTATCCGTCTCCATCGCGAGATAATCTTTATAAATATCCTTGCTTTCAGCCTGGCGCTGGTAAAAAGAAAAGGAACAACCCGCAAAGAGGAACAGTGTTGCCACGGCAAGCAACGCCGCCAGTCGTTTTTTCATAGGCAATTCTCCGTTAGAATAATAATTATACCACGCATAGTACTTCGCAAAATGCTAAATTATGCTTATATTTCCATAAACAGCAATATGATGCGGCTCTATATCGACTCTATCCACGCACCGTTCACCCGAAAGCTGATTGTACAGTACACCGTTGAAGCGCAAGGTATATTTGTTATTTCCCAAATTGGCAACAGTGATAGCGGCTTCTTTACCTTTGCGCCTTTCAAATACAATACAATTATCATCGTGATACAATTCACGATAATCGCCGTCCCGGAAAGCGGTGTACCGGGAACGAAGCTCGCCAAGCCAGCGGTAATGCGACAAAATATCCTCATCGATCAGATCCCAGGCAAACGGCTTTCTGCAAAACGGGTCGGAATACCCTTCCATACCGATCTCGTCGCCATAATAGATACAAGGCACCCCGAAGAAGGTGTATAAAAGAATCGCGGCAATTTTCAATCTCTCGGTCGCGACCGCGCGCTGTTCTGCCGAAAGTTTCAAAACCGCCATCTCTTCTTTATTGTAAGCACACACACCGCCAAGCGCCGTAAGCACGCGAACCGTATCGTGCGTACCTAAAATATTCATCAACGAGTCTAAAACACATTTCGGATAATGATCCAGAAGCATACCGACCGTCCGGCGGAGCAGAGAGGTATTCCCTGATACCACAAAATTGATGATCGCATCTTTCAGCGGATAATTCATCACGCTGTCAAGCTCCTCGCCCTGAAAGTACTTTCTGCGTGTGCTGTATGCGATTTTATTGGAAGCATCTTCCCACACTTCTCCGATTACGACGGCGTCGCCGTTTGCCGACTTTACGGCAGAACGGATTTTCGCTACAAATTCATCGGGTAATTCATCCGCAACATCCAACCGGAACCCGCCGAGCGGATATTTCATCCATCGCCTCAAAACGCCGTTTTCTCCCGTGATGAAGTCGATGTACGACGGACAGTTTTCATTGACAGCGGGAAGCACATCGATGCCCCACCAACTGTCATACTTATCGGGAAAGTGCCTGAAATTATACCATGAATAGTATTTCGAATCTTTGGACTGATACGCCCCTATCTCGTCATAAGTGCCGTATTTGTTGAAGTAACGGCTATCGTCACCCGTATGATTGAACACGCCGTCCAATATCAGGCGAATGCCGCGTTTCCCGCATTCGGAAACCAACGCAGAAAAATCCTCCTCCGAGCCAAGCATTGGATCGAGCTGCATATAATCGCCCGTATCATACCGATGATTCGAAAAAGCACGGAAAATCGGGTTCAGATAGATAACTGTTACATGCAGCGATTGCAGGTAATCGAGTTTTTTCAAAATTCCGCGAAAATTGCCGCCAAAAAAGTCATTGTTGAGTATTTTCCCTTTTTCATTCGGGCGGAATTCCGGAGTCTCATGCCAATCCTTGTGCAGCCACTTCCCCTTTTCCGCAAGAGTTTCTCCGCTTTTAAAAAAGCGATCGGGAAATATCTGATACATGATTCCGCCCTTAAACCATGCAGGCGTAGCAAAACACTCTCGGTAAACCAGGATCTGATAAGCGGAAGCAGAATCCGAAAACTCCGCGTTTCTGTCTTCCCCAAGCGCCGCGCGGCGCCCCCCAATCCTGAACCAATAAAAATACAGCCCGGGTTCGGCAAAAGAAAGCTGCAATTCCCATCCGCCGGAAATATTCTGCATATGCAAAGATTGAGCCTCGCATCCGTCCCTTTGCAGGACGAATATACAAGGCTCATCACTTTTGCCAAATATGCGTATCGTAAACGATTCGTTTTGCCGCACCCCACCAAGCACGCTTTTGCAAGCCGGGTCTAATGGGTTATAATAGATTTCCATGCTACTATTATACTTGAAGTGACTTCAAATTCCAAATGTTTTCAGCATATTCTTTAATACTTCTGTCTGCAGAGAAGAACCCTGACGCCGCAATATTATTCAAAGACATCTTTGCCCAGCGCTTCTTATCCTGCGCATAGAGCTGCTTAACTTGTTGCTGCGTCTTATAATACGATTCAAAATCAGCCATGCACATATACGGATCGGCTACAGGCGAACCGGTGAGAAGATAATTCGCCATATCCGAGAACGATTCTCCGTTGAAACCCTTGATCAAGGTTTCAATCACCTTGCGCAGGCGCTCGTCCTGATTATAATAGAGGCTGGCGTTATATCCCTTCGTCCACATTTCGTCCACTTCGTTCGCCCGAAGTCCGAAAATGAAGATATTGTCGCTGCCGACCGCTTCGCTCATTTCGACGTTCGCCCCGTCCATCGTGCCGATCGTGAGCGCGCCGTTGATCATGAACTTCATATTACCGGTACCGCTGGCTTCTTTGCCGGCGAGCGAGATCTGCTCGCTTACCTCCGCTGCCGGCATCATTACTTCAGACATGGTGACATTGTAGTCCTCCATATAGACCACATTCAGTTTTTCGCGTATATTCGGATTCTTTTTAATATCCTCCGCCAGATAGCAAATCAGCTTGATAATTTGCTTGGCGCGCAAATACCCCGAGGCTGCTTTCGCTCCGAAGATAAAAGTCTGCGGCTGCATTTCCATGCCCGGATTATCCCGCAAATCGTTATAGAGCGAAATGATGTTCATTACATTCAGGAGCTGACGCTTATATTCATGCATGCGTTTAGCCTGAACGTCAAACACCGAGTCAGGATCAAGAACAACCCCCTCCTTTTTATAGGCATACTCGGCGAACTGCTTTTTCTTGAGTTGTTTGATTTCGCCGAGACGTTTTAAAACGCTTTGGTCGTTTTCGAACTTTTTAAATTCAGCAAGTTCAAGTGAATTTTTAATATATCCGTCGCCGATACAATCGTTTAAAAGCGAACACAACTCGGGATTGGACTGGCAAAGCCAGCGTCGATGCGCTATGCCGTTCGTTACATTCGTAAATTTATCCGGCCATAGGCGGTAAAATCCGCTGAATATGCTGTTTTTAATGATTTCGCTGTGCAAAGCCGAAACACCGTTGACCTTATGCGAGCCGATAACGCTCAAGTTTGCCATTTTAATGATGCCGTTGGAAATCACAGACATGCTGTCAATCAGTTGATGCTGTCCGGGATAGCGATCCCACAAATCGTTGCAGAACCTGCGGTTGATCTCCTTGATAATCATATGGATGCGCGGTAAACGGCGGGCAATCAGATCTTCCTGCCATGTTTCGAGCGCTTCCGCCATGACCGTATGGTTGGTATAGGCAAACGTCGACGTTGTAATCTTCCACGCGTCGTCCCATGTAAACCCGTTTTCATCCATAAGGATTCGCATCATTTCAGGGATGGCTAGAGCCGGATGCGTGTCATTGATATGAATTGCCGCCTGTTTGGGCAACTGGTCAAGCGGCCCGTAACGGTGTTTATGGTCGTTGATAATGTTCTGCAGGGATGCCGAAACAAGAAAATACTGCTGTTTCAGGCGAAGCGATTTCCCCTCATAGTGGTCGTCTGCGGGATATAAGACCTTGGAAATTACTTCCGCCTCGTTTTCCTCCTGCATACAGCGCAGGTAATCCCCTTGCGAAAACAGCTTCATATCAAAGCGGGAAATATTCCGCGCACGCCACAAACGGAGTACGGATACCGCCTCGCTGTCCTTGCCCGAAATCATCATATCATACGCAACAGCCTCTACTTCTTTGTATCCGCCGTAGGTGACTTTCAGTCCGTTTTCCGACCAATCCTCATGCACCCAACCGTCAAATTTGACGGTGCAGGACTTATCGCTTCTCTGAATCAACCACACTTCGCCGCCCGGCAGCCAGATGTCGGGCAATTCCGTCTGCCATCCGTCCACGATTTTCTGCTTAAACAAGCCGTAATCGTAGCGGATAGAAAAACCCATTGCAGGATAATTGCCCGTAGCCAAAGCGTCCATAAAACACGCAGCCAGCCGACCAAGCCCGCCGTTGCCGAGCCCGGCGTCCGGCTCCTGTTCATACAGGTCTTCTAAAGTCAGATCGAAATATTTTAAGGCCTTGGAATATTCTTCCGCAAGACCGAGATTATAGATATTGTTTTTAAGGGATCTGCCGAGCAGAAACTCCATGCAAAGATAATACACCCGCTTTCCCTTTTTCGCCTTCATCACCTTGTGGAATTGTTGGCGCTTTTCAAGCAGAATATCCCGAACACTCATTACAACAGCCTTATATATCTGCTCGCGCGAAGCCTCCTTCGGTGAAACCCCGAAATATCTAGACAATTTTCCCTGGATCAGCAGTTGTACTTCCTTTTCGGTAATGCTTTCTGTATTGCTCATGTCCCTTCTCCTCGTTAAGTTGAAATTATCTCAGCATTTCCCCGTACATCTTTTCATATTCTTTTGCCGAACGCGCCCAACTGAAATCGACCGACATGACCCGCTTGACGAGCTGCGACCAAAAATCTTTGTCGTAGTAGCAGTTGATCGCTTCACGAATCACATACAGCATATCATACGCGTTATAATTCGCGAACGTAAAACCGTTGCCGCCGTTTCCGACGGGCTTTATACTGTCATATAGCCCTCCCGTTTCCCGCACGATCGGCACAGTCCCGTAACGGCTCGCAATCATCTGCGAAAGACCGCACGGCTCCGATTTGGATGGCATCAAAAACAAATCTGCTCCCGAATAGATCTTGCGCGAAAGGTCGGGGTTAAAGGCAATCACCGCGACAAATTTGCCGACGTAGCGCTTCGCAAGGTCGGTAAAGTAATTTTCGTATGCCGAATCACCTTTCCCGAGTATTATGACCTGAACGTCCTGCCGCAATACCTCTTCGATGACCGTACGGATGAGATCCAACCCCTTGTGCGCCACCAGCCGCGATATGATCGCAATGACGGGTGTATCCGGTTTGACAGGAAGATTGAACATCTTCTGCAATTCTTCCTTGCACCGCTTTTTCGGCTCAATATTATCTGCGCTGTAATGGCTGAAAATCGAGCGATCCGTTTCGGGGTTATACGAATCGGTATCGATGCCGTTCAATATCCCGAACAGCTTGAACTCGTTGCGGCGGACGATGGGGTCAAGCCCGTGCGCATAATAAGGATCCTTGATTTCCTGCGCATAATGCGGGCTGACCGTTGAAAATTTTTCGCTGCATTCGATCGCCGCTTTCATCAAATTGATGCACTTGTTGTATTCAAGCAAATATTTCCATGTGTTCGAAATCCCGAACAGGTCTTCCAATATATCGAGCGAATACTTTCCTTGATATTCGATGTTATGGATCGTAAAGAGCGAGCGGATAAACTGGTATTCCGGGCGGAAACAGTAAATCGTTTTCAGATAAATGGAAGCCAGCGCAGCCTGCCAATCGTGGCAATGCATAATATCCGGATAAAAATTCAGGAATGGCATTATTTCCATCACACTGCGGCAGAAGAACGCATAGCGCTCGCCGTCGTCGTAATACCCGTAGCAACCGGGGCGTTTGAAATAATACTCGTTATCGATAAAATAAAAAGTTACGCCTTCCGATTCGTAGCTGAATATCCCGCAATACTGATTGCGCCAAGCGAGAGGCACAAATATGTTGCCGAGGTATTTAAACTTATTTCTGTAATCCCACGAAATATCCGAATACAGCGGTATGACAACGCGCACATCCAGATCCCTGTTCACCGCGAGCGCCTTTGACAGCGACCCGATCACCTCCGCAAGTCCGCCCGTGGCAATAAACGGGGTAGCTTCGGAAGCGACAAACAGGATTTTTTTCTTCGGCGCAACGGTAACCTGCGTCACCTCGTTTACTTCGGCAGGCTCCGCCTCAACTGCCGCGGGCTTTACCTTCTTTGTTGTGTTCTGTTCTGCAGCACTCGCCTGTTGTTTCTTTTTTGCGGGCATACTCGCTCCGTTACCTCCTTATCGTTTTTTATGTACAAAAAGTCAAACCATGCTTCCTTTCGGCAGAAAATACGGCTGTATTTCGCACCCGGAAAGCATTCTTCTGTCGCGAATCACTACATTTTTATCGGTGACGACACAATTCAGGCTGACATTTTCACCGATGACGGTATCCTGCATTATGATGGAATTTTTAACGACCGAACCCTTGCCGACTTTTACACCGCGGAACAAGATACTGTTTTCCACCGTCCCTTCCACAATGCATCCGTCCGAAACAAGAGAATTGCGCACCACCGCCGAATCTCCGTACTTGCTCGGTGCAGAATCGCGAACTTTGGTATATATATCGCGGGCGCCGAACAATTCATCGCGAATCTGCTTGTCCAAAAGCTCCATATTGTGCTTGAAATAAGAACCGAACGAATCAATAGTCGCATAATACCCTTCAAAATCATAGGTATAGATTTTCAGGCTCTTCAAATTCTTCATGATCACGTCTTCGCGGAAGCTGTTGTAACCGCGGGCAATCGCGTCATTGATAATGCTGAGCAGAAAGCTGCGACCGATCACCATGATATTGCTGTAAAAATGTGAACTTCCCGTAACCTTTTCATTGATCTTCAGATCGGTTACCCGGTTGTTTTTATCGACTTCCACAACCGTATAGAAATCGGAGTTTGCGATCTCCTCCGTATGGCATACGATCGTAATATCCGCCTGTTTCTCTTCATGGTAATCGATCACATCGGAGAAATCCATGCGGTACACGCCGTCACAGTCGCAAAGGATCACATAGTCTTCGTTCCGACGGTTCAAAAATCCCGTAATCCCCTTCAACGCTTCCAGCCGGTTTTTATACAATCCGCCGTTGTCGTTGCCGAAAGGAGGGAGCAGAACCAATCCTCCGGTTTTACGGGCAAGATCCCAATCTTTGCCGCTGCCCAGATGATCCATCAGGGACTGATAATTATTTTTTGTGATGATGCCTACCGTCGTCACACCTGAATTTACCAGGTTCGACAAAGCAAAATCGATCAGCCTGTACCTTCCGCCGAACGGAAGCGACCCCATCGTCCTCTGCCGGGACAACTCGGGAACATTTTCATCGTGAATATTGGAAAAAACGACTCCTACTGCCGACATAATTACGCCTCCTCCCCTGCCTGGATATTTTTATCAATAATCGCACCGGCGGAAACAACAGCGCCCTTGCCGACCTCGATGTTCCTGCCCAAAACAGCAATCCCTTTTGCTTCCGATTTATCCGCACCGATCACGGCGTCCTCTCCGACGACCACATCTTCATCGATGATGGAATAATCGATTTTCGCTCCCGCACGAACGGTTGTTCCGCTCATTATGACGGAATCTTTGACGACCGCGCCCTTTTCCACAACCACGTTGCTGGACAGTACGGAATTTTCAACCTCGCCGTAAATTTCGCAGCCGAGCGCGACCATGGAATTCTGTACCGCAGCACCCTCGCCGATATATTCAGGCGGCGCAAGAGGGTTGCGCGAGTGAATTTTCCACGCAGGGTCAGCGACGTCAAAGGCAGGCTCTTCCCCCAACAGATCCATATTGGCTTCCCACAGCGAAGAAATCGTTCCGACGTCTTTCCAATACCCCTCGAAACGATAGGCAAACATCTTCTCGCCGGCATTCAGCATCTTCGGCAAAATATTTTTGCCGAAATCTTTGGAGGATTCAGGATCGTCGTCATCCTCCTCCAGGTATTTATACATCTTTTCGGCGGTGAAAATGTAAACCCCCATCGACGCAAGCGTGCTTTTCGGCTGCTTCGGTTTTTCTTCGAACTCATAGATGGAGCCGTCGGGATTGGTATTCAGGATTCCGAAGCGAGACGCCTCTTTCAAAGGCACCTCTATGGCGGCGATCGTACAGTCTGCTCCCGTATCGATATGTGCGCGGAGCATTTTGCTGTAATCCATTTTATAAATATGGTCGCCCGATAAAATCAGAACATAATCGGGATTATACATTTTGATGAAATTGATATTCTGATAAATCGCGTTCGCCGTACCTTCGTACCAGGCAGATTTCGACTTCTTCTGATAAGGTGAAAGAACATGGACGCCCCCGAAAGCGCGGTCGAGATCCCACGGCTGACCGTTGCCGATGTACTCATTCAGGAGCAGCGGCTGATACTGCGTCAGCACGCCGACCGTATCGATGCCCGAATTGATGCAATTCGACAACGGAAAATCGATGATTCGGTATTTTGCGCCGAACGGAACGGCAGGCTTGGCGATGTTGTTCGTCAGTGCGTACAACCGGCTGCCTTGCCCTCCCGCAAGCAACATTGCTACACATTCCTTCTTTCTTTGCATGTTAAACCCCCACTAAAATATAATTGATAATTGATTATTCCCTTCGCTGTATCAGACGGCTCAGAGAATTTTTTGCAGATATACGCACGTCAGTTTAGGAAGCTCGATTTTTATAGAATATTCCTTGCCGTGGCTGTGCTTCCTCTCCGTATTGAATATGCGTTTTGTCATTTCCCCCGCGCCGCCGAACTTCGGACTGTCGGTATTGAATACGATCTTGTATTTCCCTTTCGGAACTCCCAAACGGTATCCGTCCGCCTTTGCTCCCGCAAAATTGATGACGACGAGGTATTCGTTGCCCGCTCTGTCTTTTCTCATGTAAGCAAGAATATTTCTGTCCGCATCGTTGGGCGCAATCCATTCAAACCCGTCCCACGAATCCTCGATCTCATAGAAGGCGGGCGTTTCCCTGTAAAATTTGTTCAACGCCGCATTCATATCCGAAAGTTTTTGGTGCAGCGGATATTCCTTAAGGAAAAATTCCAGCCCTTCTTTATAATTCCACTCCTTGAACTGCCCGTATTCACATCCCATGAACAGCAATTTTTTCCCGGGATGAGACATCATAAATCCCATAAACGCACGCACATTTGCAAACTTATCTTCATAATTTCCGGGCATTTTATCGATCAGCGAATGTTTGCCGTACACTACTTCATCGTGCGAAATGGGCAGCACATAATTTTCGGTAAAAGCATACATCATGGAAAACGTAAGCTTATTGTGGTTGCCCTTGCGGAAATACGGGTCGGTCTGCATATAATCAAGCACGTCGTTCATCCACCCCATATTCCACTTAAAGTTAAATCCCAAGCCGCCTATATCCACCGGTTTTGTGACGAGAGGCCACGCCGTCGACTCCTCCGCAATCATCAGCGCGTCAGGATATTCCGAAAATACGCTTGCATTGAGCCGCTGCAGGAACTCGATCGCCTCCAGGTTTTTATTTTCACCGTATTTATTCGGCAGCCACTCGCCCGGCTTTTTATCATAGTCGAGATACAGCATGGAAGCGACCGCATCCACGCGAAGCCCGTCTATATGAAATTTATCAAAAAAGAAGATCGCATTCGAAATCAGGAAGGAAAGCACTTCGCTGCGCCCGTAATCAAACCTGCGCGTACCCCAGCTTTTATGCTCCTGCCGATCCCATGCAGGGCTTTCGTAGAGCGGCTGCCCGTCAAATTCATACAGTCCGTGCGCATCCTTGGGGAAATGCGCCGGCACCCAGTCCATAATGACACCGATCCCGTTCCTGTGGCAGGCGTCGACCAAGCGCATAAAGTCGTGCGGCGTACCCAGGCGCGACGTAATTGCATAATACCCCGTCACCTGGTATCCCCACGAACCGTCGTAAGGATATTCGCACAGGGGCATGAATTCGACATGCGTATACCCCATTTCCTTGAGATAAGGGATCAGATCTTCCGTCAGCTTGTCAAAGTTGAAGTAATTTCCGTCCGCATATTGCCTCCAGGAAAGCGCGTTCATTTCATAGATATTCATCGGGGAGGAATAAATATTCGCTGAACGGCGTTTTTTCATATATTCTTTGTCCGCCCAACGATAACCCTCCAGATCGAATGTTTTGGATGCCGTTTTTGACGGGGTTTCCGCATGAAAAGCGTACGGATCCGCCTTATATAAAAAACGCCCGTCCTCCGTGCGGATGCAATATTTGTATACGGAAAACTCTTTCATCCCGGGGATAAAAAGCTCGTAAGTCTCTCCGTCCAACAGCTCGTCCATCGGATTTGCGTCCGGATCCCAGCCGTTAAAATCCCCCACCACGGAAACAGCCTTCGCATGCGGAGCCCATACGCGGAAAATATATCCCTTTTTTCCGTCCTGACGGTACGGATGAGCGCCAAAAAATTCATACGCCTTAAAATTTTTGCCGTGATGAAACACATATAACGGAAACTCTACCTGCATCATTCCCTCCGCGCTTTGTTAATGTACTTCTATATTTATTATACAATAAAAAAGGGCGCATTTCAATAGTTCGTCGAAAAAAAATGCAACAAATTCTGGCGCGCTTGTAAATTTTTTCTGTTATTATGTTTAATGGAGTCGGAATTTTCCATCGTCGGCTGAACCGCTGACCGAACGAGAAAAATTTTGAAAAAAAACGTATTTTTTTCAGAAAAACGGTTGTAAAATTCCCCTGCTTATGGTATAATAATTTCACTTGCGGCTAACAAAGCATGCTTTTGCACAAAGCCGCTTTACGGAGGCATAGCTCAGTTGGTTAGAGCGCTCGCTTCACATGCGAGAGGTCGTAGGTTCGAGTCCTACTGTCTCTACCATTTACAGAATGCGCCTTTACAGCCGCCCTCCTTTTTATATTGCAGCTGTAACGGCGTTTTTATTTTATACCGAATCCGGCAAAACCCGTCGCACCAAAAAACAGGCTCAATGAGCCTGTTTTTCAGTTTATTTAACCTTTGCAAACATACCGATTGTTTCGTTGACCGTTTCAACAAATGCAAATGTGTTGTCGTATTTTTTCAGAATATCTTCAAACTCGACAAGCTGACGTTTATTGATCACGCATACGATGACATCGCGTTCCTCGTTGCTGTAAGCACCGCTCGCACGCAACCGCGTGGCGCTGTGATGCAATTTTTCCAGGATTTCCGCATCGATTTCATCCGCGTGCAGAGTAACAATAAAAAATTTGTACGCCGATTTTGCCCCCTTAATAATCGTATTCCCCACAAAACTGGATAAAAAGCAATAGAGCATGCATAGACAAACCGGTTTATAGTTATATATCAGCGCACCGCTCTCTCCCTGTTCCGCATAAACAAAGTATGAAACGACAGCAATTGCCGCATTGATCGCAAAATTGATCCAGAAAAAATTCAACCTGGGGTTCCGCTTGCTGACATACTTTGCAATTATATCAGCGCCGCCGGTGGATGAATTGCGGCGAAAGCTCAGTCCATACACAAATCCGCCGAGAGCACCGGCGATCAGCGCCGGGAAAATTGTATCGACACCGTTTGCATCATATTGAAAAGCGGAAATATCGAGCGCCTGCAACAGCAACAGCATCAGCGAATTTGCCACTGCAAACACGAATGTTTTGACCGCGAATTCTTTTGTAATGCAAAAATAAGAAAAAATGCACAGCGGCACGTTTATGATCAGTGTAAAATAACCGACGCTGAAACCGGTTTTATATTCGATCATTGTCGCAATACCGCTGATCCCCGCCGGAGCAAATTGATTCTGCGAAATAAACAGCTCATAGTTTAAAGCAAAAAGAAAAGCGAGAAGTACAATAAACAAGCAGTCTAAAATGAAATTGCGAGCCGTACGAGTTTTCATTCTCTCACCTCCTCAGGTATTATATCACAAACAAACGCCCTGCGCAAGCGACAGTCGAAAATCCGACAAAAATTGCAACAGCCCGACCGTTTTCTTTCACATAAAACAAAAAATCAGTCTGACCACAAAAATTTTGAAATTCACAAAAAAAGCCTCGCGAATTATTTGACTAATTGTTCATTTTTTAATATAATAATATAGCTGTTTACGCGTTGCCTCTTGCCATTCCGTTAAAATCTGAACTGAATTATCGGATCAATGACGAAAGATATTTTTTCGCAGCAAAAATTTCATATGCTGATATGGCTCAGTAGGTAGAGCACGTCCTTGGTAAGGACGAGGTCGCGGGTTCAAATCCCGCTATCAGCTCCATGTACGGAACACCGAAATAAACTTTCGGTGTTCCTTTTTTCTCGCGATAGCGGGATTACCGAAATAACGTGACGCGATTGCGCCTGCGGCGAACAATCGCTGTTCCGTCGCGGCTTTTGCCGCTCCTTACAAATCCCGCTATCAGCTCTACAGAAAAACCACAATATCTTGTGGCTTTTTCTTTATTTTTGACACCGTTTTACACAACCAAGGAAAAACACAAAATCAATAGCAAACACGGCAGCAAACACTTTTTGCTATTTTTTTGACTTTTATCCTGACTTGCTGCAAGAATTTGAAAAGCCATTTTTCGAACTGTCCAAAACGCTCAAAAACTGCCTTTTTCGGGTTCGGTAGCAAACAATAGCAAACACCCCTTTCAATATGACGAAAGCCACCGCCCGAAAAGGCGATGGCTTTTCAATTATCAAAATTTTTCATCAGCCCTTTTCTTTACGTCCGCTTTTTCCCATTAAAACAGCTCTAACAGCACGCCAATGATGCAGTATACCAACGCAAAAAGCCGACTTCTTTTTTAATAACCACGCTCTGCAATAAAAAATTTTCCTTTTGACCGCACACACAAATCTGTCACGATGCAGTTAAAGTCATTCTATTTATATTTCTATTGAAACGCAGAGTGCAAGAGTCTCCAAAATTCCGCGGTTCTTGCACTCCATCATCTCATCCTTTTTTATAAGTGTATCAAAAAAACAACCAAGCCAATGTCTGGTCTCGCCTGATGCAATACGCAATACCCGCCCCGAACATCACCGGCATAAAATGCAGCAACCCACGCACGGTCGGCGCCTGACAGCACAACAGCTTCTCACGATATTTCAGGCAAAGGATACTGTTATTGTCCCGCAGAAATACTGTCGCAAAATTCAATAACTGTACGCATAACCAGCTGATCCTCCTGCGTGATTTTCGCATAATCAATCCCGGCATACATTTCCACAGCTTTTTGATAGTTCTTCTTTTTCTGATCAGCGATCGCTGAAAAAGTTTCATTCATCGCTCTTTCCGCATCCTTCGTCAGATACGGATTGTGCGCTTTACCCTCGCAAACTTTACAGACGACATTTTCTGCCCCGCAAAACTCACGAAGAAAAACCGCGCCGTTTTTCTTATAATTAACAGTCCTGTCTGCATCGCCATAAATAAGCAACACCTTTTTTTTCGTTCTTCGCAGGCTCTTCAAACTGTTTCTATTTGCCTTTCTACCGAATCGCATCCGATAAAAAAGACGTAAAAAAGCTTCCTCCAAAAAGGTCAGCGCAGGAAAATATTTCCCGATCGTATTTTGCGAAAGAACCTTCGCTCCGGAAATAAATCCGCACATCGCGACCGCGCCGCTGATACTCTCTTCTTCCAATGAATTCAAAACACAAAACGCCCCCCACGAATGTCCCAGCAAAATTTTTTTCATTCCGTCAAATCTGGCACAATTATTCGCGTAACGCACGGCAGCACACAAATCGTAAACCCCTTGGTCAAAACCGCGCAAATTTTTTCCGTCGCTTTCCGCACAGCCAGTGGCATCATATGCCAATACCCAATATCCCGCCTGAACGATTGTGTTCAATTCTGTCGTATATGCCCGATGTCCGGCACCAAATCCATGGGCAAAGATTACCAAGGCTTTCGGTTGGCACTCCTTTCTTTGATATAAAAAACCGCGAAGCGTCTGTCCGCAATCCGAAAGAAACGAAATCGGCTCGGCAAGCAACCCCGGAAAATCATCCGCCGAAAAATATTTTAAGAATTTGTTGCCATTGTAACGCTTGTTATTGATCCGGTTAAAGACAAAAAGCGCCAACACAAATACAGCGAAAATAACAGCCGCAGTGCCTGAAACGACGACAATTAAAGCAATTACCAAACCGAACACCTTCCTTAAATCTGCAACAGATAGATTATAACTTATACGCAATCCTTTGTCAAGCGCCCCAAAAAGCGCATTTTCAACTGTTTATCTCACGCATAGTACTTTGTATTTGGCACAAAGTTGCCTTTTATGGCAAAATCTTTGCATTGATTTTTTGAATAATTTTTAGTATTATATACAGCGGAGGAAACAAACATGAGAAAAATTGCACTACAGGTAGTTATATTGACACTCGCGGCTGCAATGGCTGTCAGCTACGTTGCCGTATGTCTTGCGCCTTTTTTCAGCGATACCATGAAAGAAACAGTAGCCCCCTTACCTGACGGCGAACCGAATCAGGAGGAAGAGAGCAAACCGGATAACTCCGACGAAGTGACAATACCAAACACCCCCGAAGAAAAACCCGCACCGCCGAGCGAGGAAACTCCCATACCAGCCCCCGCCCCGAAAGCAACTTACATTCGCGCAAAGGTGAACGGATTAAACCTGCGCAGCGGCCCCGGTTCAGGATATTCTTCAGTCGGATACATCGATAAAGACGACATGGTTGTATTTATCGACAAAACCGGAAGCTGGTACAAAACTATGTATAAAAACAAAACCGCCTACATAAGTGCAAGCAGCGCTTACACTGAACTGTTCGAAATGAATTTACATGACAATGATATTGTTGAAAAAGTAATCGGAGAAGGACTGCAGTTACTTGGTTTTCCCTATGTATATGGAGCAACCCGCCTGCATGACGGCGCAGGAAATCTGATACGGGGTTTTGACCCGACGGAATATGATTGTTCTTCGCTCATGCAATACATGTTTTACCACGGAGCGGGCGTAAATCTGAACATGACAACGCGAACGCAGGTAAAACAGGGAAGCTATGTTTCAAAGACAGACCTTGCGCGCGGCGACCTGATATTTTTTACAAATTCGCAGCGATACAACAAAACGGGCACGGAAAGAATCGGGCATGTAGCGCTCTATCTCGGAGAAAATTACATCCTGCATACGGCAACAGACTATGCTGTAATCGAACAGATCAGCGCAAAGCGTTGGAGCTATTATATTGAAACAAGGCGGTTTATTTGAAATTACAAAGAGAAGAAAGAACTCTTTCTTGTCCTCTATTGCCGCACCCGACACTTCCGACGGATTCCCAATCTGTTACGCAAAAAAGGGAAAGACAAAGGCATTCCTTTGCTTTCCCTTTTTCTGTTCGCATCGATTTATGACACGGTCATAGTTAAACTTAAAGCAAAACTTAACCAGACCATCGCGCCGCTTATTATTGCAACAATTCTTTCGTTTCTCTCGCAATTACGAGCTCTTCGTTCGTGGGGATGACAAGCACCTTGATCTTGCTGTCTTTTGCTGATATATCGTGTATAGCGCCGTCATTCTTCTGCCGATTTTTCTCCTCATCGATCGCAATCCCGAAAAATTTCAAACCGTCGCAAATCCCTTTACGAACCTGCCATGTGTTTTCACCGATGCCGGCAGTAAAGACGAGGCAATCCAGCCCATCCATCGCAGCAACATAGCTGCCGATATATTTTTTGCAGGCATAGACAAACATATCGATGGCAAGTTTTGCACGCGCATTGCCCTCGTCGGCAGCTTTCGTGAGATCGCGAAAATCGCTGGAAATGCCGCTGACACCGGCAACGCCGCATTTTTTATTGAGATACTCATTGCAATCGAGGAGGGTATAATTTTTCTTCGCCGCAAGATATTCCAAAACCGCCGGGTCAATATCGCCCGAACGCGTACCCATCGGAACGCCCGCAAGCGGCGTAAATCCCATACTTGTATCCACACTCTTTCCGCCTTGTATTGCGCTGATCGAAGAGCCCCCGCCGAGATGGCATGTGATAATTTTTGTATCCTCTGCTTTCTTGCCGAGGTAGCGAATTGCTTCCTGCGAAACATACTTATGGCTGGTGCCATGAAAACCATATCTGCGGATTTTGAAATTCACATAATCGTCGTAATCGATCGCATACATATAGGCGTACTGCGGCATCGTGGAATGGAACGCCGTATCAAAAACGAGCGCCATAGGGGTATCGGGCATAACCTCCTTGCACGCCTCAATACCGAGAAGGTTGGCAGGCTGATGCAAAGGTGCCAATTCTGCATTGCGGCGGCAAATCTCCAGAACCTCATCCGTCAATAAAACCGATTTATTGAAATCTTCACCGCTGTGTACGAGCCGATGCCCGACCGCATCGATCTCCTTCATCGAACGAATCGCTCCGTATTCTTTATCGACCAAGGCGTCCAAAACCATCTTTATGGCTACCTTATGGTTCGGCATATCCTTTTCGATAACCGTTTCACCCTTCGCAGTCTTATGTTTCAAAGCGGAGCCGCGGATGCCGATCCTCTCGCAACCGCCCTTTGCGATCACTTCCTCCGTATCCATATCGATGAGCTGATATTTAAGAGAAGAACTGCCGGCATTTACAACCAAAATTTTCATTTTCATTCCCTCCGAATTGCCTGATTCTTGTTTTTTTTGACTGGTTTCAGAGCTGCGTTTGCAGTGCTGTAATTGCAACGGCAGCCACTACATCTTCCGCCTTGCAACCGCGGGAAAGATCGTTGATAGGTTTTGCAAAACCCTGGCAAAGCGGCCCGACCGCCTGAAACCCGCCAAGGCGTTCCGTAAGTTTATATCCGATATTGCCGGCGTCAAGATCGGGAAAAATCAAAACATTGGCATGCCCGGCAACTTTTGACCCCGGTGCTTTCGATTTTGCAACAGAAGGAACAATCGCCGCATCAAGCTGCAATTCACCGTCGATCATAAGCTCGGGCGCCTTTTCTTTTGCAAGTTTCAGCGCCGCAGTTACCTTATCAATATCCGCATGTTTTGCACTTCCTTTCGTCGAGAAGGAAAGCATCGCCACCTTCGGATCCAGTCCTGCGATTTTTTCCGCCGTTTTCGCAGAAATGATCGCAATATCAGCCAACTGCTCGCTCGTCGGGTTTTCATTCAGTCCGCAATCCGAGTAAATGAAGGCGCCATCTTCGCAATACTGATTTCCGCACGCGGGCGCAATCATAAGAAAGTAACTGGAAACCAAAGGAACGCCGGGTGCAGCCTTCACGATCTGAAGCCCCGGGCGCAAAGTGTTTGCCGTAGAATGGCAAGCCCCGGAAACCAAGCCGTCTACATCGCCCGCCTTCAGCATCAGAACACCGAAATAAGTGTTGTCATACGAAAGTTTTTCCGCCTCTTCTTCCGTCATTCCTTTCGCTTTCCGCAAGTTATATAAAAGCGAGGCGTATTCGCTCCTTTTTTCGCTTGTTGCGGGGTCAACAATATCGACACCGGACAAATCAATATCCGGATTCGCCTTTTTGATTTCCTCGGGATTGCCGAGCAGAACGATCCGTGCGATCTTCTGTTTCACCGCGTCAGACGCCGCCTTTACAACGCGGCTGTCCTCGCCCTCGCACAGCACAATACGCTTATTGAGCGCCGCTGCTTTCTCCTTGATCTTCTCCAAAAACGGATTCGTCTTTTCCGCCTCTGCGTTCGCATTTGCTTTCGCCATAATAAACCTCGTTTCTTCCATTATTTTGCATTTACCGCAAACAGAATGCCCGCGGCATACCGCGGCATCCCCGCGATTACCCGCTTAATATTATATAGCATTCCGCAAAAAAAGTAAAAGATTTTAACGCTTAAAAATTTTACCCTTTGAATTCATTTTATCGCAAAATTGCAAAAATACGTCACACACAGTACTCTACAAAACAGTCGTTCTATTGCGTATAAAAGAATTTTTACCAAAGATTTTCGTAAATATTGATAATATCAGCCTTGGTAGGAACTTTCGGATTTGTTGCCGTGCATCCGTCTGCGAGCGCAGCTTCCGCCATTGCAGGGATTTTAGAACGGTATTCGCTCTCCGTTATATTTCCGATCTGCGAGACGGACAGCGGTATATTCATTTCTTTATCCATGAACTGCACCCAGTTGACGAAAGCGCGTACAGTCGTAATCGTATTAAAGTTCTGCAACCCCAACAACCGCGCAATGGAAACATATTTTTCCACCTGCTTCGGATACTCTTTTTGACTGCGGGAATGTATATTGATTCCGCTATTGTACTCGATGATGTGAGGAAGTAACATTGCATTTGCGCGCCCGTGCGGAATATGGAAATTTGCACCAAGCTGATGCGCCATTCCGTGATTCAAACCGAGCGACGCCGAATTGAAAGCCAAACCAGCCAAACAGGACGCAACATGCATCTTGCGGCGCGCATGCCAATCGTTGCCGTCGAGATAGGCTCGAAGCAAAAATGCGCCGCATATCTCGATTGCCTTTTCCGCCAAGGCGGCAGAAAATTCGTTGTTGTTGATGCTCGTGTATGCTTCCACTGCGTGAGTGAGAACGTCCATGCCCGTATCCGCCGTAACATTGGGCGGAACGCTTTTGACGAATTCCTCGTCCAAAATCGCCTCTTCGGGCAACATGCTCTCCGATACGAGCGGATATTTGATATGATGAACCGAATCGGTGATCACGGAAAACGCGGTCACTTCTGAACCGGTGCCGCTCGTCGTAGGAATGGCGATCAAGGCAATTTTTTCGCTTTCATCCATCTTAACGGAAAATTCGCGGATCGCCTTCGCCGAATCAATTACGGAGCCTCCGCCGATTGCAATAAGGCAGTCCGGCTTGTAGTCGAGAACAACCTTCACTCCCCCTACAATTTTTTCCACCGGGGGATCGGGAACAACATCGTTAAATACCCGATATTCCTTGCCTGTTTCCGCTAACGGCTGCGTCACAAGCCGTAAAAGTTCGTTGCCCGAAAAGAATTTATCCGTTATGATCAGGACACGCTTATACGGAATTTCCTTTAAGCGCCCGATCGCATTGTCACCGAAATATATTTTTGTTTTTATGTCGAAACTCTTCATCGTTTTTCACCGGGGATAATAATATTAAAGCAAATAATCGGGAAGATCGCTGCCGATGCTGCGGATTGCATTAAATTTTTCTTCATGGATATTCGAAACGGATTCCTTTTGCTCCGCCGCAACGGCAATTTCCGAACCTAATTCCGCGCTGCAGAAACGCAACGCCGCATCCTTTTTTGCAGCTTGCGCACCGCTCCCCTCCAGCGTAAGAACCAGCGCCTTGATCGCCGTCAATCCGGCAGCCTTTGCCGCCTGAATCCGCTTCTTCCCTGACAGCAAAGTAAAAGACTCTCCGTCACGGAGGACAAAAACCGGATGAAGCACTCCGTATTTTTTAATAGACCTGATCAGCTCTGCCGGCGCCGCCCCGTCCAAAACTCCTTTAATCGTATCGATCTCTATTTCAGAAAGAACGGTTTCCGCACGGAACAAATTTTTCTTGCTCTTTTCGCCGGTTTTTTCGATCGCGCCCGTAGCGCGTTTGATGCTTGCATTTCCTATCGGCATACCTCGATGACCTCCTTGGTTAATTCGCTGTATTCTTTACTACTTCTTGAACTTCTCTTATACTTCCCGACCGGTTTACTGTTGTCCTGCGCCCATTCAATATTGCTGTCAAGATGAATTTGCGTGCCAAAAACGCGCGCGGGAAGTTCCTTTAATGTCTCCATCGTCTGCTTGAAGTAATTTTTTCTTCCGTCTACTTTGGTTACAGCAATACCCGCTATTTTTAAATCGGGAGCCACACCTTTTGCCTCGGATAAAAATTCAAACAAATTCGACAATCCGAATAATCCCCACGGGCTTGCTTCGACCGGAACGACCAGATAGTCCGACGCAGCCAAAATATTCATGACCCAACCGCCGAGCGTGGGCGGAGAATCGATCAAAATATAATCGTACTTGCCGGACTCCTTCAATTTTTGCAAACATTTCTTCAGAACGTATTCTCTCTGCCACTTGGAAAACAACTCAAATTCAATAGAACTCATCAGCGTAGACGAAGGGACTATATCCAAATTTTCATATTCCGTCGGCAGCACATAATCCGTCAAATCGTCCTGCTTTCTGATTGCGCAGTACAGATTTTTGTCTCCTGCGGCAAGAGAAAGAACTTTTTCCTCGTCAAAATACGCGAGGGACAAATTCAATTGCATATCCCCGTCGATCAGCAAAACTTTTTTGCCTTCCGACGCCATAAAATAGCCGACGTTTGAACAAGTCGTGGACTTTCCGCTTCCGCCTTTATTGTTTGCAAAACAGATAACGCGCGTTTCAGCCATTTCCGTTACCTCTCGGATAAATGCACTCGATGTCGTTTGTGATGAAAAGCCTGTTCCAGTCTTCGTTCGGGCAGTTTTCCGTGATTACGGCGTCGACGCCCGAAAAACCGCTGATCGATGTGAAGGAAAGTTTTCCGAATTTAGAAGAATCTACCGCAAAAAATACCTGCGACGCCGCCGCAATCATCTTTCGTTTGACAGCCGCATGCGCATCGCTGCTGTCGGAAAAACCGTGCTCCGCGTCTACGCCCTTACAGGAAATAAATGCTTTATCAACATGAAAGCGCTCCAAGCACTCCTCTGCCTGGCTTCCGATCAGCGCGCACGACCGCTCTTTCAGCGACCCGCCCGTGGAAAGTATTTTCCAACCCGTGACATCGGAAAGTTCCATCAGAACCTCCAACGAGTTTGTCAAAAGCGTAATGTCCTTTTTTGTCTTTATTTTTTGCGCGATAAAGAGCGCTGTAGAGCTTGCGTCTAAAATCAGCGTGTCTCCATCCATGATCAGTTCGGCGGCAAGCTCTGCGATCTTCTGTTTTGCTTCGACATTTGCCTTCTTGCGCACTACATACGGCAGCTCGATTGCCGCGCCTTCGCTGATAACGGCTCCGCCGTAAGTTTTCACGACGTATCCTTCTTTTTCAAGCTTATCAAGATCGCGTCGGATGGTTTCTTCCGAAACATCAAATTGTTTGGCAAGTTCGCTGACCACGACGTGCTTTTCTTCCTTCAGCGCGGCGAGGATTGCATTTCTTCTCTCGATTGCGAACATCGATCTTTCCCCTTTTTCTTTTTTACAGCAAAAATAAGCACAAAAGGTTCGGAGCAATAATGCGCCGAACCCAAAAGCATATTATAAAATCTGATCGATCAGTTTCTTATCGGGCCGTGCAATTACGGAACTATCCAGATACATTCCGCGCGGTTCAACCGCTTTTTGAGCGCGCGCAATCGCCGCTTCTACCGCAGCGACTTCGCCGGTAATCAAAAGATAGCTCTTACCGCACATTCCGCGCGCAAGCCTGATCTCAATTAACGAAACTTCGGCAGTCTTTGCTGCCTGATCAGCGGCAACGATGATCGCAGCTGCGTCGTACGTCTCGATGATGCCCAGTGAATTGACGATTTCGACCTTCGAGGCACCATAAATCGCTGGGAAAATTTCGTCTGCGGGATTGCCGAGGACAAAAGAATCGATCAGATGCATCGAATGCACTGTTTTTGCCGCCTCAACCGAAGCATTCACCGCGGACAGCTCGCCCGTGATAATAACGATATACTTCCCGGGGCAGACAGTTTCCGCCTCAATAATATCCACATCCGCGGTTTTTACCATAGTATCGGCCGCAGTCATGCCGGCAGATACTGTTTTGAATTCCGCCATTCCGATTGCTCTGCTCATAGGTTACCTCTCTGCCTTATCGATTATAATGAAATTTGCATCCGCCGAACGCACACGCCCCGATATGGAAGCATGGATTGCAACGCTTAAACCGCTTGCGGGAGCCGCGATGACCTGCCCGCGCTCAACCATATCGCCGGCTTTGACCGCGGCAACCGCCGGAGCGCCGATATGCTGGCGCAGGGGTATTTTTACGCTTCCGACCGCGACACATTCGTCCTGCAACGGCGCGGAAACATCGTACTTCGCCAAATCCAGCCGCGCCATCAAACGCTTCATCGGCGCTTTACGGAATTCCCTTGCAGGGGAAACGGGCGCTGCCTGTACCTGCGGAGCTTTTATTCCTGCAGCGCGAAGTCCGTTTTTATACTCCGCCATCAAAGTGCGGGGCGAAAGACCCTGGAAACAGGAATACAATTCGCAAAGTCCGCAGGAACAGCAGAAAAATGTATCGAGAAAAATATTCGGATCCTGAACATCCTTACAGGTCGCCGCGCGCATAAACAGATGCGGTTGGATGGGATGCCCCAACAAATGACGCGGGCATAAATCCGTACACATGCTGCATTGGCAGCAGCTCGCCGCCGCGCGTTTGAGCATAACCTCTGTATTGGCACGCTTACGCTGCACCAAATAATGGTTTTCCGGAAGAACGAGGATCGCATTCGTCGTCTTTGTAATCGGCGCGGTACCCGGCATGATATTCCCCATCATGGGCCCGCCCACGAAATAAACGGGATTTTTGATTCGTGCGCCGCCCGCCAACGCTACCGCCTCTTCAACCGTTGCACCGAGAGGCATCCTGACCGTAACAGGCGAATTAACTTCCGCAACCACGCTGACAAGTTTATCCACTACCGGCTCCTGCTTATGCAGCGCGCGGTAAAGGTTGTAGAGCGTTTCGACATTGAATACAATGACGCCGCTCTCAATGGGCAGCCCGCCGGGGCGGACGACTTTGCCCGTAACTTCGTATATCAAAACGACTTCGTCGCCTGCAGGATATACCTCGTCCAAAAGTCCGAGTCTTACCCCCGGATACTGCGGTATAACACCTTTCAAGGCTTCAATAGTCTTTTTATATGCCTTTTTAATGCCGATGATCGCCTCTTTCGCCCCCACCGTTTCCATGATCAGGTGGAATACGGACACGATCTCATCCGCATGCTTTTCCAATAACTGACGGTGCAATTTGAGCAAAGGCTCACACTCCGCGCAGTTCATAATGATTGTTTCGGCGCGTTTATCCAACTTTGCATATGTAGGAAACCCGGCACCGCCGGCGCCGACAACGCCGTTCCGTTGCAAAATGTCGGCCAGTTCTTTTATCTCCATAAACAGCCGTTACTCCAAATTTTGTCCTTCGTCAAGAATACCCACGATCGCCGCATCAACGGGAGCCGTATCCATTCCGCAACCGATCCTGGCGGCACTACCCTGCGCCACCAATACAAATTCACCGATGCCGGCGCCGATTTTATCGATCGCCACGATCCTGTGCGAAACTTTCAAACTGGGAATCGGCTCGACGATCATAAATTTATTTCCGACAAGATTGTCACATTTCCGTGTCGAAACTACGCTGCCGATAACCTTTCCGATAATCATACGACATCTCCTCGCTCAAATGATCCTGACAGTCATTCCTGTCGAAATCTTGGCGGCGTTCGCCTCGTCCGTATCAATGTGCATTTCCAACGTAAAACTATCGTCAACGCGGATTTGCACATGATTGAATATTGTCCCGCGTTCATTATCCGCACGCACGGACACAACGTCACCATCCTTTACGCCGGCCGCTTCGGCATCCTTGCGCGACATATGAATGTGGCGTTTTGCGATGATGCAGCCTTCCTTCATATAAATGGCGCCCCGCGGCCCCACTAACGCGATCGGAGCGCTTCCTGCAATGTTGCCGGATTCGCGGATCGGCGCTTTGACACCGAGCTTCAGCGCGTCGGTTGCGGATATTTCTACCTGCGATTTTTTTCTGCAAGGGCCTAAAACACGCACATTTTCAATGGCTCGGAGCTTCAATCCGACGATCGTCACGCACTCCTCCGCCGCAAACTGACCGCCCATCAGCTCCTTTTTCTTATGCAGCGTATGCCCGGGGCCAAACAGCGTTTCCACATCTTCTTGGGTGAGGTGTACATGCCTTGCCGATACGCCGACGGGCACCAAAAAACCACTCCCGGATTCCTGTTGCTCTTCCAACGATTTCAACACAAGCTTTGTTATCAATTCGACCGTCTTTTCTTCAACCATAAAACCAACCCCGATCGCCTATTCGGATATTCCCGATACATTACCGCATCGGTATATACCGGAAAAAGCGTACAAAAAACCTTTCCGCCGATTTCGACGGAACTCAAATAAACGTCATCATCCGAACGGTTTCCTTCACCCCGCCGTTACGGCGGGGTGGAACCGTTCCGCAATACTGAAAATCCTCTTCCCGCTACGGCAATTACTTGTTGAGCGTAGGAAGGATCTTTTCAACATCAGAATGAGGGCGAGGAATGACGTGCTTCGCAACCAATTCGCCGAGTTTAGACGCATTCGTAGCGCCCGCTTCGACAGCCGCATTGACCGCGCCGACATCGCCGCGAACCATGACGCTCACCAACCCGCTACCGATCTTCTCGGTGCCGATCAGCGTAACGTTTGCAGCTTTGAGCATGGCATCGGCAGCCTCGATAGCGGCAACCAAACCTCTCGTTTCGATCATTCCCAATGCTTCCAAAGACATTTTGTTTCTCCTCCTTTAGAGATATTTGACAATTTTTATTTGTATTTTGGGCGTCAACGCCCGAACTACCGTTGTATCAGGTATCGTGTACCATCGGCACATCCTTGCCGTTTTTCTTTGCAAGGCGCGAAGCGGAAAGCGCTACAAGCCGCTCCGTTTCAGGGTGCGGATTTGCAATTACGGCTTTGGCGACCGGTTTTTTGATCGCATGCGCCGCCGCCGCTTCGACAGCCTCCGTAACAGCCGATACCGAGCCTTTTACGATAAGCGTTACCAATCGGCCGCCGAGTTTCCTTTCCCATGTAACCAATTCGACATCCGCTGTTTTACACATGATGTCGAGCGCATCTATCGCCGCCGTTACGCCGGATATTTCGATAAAACCGAGTGATTTTTCCATTATGTCCTCCGGCTAACCCAGACAATTACAGTTTAGGGAGTATTTTTTCAACGTCTGCATGAGGGCGGGGAATGACGTGCTTCGCGACCAATTCGCCGAGCCTGGATGCGTTCGTTGCGCCCGCTTCGACAGCTGCGTTTACAGCGCCGACGTCGCCGCGAACCATGACGCTCACCAACCCGCTACCGATCTTCTCGGTGCCGATCAGCGTAACTTCAGCCGCTTTGACCATGGCATCTGCCGCTTCGATCGCTGCAACCAGACCTCTGGTTTCGATCATTCCCAATGCTTCCTTAGCCATAACTATATATCCTCCTAAAAGTTATCCGATGAATTTTCTTAATTTTTGTCGAAGGCGTTGAGCTTCAACATCTTCTGCGTGCCGTCTTCGGGGTTCGCGATAACGTACTTGCTGACGACTCCCGTTAATTTTTCCGCCGCCGCCGCCGCTGCCTCGATCGCTGCTTCTACCGCGGCAACATCCCCGCGGAATTTAATGCAAACGATCAACGGCACGGGTAATTTGTCCGCGTTCGCTGGTTTATTTTTATCAAAATTTTCGACGGTCACGTCCGCCGCTTTGCAACCTGCGTCCGAAGCGACAAACGCGCAAGCCAAACCAAAAACTTCGATGATCCCGACTGCCTTTGCCATAATTTACCTTTTACTTATTGATAATGGCGATCTTCAGACCTTCCATGCGCAGATTTGTTCTGTGCGCTTCGTTGATCTCTTCAAGCGGGAAGGTATGCGTGATCAGTTTATCCATAGGAAGCCCGATGCCCTTTGCTCTTTTCAGAAAATCAAAAGTCGTCGCATAATCGCGGAGGGTATATACCCAAGACCCGACCGTTGTGATCTCTTTCGCGCAAATGTCAAAGTGCGGGTTAATCGTAGCGTCGCCGCCGTTGATGAAGAATCCCAGTTCGCACAACCCGCCGCCGCTACGGATAAATTTATAAATGTTGGAATGAGCCACGGGCGAACCGGTGCATTGGAATGCAAAATCGGCAAGATGACCGCCAAAAGTATCTTCCACAGCCTTTGCAAGGTTTTCGATACCCTTGTATTCTTTGAAATTCACCGTCTTATCGGCGCCCATTTCTTTGGCAAACGCAAGGCGCTTTTCTTCCCCGTCCACCGCAGTTATATTTTCAATGCCCATCGTGCGCAAAACGGCAATGCAGATCAGACCGATCGGCCCGCAGCCCTGCACGACCACTCTGCTGTTGAAACGGAGGATACCCGTCGTTTTTGCGCGCTCCACAGCATGCACCAAAACAGCGCACGGTTCTATCAGAATTCTCGAATATAAATCCAAGTCGCTGACATTGAAAATCGTGCTGCCGCCGCGGACGAGCAAATAATCGGAGAACCAACCGTTAAAGTGAATATCGTCGTCGGGGAGAAGACCGTATACGTCTGCCCCGCCCACATTCTGCTTGTTGAGGTCGAACATCGTGATGTCGGGATTGTCTTTAAAGATCATGCAGGTGACGACTTTATCCCCGAGGTGCAGATCTTTGCCGGCGCTGTCCTTTTTGACATTCTTGCCCATTTTCACGATTTCACCCGTTCCTTCGTGTCCCAAAACGACCGGGATCAAATTGAACGGGTCGCGCTTGAATTCATGCGCATCGGTACCGCAGATGCCGCAGCCTTCGACCTTCACGAGAATATCGTTGTCTCCGACTTCGGGAAGCGGATATTCTTTAATTTCATATTTTTCTTTCTCCACCAGCATGGCAACGCGCGCCGTTTTGGGGAGAGCCGCCCCGGAAGAAGCTGCCGCAGGCGCAGAAGCCTTCGCTCCGCCCGTCATATTTTCAAGCACCCTGCGGACAATTTCTTCAATATTTTTGTTGCTTGTATCCATGTCCATCTCCTTAAATATTCAACGAATGCACAGGCTGTCGCTCATTACGCACCTGCGGCGCTTGGTGAAGGTTGCCGCCGAGGTAAGTCCCTCGCCCGTTCTGCTCGCAATCGTAAAAGTGCAGAACCCTTCGCCGCCGAATCCGATTGCCGCATAAGACGGCCCGTTTTTCACGAGAATCGCCGTGTCGATCGCCTTTGCGTATTTCGTTATGTTGTCAACGTTTTTGGAATGAATATGCGCGGAATGGCGATTGCCATGTTCCAGCCACACCGCTTTTTCCACCGCGTCGTCAAAATCTTTGGCGCGGACAATACCGAGGATCGGCATCATCAATTCCGTCGAAATAAGCGGATGTTCTTTTTCGCCCTCAAAAATGATGCAGCGAATGCTGTCGGGAACTTCCACGCCGGTCATGCCGAGGAGCACCTTTGCACTCCTTCCGACGCATTTGCGGTTCAACCCCTTCGGCGTAAGAACCGTGGCAATAAGTTTTTCCTGCTCCTCCTTGCTGGCAAGGTAGCACCCCTGCTCCGTGAGCATGTAATTCATCAGCTCATCGGCAATCGAATCGACAGCCACCACTTCTTTTTCCGCAATGCAGGGAAGATTATTGTCGAACGTGCAACCGTTTACAATGTCCTCTGCTGCTTTGCGTATATCCGCCGTTTCATCGACAAGAGCGGGAGGATTTCCCGCGCCTGCGCCGATGCCGCGTTTCCCGGAGGAAAGAACTGCCGTAACGACACCCGGGCCGCCGGTCGCTGCGATCAGCTGTATATCTTTATGCTTCATCATGATCGCGCTCGATTCCATCGTCGGCTTGACGAGGGAACAAGCCACATTTTCCGGCCCGCCCGCTTCGACGCACGCTTCGTTGATCATCCTGACAGCATAATTCGAAGTTTTGATCGCTGCAGGATGCGCGTTGAACACAACCGTGTTGCCGCCCGCAATCATGCCTATGCTGTTGCAAATGACTGTTTCACTCGGGTTTGTGCAAGGCGTAATCGCCCCGATCACCCCGAACGGCCCCATCTCGATAAGAGTGAGTCCGCGGTCACCAGACCAAGCAGTCGTCGTAATATCCTCTGTTCCCGGCGTTTTTTCCGCAACAAGCCTGTGTTTTAAAATTTTATGCCCGACATTGCCCATGCCCGTTTCATCGACCGCCATGCGCGCCAATGTTTCGGCATTCTCCAATGTCTTTTTACGGATTGAAGAAATAATCTTTTCCCGCTGATCCATCGACATCCTGTGAAGGATCGCCTGCGCCTTTTTTGCTGCCGCGATCGCCTCATTCATGTCGGTGAAAATCCCCATGCCCGTTTCTGTTTCTGTACCGAGATTCAGTTTTGCGACGACTTCTTTTACAATCTCCTGAACTGCCTGCTCGTTCAACATTCCGTCATCTCCTTAAATCGATCTCTGCCGTAAGCGGCAAGTGCAGTATCCTGTTCAGCCGTACCGCCGCTGACACCCAATCCTCCGACGATCTTGCCGCCGGCAACCAAAGGTTCTCCACCGCCGAAAATGACGATCTTACCCTGGTTCGTAAACTGTATGCCGTAGAGAGGCGCACCGGGTGCCGCCAAAGCAGCGAGCTCCTTTGTGGACATCTTCAAGGCAACTACGGTATACGACTTCTGCAAGGCTATATCCCAACTTGCGAGATACGCCCCGTCCATCGACTGTACGGCAACCGGATTTCCGCCGTTGTCCGCAACCGCGACGACAGCCTTGACGCCCATTTCCTTTGCCCGCGCTTCGACTGCTTCGCACAGCCTCTTTGCCTTATCCAACGTCAGCTTAAAGGCGCTACATTTACAGGAATGCTCCCCCTCGGGTTTTAAGCCGCGTACAATTTTTTCAACCGCGGCTGCAATTGCCCGCTCGTCCATATCAAAGACCGAGTTCCTTCATGACCTTTTTCGTGATTTCCGAAACCAAATCGGCATCGCTTGCGCTCTTGCCGGACGAGCAACCGCCGCAGGAATGGCAGCTGGGCTTGCCCTCTTTCGCATTCGGGCAAAGATCGGCAGGATGTTTACCCTTCATACCGAACTTACGGCGAATTTCATACAGCCTTTCGACCTGCTCTTTGGACAGTTCCTTCGGGCCGCCGAGCTGCTTGGAAAGGAACAGAAGCTGCGCATAGAACTCAACCGACTCCATCTTATGATAAGCGTTCAGCAAAGAATCGGAATAAGCCAGCGCGCCGTGGTTCGCCAAAAGCACAGCATCAAAATGCTGCAGATACTTCGAAACTGCATCCGGGATTTCGTTTGTGGAGGGCGTACCGTATTCCGCGATGGGAACACATCCCAGCGCAATAACCGCTTCGGGCATGATCGGCTGCGTCAGCGGAATACCCGCAATCGCAAAGGAGGTGGCGTACATCGGGTGCGCATGCACGACCGAATTGACGTCGGGTCTTTCCTTATAGACGCGCATATGCATCTTGATTTCGGAAGAAGGCTTGAACCCTTTGTTCGCCTGCAAAACGTTACCGTTTTCGTCAACTTTGCAGATAAATTCGGGCGTCATGAACCCTTTGCTGACACCCGTCGGGGTGCAGAGGAATTCGTGATCGTTCAGCTTCACGGAAATGTTGCCGTCATTCGACGCAACCATCCCGCGATTGTAGATGCGCTTACCGATATCACAGATCTCTTTTTTGATCTCGTACTCGTTGACCATTTTGACTCTCCTGTTTATTTGATTTATTTTTCAAATTCATTATATAACATAAAACCACAAAAGTCAACACTTTAATCAAATATTTTTTTGAAAACTGCTTTGATTTTGTTGTTTTTGTTGTTTTTGTTTGGTTTTATCCCACGGAAGCACATCATTCGGCTCCCGCAGATATTCAAAAATATCGGCGATGCCCTCCCCCGACACGGAAGACACAAAAAATATCTTTCCGCACCCGGCGAGTTTCAGCCATGCGGCAGCCTGCTGCGGGTCGCCCGAAGGATCGTCCGTCTTTGTAACGATACCCACGACCTCGCGATTGACCATACAGGTCACATTCGGCGGATACAGGGAGAAGGGTTCCGTTGCAGAAAGGAGCAACCCCACCACATCCGCTTCGTAAGCGTACAGCGCAAGCGCATATCCGAGTCTCTTTGTTTCCACATATTCGCCCGGGGTATCGATGAGCGCGCCTTGAAAATTGACATACTGCGTTTTATGATACGTCAGCTTTTCGCCGCGAAGCGCTTGTGTGAGCGTCGTTTTTCCCGCGCCGCTCCTGCCCATCAGAACAATTTTACGCATAATATCAAGTCTTTGTTATGGCGCAGCAACTGACGCCGAGCACTTCCGAACTGTATTTAATGAGTGCATCGAGCGCCGCTTCCACCTGAGAGACCGTGCCCGTCACGATCAGCGTGCCGCTGAAGCGGTCGACAAACCCGAGATCCACGCCCGACGATTTAATGGAAATATCGCCGAGGATGATCGCCGTTTCCGCCGGACTGACCGTCACGATGCCGATAGCCGACTGACTGTAATCCACCGCCGGGTTCAAGCCGAGTTTCTGATACAGAACTTTGTCCGGATTGGCGATGATATGCGCCAGCGTGATCTGCTTGCCGGGAACGAGTTCCTGCACGATGCGCATTTTTCCGCTCTTATCGCTGATCAAATCATTTACGTCCATATCAGCCTCCTATCTGGCAATCCAAACCGGACACAGCCTTCGCCGCCGCAAGAAGTTTATTCATCGTGTCGCTCGACGGCGGAACGATGTGCTTCATCTCGTAATCTCGCCCAAGCCCCTCATATTTGTCCTGCCCCAACCGATGGTAAGGAAGGAGATGCAGCTTTTTCACGCCGGGAAGCGACGCCGCAAACTTCGCAATACCCTCGATCTCCCTTTCCGTCGCATTGAATGTCGGGATGACCGGCACGCGGATGATCAATTCCGTCATTCCGCTCGCCGCAACTTTTTTTGCATTTTCCAGCATCAGTTCGTTGCTTCTGCCCGTAAACTCCTTATGCTTCAACGGGTCGGTATGCTTTATATCCATCAAATACTGGTCGAGATAGGGCAACATGCGTTCTATGACTTTATAATCCGCGCACGCCATGCTTTCCAATGCAGTACGCAGCCCCCGCTCCTTTGCCCCGCGCAGCAGCGCTTCGCAAAAGTCCGGCTGACAAAGACTCTCTCCGCCCGAAAGCGTAAGTCCGCCGCCGCTGCGTCTGTAGTACGGTCTGTCCTTCTCAACGACTTCCAAAACCTCGCGGGCGGTAACGTCTTCGCCGATTGTTTTCGGTTTGCCCTGCACAAGCATCGTCTGGATTTTATATTCCTGCGACTCGGGATTGCAGCACCATTTGCAGCGAAGAACGCACCCCTTCAAAAAAACGATGGTTCGTATCCCCTTTCCATCGTGAATGGAGAATCTTTGTATATCGAAGATCCTGCCCTTTGTGTCTAAATAATTTTCCGCCATAATTACATTCCCTGCTCGGTGCGGTTGATGATATCGTCCTGCAAACTCCTCGACAGCGTCGTAAAGAAAGCGCTGTATCCCGCAACGCGGACGACGAGGTGCTTATATTTTTCGGGATATTTCTGCGCGTCCAAAAGGGTTTCCCTGGATACTACGTTGAACTGCATATGGCTGCCCTTCTGGTCAAAATAGGAACGGATGAGCGCCACGAAATTTTCCAGCCCCTGTCTGCCGCTCAATGCAGAAGGATGGAATTTTTGGTTGAACAGCGTACCGTTGGACGCAATGTAATGATCCAGCCGCGCAACCGAATTCGCCGCAGCGGTCGGGCCATGCACGTCCTTGCCGGCGGAAGGAGAAACGCCGTCCGCGACCGGCTTGCCAGCCAGCCTACCGTCGGGAGTAGCCCCCGTCTGTGCGCCCAACGGCACGTTTGCCGAAACGGGATACATTCCCGCCTGGAACATGCCGCCGCGCGGGTTTTTATATGTTTCCAACGGCTTCGCATAGGTATATTCAACGTCGCGCGCGAAGGCATCCACTTCGGGGATATCATTGCCGTACTTCGGCACAGCGTCGATCTTTTCCAACAATTTGTCGTATTTATCCGAACCGTTCACGAGTGAGCCGACAGCCGCGGCGATCTCCTCTTCGGAAACCTTCCTGCCCGAGGCGGACAGTTCTCTTACGACTTCGGCGACGACCTTCTGCGTCTTCTCCGCGTCCAGCCCCTTGCCGTAATTGTCTTCCAACGCCTGCTTATACTCGGCGAGGGTAACTTCCTTCTTATCGAATACGAGCGTCTTGATTGCATAGAGGGAATCCGCCATGTTGGCGATGCCGAAGCCCTGCGGCCCCGTAAAGTTGTAGATCGCGCCGCCCTCCTGCACAGATTTGCCGCGCCCGATGCAGTCCTCGATCATTCCCGAAAGGAACGGGAGCGGACACAGCGTCGCGTGCGCCACGTCGATGGCATTGTCCGCATTGACGAGCAGGGAGATCGCGTAATTCATCTGTTTCTTATATGCGTCGTAGAACTCGTCGAAGGTCTTGAACTTGGTCACGTCGCCGGTATGCACGCCGACAAGCTCGCCCTTGTCCATACCGTCCGAAAATACGAGTTCGAGCGGGCGGCACATGTTAAAGAACGCCGCATCGTGCCAGCCTTCCGTCTTACCAGCCTTCTGCGGCTCGACGCAGCCGATAATGTTGTACTCGCGCGCATCCTCCAAGGTGAGTCCTCTGCTCATCAGCGAAGGGATAATCACCTCGTCGTTGTAATAGGCAGGCAAGCCTACGCCGGTACGCGTCAGAGTCGCCGCATGAATCAAAAGGTCGTGCGGGCTGTTGTTCCATACGCGGATGGACAGGGAAGGCTGCGGCAGCTGCACATGCAGCGATGCAGTGATACACATGAACGAAAGGTCGTTCGTAACATCCACCCCTTCCGCGTTCTGCCCGCCGACGATCAGGTTCTGGAACAAGCTGTATCCGGCAAAACCCTCCGCGCTCGCCGCGTCGCGGCACTTATTCAGGTCGTTGAGTTTTATCCAAATGCAGTCGATGAGTTCCTGCGCAAATTCGCGGGTGATCTTGCCGCTCTCTATATCCTTACAATAATAAGGATACATGTACTGGTCGAACCTGCCGGGCGAAATGGAGTGCCCGCTCGACTCGATCTGCAACAGCTGCTGCACGAACCAGAAGGACTGGCACGCCTCCCAGAAATCGCGCGCTCCGTTTTCGGGAACGTTCTCGCAGTTATCTGCGATGCGGAGCAGTTCCGCTTTGCGCCGGGAATTCGACTCCTTCGCCGCCATTTCCCGCGCCAGCGCCGCATATCTCTTTGCATAGATGATCGCCGCTTCGCAGCTCATGATCACCGCATTCAGGAAGTGCGAACGGCGCGCATATTCGGCGTCGCCGAAGTTCAGCGCATCAAGAGCTTTTTTCGCCTTTGCGGCAATTCCTTTGAACCCGACCGCAAGAACCCAATCGTAATGCACGGTGACATGCCCGACGCCGTTATAAAAATAGTTGCCGGGCGTGAACATATTATGATCGATCGCACGGATTGCCTCGGGAGCCATATACGCAGTCGCTAATTCGCTCGTCGTTTTCCCCTTCCAATACTTATCCGCTTCCGCGATTTCTTTTTTTGCTTCCTCTGAAATATAAAAGGGGTCTGCCTTACGCGTTGCAACGGTGTCAAACTCCGCTTCCAGCCATTCATAAGAAAATTCCGGATAAGTCTGGCAGCCGCGCGGAGCAAGCGTAGTACTCCCTACGATCAGCTCCTCATCGCGGATAATGATGGGGATATTCTGCAGGATATGCAGGAAGGCCTTTGCTCGCCGCGTAACGATCGGCTCTCCTTCCGTCATTTTATATGATTCGGTAATAAGTTTCGCCCTCGAAGACTCGATCTCCGGCATCTTTTTATAAAGATTATCTTTCAGCCTTCCGATCCTGTCCTTCATCGCGATAACATCCGAATAATATTTCGCCATATAAAACCACTCCCTTAATTTATTCCTTTTTAATTATACCTGACATTTTTCGCCTTGTCAATAGTATGAAAGAATTTTTTGTGGTTTTTTGTTAATTTTTTGTTGTATTATGTGGTTTATCGAGGAGAAAAACTGACTACACGTTTAATTTTTCGTCGTTTGCAACACGATTCCACGTTGAATTTTGTAAATTTTTCTGAAACGAAAGGCTATTTGATTGTTTTTTTCGGGAATTGGTTATATAATCAAAGTATGAAACCGTTTATCGACACACACACGCATACGATTGCGAGCGGACATTGGACAACCGACACAGTGACAGACCTTGCCAGGGCGGCGGCAGAGCGGGGGATAAAAATCCTCGGCGTAACCGATCATTCCCCTTCCATACCGGGCGCCGCCACGGAAAACTACTTTCTGAATCTGAAATATGCCGAAAAAAATCGCTTCGGCGTTCGGATTCTGTATGGTACGGAGGCCGATGTTCTGGATACCAACGGCAGACTCGGCATATCTGACGTTGTCCTCTCCTCTTTAGACATTATCATCGCAAGCCAGCATCCCGTTTGTTTTCGTCCGAAAAATGCAGAGAAAAACACGGCAGGTCTGACAGCCGCTGTACGGACGGGAAAAATCGATATCATCGGTCATCCCGACGACGAAAAATATCCGCTGCTTGCGGAGGAACTCGTCCGCGCCTGCAAGGAATTCGGCACGGCAATCGAAATGAACGAAGCGTCGCTGACACCGGGCGGTTACCGCGGAAACGCCAAAGCGCGCGATTCAGAACTTTTAAAATTATGCGCAAAAGCGGATGTTTTTGTTGCTATGGGTTCAGACAGCCACGGAGCAGCACACGTCGGAGTTTTCACCTATGCAGAAGAACTGATCAGGGAGACAGGCTTCCCCCGCGAATTGGTCGTCAATTATTCGGCAGACCGCTTTCTCGATTTACTGAATTCCCACAGGGGCGCACGCGGGCAAAAATCGCCGCTTATAATCTGAATCGTATAAGCAAATAAAAAAAGAGCGGACAGACTGCCCGTTCTTTTTTATTTTGACAATTTGATTTTTACGGTAATCCCACGGAGCAACCGCCTGCGCTTCACAGTCAGGAAATCCGCCCGAAAGCAAGGCGCAGCGCACCGCGCACCCCACACTCCGCATTTTTCAGACTGTGCCCGCAGCCGACCGCCAGAACAAGGAATATTTCCGCCGCGGCATGAAGCATGAACGACGGCAAAAATCCGAGGCTGCACGAAGAAGCGGCGAACAGCCACGCAGCCACCAGCGTATCCACGGAAAAAATTACCAGGGATGCAATGCTCCAGCCAAAATTTCTGCCAGACAGAACAGCCGCCAGTACCGCCGCCGCAAATACCGCATACGCAACGATCTGACAAACCACAGCAGCCGCCCCCGCCCCGTTGTATCCGAGCATTGCACCCATTCGCGGAATCATCAGACCGATCGCCGTCTCCGTTCCGACGCGCAGATAAACACATACGAGATCGGCAGCCGTGAGCAAAGCCATCAGCAACACCGCCGCACGCCCGAGCGTGTACAAAACCGCATTGCGGCGAATGCATCGCGGCGTCCTCTTCGGAACAGAATTTTCAGTAATTTCAGCCATAACGTTCAAGCCTCCCGCTGTTTTCTATATACATTATATCATTCGTCGGTAAAAAAGCAAGTAAATGCCCCTCCGCCCGGAAGACTTCATTCACTTTTCATACACTTT